>JBCNPL010000320.1:0-3834 GCA_039593375.1 Paraburkholderia sp. | reverse complement strand
CGCGCTTTCCCGAAGCGCGTCTGATTCTCAACCGCGGTTTCGATATCCTGCCGCAGGTCCATGATGACGTGACCGCCGTGGCATTCGAGTCGCTCTTCGGCGGTTGGGATCAAGGCAATCGGCGCTATACCGACGTGCCGGCGGGCGACCGCGACTGGCTGCTCGCGCAGGCTGCGACGATTCGCACGCGCTACGGGCTGCCCGTCATCTCGATCGACTATTGTCCGCCCGCCGATGACCGCTGCCGACGCAAGGTCGCGCGCAGCATCCGCGATCTCGGGATCGTGCCTTACGTGACCGATGGTGCATTGCAATCGGTCGGCCGCGGCCCTTGGCAGTGACATTCGAAAGGCACGCGTGGGCCGCGTCGATCGCGGCGATCGGTGCGAGCCCGCCCAGGGTTCGTTAGCGCGCGATCTTTGGCACATGCATTGCGTCATCGTGATGGCTCTACGAACATTTCGAGGAGATCCATCATGCCCGAGCGTAAAACAGTCTCACGTGCCCAAGCCGATAAGCGCGCGGGCAAAGCGCCGACCACCCAGGCAGGCGAGTTCGTGAAGGAGGAAGTCGAGCACGTGCGTGCGGGCAAGCACGGCGTGAGATCGGCCAAGCAAGCGGTTGCGATCGGGCTGTCGAAGGCGCGGCGCGCGGGCGTGCCGCTGAAACCGCCGAAGAAGGGGGCGACGAGCGAGGCGACGCGCAAGAAGGCCGAGAAGGACACCGCCGCGGGTCAGCACGGGACGCCGAAGCATTCGCCGAGCAAAGAGACGAAGGCCAAGCGTTCGCGGACGACGGAGGGCGTGCTCAAGCGCGAGAGCAGCAAGGGTGCGTCGAGCGAAGCGATGGCGAAGCAGGCGAGGTCGGCCGTGGCCAAGCGCCCTGCCGCGAGCCGCTCGGCCGCGGCGAAGAAGGCCGCGCACACGAAGGGCGCTTCGACGCGTTCCGCCGCCGCGAAGAAGGCGGCGCACACGAAAGGGGCCTCGGCTCGCTCGGCTGCCGCGAAGAAAGCGGCGAAGACGCGCGCCGCTCGCGCGCATCAGTGATGCCGAAAGCGGCGCTTCGATCGCGCGCCAGCGCGTACGGCCGGGCTGACGGACAATATGGGCACGACGAAATCCGGAGCAGCAATGACCGCCTATTCCCAAGCCGCGCCGACGCGCGCGGAAGTCGACGCGCTTCCCGGCGCGACGATCCTCGAGTTCGGCACCGATTGGTGCGGCTATTGCCGTGGCGCGCAGCCGCTCATCACCGAGTCGCTCGCGCGCATTCCGCAAGCGCGCCATTTGAAGATCGAAGACGGTCCCGGCCGGCCGCTCGGCCGGTCATTCAAGGTGAAGCTGTGGCCGACGCTGATCTTCCTGCGCGATGGCGTCGAGGTGGCTCGCGTCGTGCGGCCGCCCGACGTCGCCTCTGTCGAAGCCGGCGTCGCGGCCCTGACGCCCGCTATTTGACGCGGGCGACGATCTTGCGGCCACTGCGCCTGGCCGGGCGGGACGTGGCAATGGCGTCGGGCAACGATGTTGCGCTGCTGCAACGCATCAGCGGAAGGAAAGCGTGCAGTTAGGCCGTTCGTCGAAAAATTGCTGCGATGCACTAGACGAGAGCTAGGGAAAACCCTAGAATTCAGCTTAAGGGAAAACCCGTACTTGATAGGGAGTCACCATGAGCTTTGTTCTCGCCTTGTTCCAGAAGATCAACGATCTTTTCACGTCGCCGCATTTGCCGCTCGATTCCGATTACTCGTTCCAGGCGCGTTACCGCGAAGCCGAGCGCATTCGCACGGCGCGCGCCACGGTACTCGGCATTCGGCTCGTCGACTGAACGAGCGCGCTGCACGCTCGCAATTTTGCCGCGCGAGAAGCGCGGCTTGTTGACGAGCAGCGCCCGAAAACACAAAGGGACCTCGTAGGCACCTGACGGTGCCGGAGGTCCCTTCTTTTTTTGATGGGCCCGCATTGCGCGGGCCGTTTCTACTTACTGACCCGTGTATCCGACGGGCGCCGTGACGTTCGCCTTCGCGACGGTGGCGTTCGAGGACACCACGTAGATCGGCGATTCCGTCAGCTTCAGCGTGGCCACGCCGTTCGAATACGGAACGGTGCTCGCGTTGCCCATGACGTCGAGGACAGTCACGTTGCCGCTCGTGCCCGCGGAGTCGACCTGCAGTCCGTACGACGTGCTGTAAGTCGAGCTATACGAACCCGACGAGGTCGGCCACTGCGCGTTGTTGTGCGTCCACAGCGCCGTGATGACCTTGCCGCCGCCGAGCTGCTGGAAGGCGTAGCCGTAGACCATCGTCGGCAGGCCGTTCAAGCGTCCGAGCGTCTGCGTGCCGTCGATGATGCGCGTCATCGCGGCGAACGCCATCGCCTCGGGCTTCGGGCTCAGGTTCGTCGCACCGTAGGCGCCTTGCGCATCCGAGAGATCGAAGAACGAGCCGTAGCCGACTTCATCCGGATAATCAGGGCCGTAGAAGAAGTACGTCACCTGCGCGCCTTCGCCGAGAATGATCAGGTGGGCGCGTGCCGCGATGGCTGCCTGCGCGTAGAGCTGGTTCGCCGACGGCGAGTTCGGGCCGTACGAGACGCCCGGGTCGTAGCTGATGCCGAGCTCAGTCGACCAGAGCCGCATGTTCGGCTTGACCGTCTGCATTTCCGAGCGCAGTTGCTGCATCTGCTTGTCGAGCGCGTTCGCGACGTTCGCCGGATTCGGATCCGTGTCATAGAGCTCGGGCGGGTGCGACGGGTACGTGCCGGCGTTGTAGTAGCCGTGCGTCGTGATGCCGTCGATGTACTGGCCGAGGCCCAGCGCCGCGAACGTTTGCAGATAACCGCTCGTGCATTCCGTCTGGCAGTTGGCGACGAGCGGATTCGTCGTGCCCATGACCACCGCGTTCGGATCCGTCGAGTGCAGGCCCGTGTACACGGCCTTGTACATCGCGACGAAGTTCGACTGCGAGTCGGTCCACTGCGGTTCCCAGGTCACTTGATAGTAGTCGTTCTGCTGGCTCGGGAAGTACGTCTTGCGGACGTTGACCGTATCCGTGCCGACGCGCGCCATGTAGTTCTGGTAGTAGTTGAGATCGGACGGCGCGTTCGTGTCGTCCTGGAAGCCGCCCGTCGGGCTCGCCCAGGCCGGGATGCCATCGAGGCGCACGAGGCGCATGATCTTGCCGCTCGTGTACGACGAATCGAGGTTCGAGAGCGACGGCGTCCACGTGTTGGGACCGTTCGGCTCCATCGCCGATAGCTCGCGATCGTCGATCGTCTGCGAAATGCCGAGCGCCGAGAGCGCCGCCGCATTGCTGTTGAAGCCCTGCATGCCGAAGCGGTGCTGTTCCTGATGCGTGAACGACACAGCCGGAATCACGCCCGAGACATTGGGCAGAACGCCGAACGTCGCGATACCCGTCGGACGCGTGCCGGCTTGCGGCAGCGTGCCACCCGCCTTGGAAAGCGTCGCCGTGACGGCGAAGTAACCGCCGAGCGTCGATTTGCACGACAGCGTGTTCGTCTGCGTGCCGCTCGCGACCGCGAACGTGCCGCTGCCCTTGACGTTGCCGACCGAATCCTGAATCGACCAGACGACGTTGTCGGCCGCGGGCGCCGTCGTGACGAAGGCGAGCTTGAACGTGCTGCCTTGCGAGAAGAGGCGCGTGCCGTCTGTCGTCTGCACGTCGGCGCTGATGAGGCCGCTCGCGTTGCCGCCGGAAGACGCTGTAGGCGTCGCGCAGCTGATCGTGCCGCTCGCGGACGAAGTGGACGTCGAGTTGCTCGTGGAACTCGTCGAAGTCGAGCCGGACGTGGACGTCGTACCCGAGGTCGAAGTCGT
>JBCNPL010000032.1:0-16674 GCA_039593375.1 Paraburkholderia sp. | reverse complement strand
GTTGACGAGAAAGAGCAGCACGCTCGCCGCGATCGTCCATGCGCCCACTGTCGCGACGAGGTTCATCGTCGACCAGCCCATGCCGGCCGGATAGGTCCATATGCGGCGAGGCATGCCGTGCAACCCGAGCAGGTGCATCGGAAAAAACGCGACATTGAAGCCGATGAAGAAGAGCCAGAACTGCCAGTGGCCCATGCGTTCGTCGAGCATGCGCCCCGTGACTTTCGGAAACCAGTAGAAGAACGCGCCGAAGAGCGGAAAGACGGCGCCGCCAAGCAGGACGTAGTGCAAGTGAGCGACGACGAAGTAGCTGTCATGCAGTTGCAGATCGAGCGAGACGGAGCCGAGCATGATGCCCGTCATGCCGCCGATCACAAGAATGAAGAAGAAGGCGAGCACGAACAACAGCGGTGTCTTGACGTGGAGGCGTCCGGTGACGAGCGTAGCGATCCAGCAATAGATCTGCATGCCCGATGGAATGGCGATCATCACGCTGGCCGCGGTGAAAAAGCTCTTGCCGAGTTGCGGCACGCTCGTCGCGAACATATGGTGCACCCATAGGCCGAACGAGAGGAAAGCGGTGGCGATCAGCGCGAGTACGACAGCCGTATAGCCGAAGATCGGGCGGCGGGCGAACGTAGGGACGATCGACGAGATGAAGCCGAGCGCCGGAACGAAGATCAGGTAGACCTCGGGATGGCCGAAAAACCAGAAGAGGTGCTGCCACAGGAGCACGTCGCCGCCGAGCGCCGGATTGTAGAACGACGTGCCGACGAGCCGGTCGAGGATCAACGCCGTGCTGGCGAGCATGATCGCCGGCATCGCGAAGATGATCATGAACTGTGTGGCGAGCGTAGCCCACGCGAAGATCGGCATCCGATTCAACGACATGCCGGGCGCGCGCATCTTCAAGATCGTGGCGATCAGCACTACCGCTTCGAGCAAAGCGGAGAGCTCCGTAAACGTGATCATCTGCGCCCACATGTCGGAGCCTTTTCCCAACCCATAGTCGGGGCCCGCGAGCGGCACATAGCTGAACCAGCCCGAGCGTGGGCCGCTGCCGAGCGCGAACGCCGTGTAAAGCATGATGCCGCCGAAGAGGAATACCCAATAGGCGTAGGCGTTCATGCGCGGAAACGCGATGCTGCGCGCGCCAACCATCAGCGGAATCAGGTAGCCGGCCATCGCCTGCATGACGGGTACGGCGAAGAGAAACATCATCGTCGTACCGTGCATCGTGAACAGCGTGTCGTAGACGTCGGGGCCGAAGAGCCGATTGTCGGGGCGCGCGAGCTGCAGCCGGATCGCGAGCGCGAGCATGCCGGCGAGCAGAAAGAATACGAACGTCGTCGCGACGAAGCGGCGAGCGATGGTCTTGTGATTGACGGCGGCGAGCGCGCCCAGCCAGCCGGGCGGATCGCGCCACGTTTGCGCGAGTGCGAGCCGCACGGTATCGGGTGCGTCGGGGCCGTCTAGGAGAAGGCCCGCGTCGGCGGATCGGGGCGTATCGGCGCGGTCGCTCATCGGAGTGTGCCCAGCCAGGTGACGAGTGCCCGGAGGTCCGGGTCGGACAGGTTGGCGGGCGGCATCGTCGCGCCCGGCTTGAAAGCCCCGGGGTCGCGAATCCACGCCGTCAGATTGGCGGCATTGTTGACGAGCCGTCCCGCCGCGATCGTCTGTCGGCTCATCAGATGCGTCAGGTCGGGCGCGAGCGCGCCCGAGGCGCGGGTGCCGCGCACGGTATGGCAGCTAGCGCAGACCGACTGCTCGAAGACCTGCTTTCCGCGCTGCGCGAGTGCGTCGGCCGATTCGGCGGCGCTCGCACGCTGAGCGGCAGCCCACGCCGCATAGCGCTCGGGCGGGTCCGCCACGACGAACATCGCCATCAACGCATGCTCGGTGCCGCAGAACTGAGCACATTGGCCCCGGTAGACGCCGGGCTTGTCCGCACGAAATTCGACCGTCGACCTGATGCCGGGCAGGAGGTCCTTTTTCCCATGCAGATTCGGCACCCAGAAACTATGGATCACGTCGCCGGCGGTCAGCGAGACGATGATCGGGCGACCGACCGGGATGTGCAGTTCGTTGGCGACGGTGAAGCCGGGGGCACCGCCGTCGGGCGCGTAGTTCGCCTGCCACCACCAGTCCCAGCCTACGAGCTCGATATGTAAAGCACGCGCGACGGGTAGCTTCGACAGCGCACGGTCGGTAAGCGCGTCCACGACGACGAGTCCGACGAGCACGACGACCGAGACGACGGTTGCCGCAACGACGCTGCGCCGTAAGCCGCGCTCGGGGCGCGTGTTGCCCGACAGATCCGGCGTCATCGCGGCGTCGGCTCGTTTGCCGCGCAGCACTGCCACGAGGACGCCGGCCAGTACCGCGGCGAAGAAGACGCCGCACACGATCAGCGTGAGATTCCAGAGCCGCAAGATATGGGCGGCCTGAATACCGGCAGGAGCGAGAACGTTCTGATTGGGCAAGGCGTGGGCGAGCGTCGTCATGCAGGCCGAACCGGTTGCGCAACACCAAAGCTGAATGATGCGGCGGGCAGTCTGCGTTTTGTCGCGCATGCGGGCGTGCAACGCACCGAAGCAGCTCTTCATCCGGGACGGGCGACCATGAAACGAACGCTGTCGACTGAGCAGGTTTCATTCCCGCCGTCGAATCCGGAAAGCGAAAAAGGGGCGATTCGCGCATGCGCCGATCGGGCGGCATAGCCATTGCTCGCTCGAGAAAGCTACACTCAAGCTATTCATCATCGGCGTCGGACCTGCGCGACGCCGGGCGCCCGCGCGTGTGCAGCCTATGTCGTTTGAACCCGAACGAAGCAATGCGACGAACGAGTCGGCGAGGCCCGAGCACCGACGGAGCCTCAGCGCCCGGACGGCCGGCGATGTGCGCGACGTGCTCGACGGCCGCCGCCGCGGCGTCCGGATTCTGCTGCCGTTTGCCGGGCCCGCCGTCGTCGTTTCGGTGGCCTATGTGGACCCCGGCAACTTCGCGACGAACCTCCAGGCCGGTGCCGGCTACGGGTATGCGCTGCTCTGGGTGGTGCTGTTCGCGAACCTCGTCGCAATGCTGTTCCAGTCGGTCTCGGCCCGCCTCGGGCTCGCCACCGGCGCGAGCCTCGCCAGGGTCTGCGCGCGCAGCTTGCCGAAGCCTGTCGTGGCCGCGATGTGGATCGTCAGCGAGATCGCGGCGATGGCGACGGACCTGGCGGAGTTCCTCGGCGGCGCAATTGGGCTTGCTCTGCTCGCGCATCTGCCGCTCATCGTCGGCATGGGCATCACAGCCGCTCTCACGTGGGCGTTGTTGCTGCTGCAGGGGCGCGGTTTTCGGCCGATCGAACTCGCGATCGGCGCCCTTGTCGGCGTCATCGCCGTCGCCTATCTGGCTGAACTGATCGTCGTGCCGCTCGATTGGCGATCGGTGGCGCGCGGAACGTTCGTGCCGACGCTTGCCGACAGCCAGGCGCTTCTCGTCGCAGTCGGCATCATCGGCGCGACCGTCATGCCGCACGCGCTGTTTCTGCATTCCGGCTTGACCGGCGAGCGCATCAAGCCGGCAACGGAAGAGGATCGGCGCAAGCTGCTCCGTTACTCGAACGTCGAGGTCGTCATCGCGCTGGGCGTGGCGGGAATCGTCAACATGGCGATGGTTGCGATGGCCGCCGGTGCATTTCATCGGGGGTATGCTCAGATTGCCGACATCGGCGACGCCTATCACACGTTGACACCGCTTTTCGGCGCGATGGCCGCCGGGCTCTACCTGACCGCACTGATGGCCTCGGGCATTTCGAGTTCGGCCGTCGGAACGATGGCGGGCCAACTCATCATGCGCGACTTTCTCGGCTTCGCCGTGCCGCTTTGGCTGCGCCGTCTCGCTACCATGGTTCCGAGCTTTGTCGTCGTCGCGCTCGGCGTCGATGCGACGCACGCGCTGGTCGTGAGCCAAGTCGTGCTGAGCCTTGCCGTGCCGGTGCCGATGGCCGCGCTGATCGCGTTCGCCTGTCGCCGGCAAACAATGGGTCCGTACCGGCTCGGCCGTCCGATGGCGGTGCTTGCGATCGTTTGTGCGCTCGTCGTCAGCGCGCTTAACATCGTGCTCGTCGTCGATTCGCTTTCTTGAATGCGCGCCGATTCGTTCGGCGTCAAGCCGATGCGCGCCGGATCATGGGAAAGGCGGCAAATGGGCGCGATGCGCATAACCGGTCCAAGGTGAGTGTTTACGGGACCGCTTCGATAGTGAGTAAGATGGCGGGCGTCTGCTCGCCGCGATCGGTTGGACTCGGCCTTGCTTCCAGCATGTGAGGCCCGCCCGGCAACCCTTCCAGCCGGTCGGGGTGAACGGAGCGCGGTTTGCTAGCTTCACCGTCGACGCATTGCCTGCCGCAACGGTGAGCTTTTTCAGGATCAAGTGTTTGCACAGGAGATTGACGATGCAGATTACAGGAGAGATGTTGATCGGCGCGCAAGCCGTGCGCGGCGCCGCGGGAACGTTGCGCGCGTTCGACCCCGTGCGCAATGTCGAAATCGATCCGGAGTTCGGCGCAGGCGACGCGGGCGATGTCGACCGCGCCTGCGCGCTTGCACGTGATGCGTTCGATCCGTTTCGCCATGCGCCGCTCGAGCAGCGTGCGCGGTTGCTCGAATCGATCGGCGATCGGATCGTGGCGCTCGGCGACACGCTCATCGAACGGGCGCACATCGAAACGGCCCTGCCGAAGGCGCGCCTCGAGGGCGAGCGTGCCCGCACCGTCGGCCAACTGAAGCTCTTTGCCGCGCTCGTACGCGACGGCCGCTGGCTCGGCGCAACGCTCGATTCGGCGTTGCCCGAACGCAAGCCGCTGCCGCGTTCGGACTTGCGCATGCAGAAGATTCCCGTCGGCCCCGTCGCCGTATTCGGCGCGAGCAACTTCCCGCTCGCGTTTTCTGTCGCGGGCGGCGATACCGCGTCAGCGCTTGCGGCCGGCTGTCCCGTCGTCGTCAAGGCGCATCCGGCGCATCTCGGCACGTCCGAGCTCGTTGGCCGCGCCGTTCAGCAGGCCGTTTCCGAGTGCGGGTTGCCGGCCGGCGTATTTTCGCTGTTGATCGGCGCCGGCAATGCAATCGGCGAAGCGCTCGTCGCCCACCCGGCGATCAAGGCCGTCGGCTTTACGGGATCGCGCGCCGGCGGCCTTGCGCTGGCGACTATCGCGGCGCGGCGCCGCGAGCCGATTCCGGTTTTTGCCGAGATGAGCAGCGTCAACCCTTGTTTCGTGCTGCCCGGAGCGCTGGCGGCGCGCAGCGAGACGATCGCGAATGGATTCATCGAATCGTTGACGCTCGGCGTCGGCCAGTTTTGCACGAATCCCGGCTTGCTGATCGCGCTGGACGGCCCCCATCTGCAGCCATTCGTCGATGCGGCGGCGAGGGCGCTCGAGAAAAAAGGCGCACAGACGATGTTGACCGCGGGTATCGCATCGGCCTATCGAAACGGAATCGCGCGACGCACCGGTGTCAACGGCGTCAAGCGCGTGGCCGAAGGTGCGGCAAGCGAAGCCGAGCATTCGGCGCTGCCCGTGTTGTTCGGTGCGACGAAGCAGACGTTCCTTTCGGAGCCGCCGCTCGAAGACGAAATCTTCGGGCCGACATCGCTGATCGTCACTTGCGCCGATATCGACGAGATGATCGATCTCGCCGAGCATCTCGAAGGCCAATTGACCGCGACACTGCATGTCGAATCCGACGACCTCGAGTTGGCGGGCAAGCTGCTTCCCACGCTCGAACGCAAGGCCGGGCGGATTCTCGCCAACGGATTTCCGACGGGTGTCGAGGTTTGCCATGCGATGGTGCACGGTGGGCCGTTTCCGGCGACGTCCGATCCGCGCGCGACCTCGGTCGGCACGCTTGCGATCGAGCGGTTTCTGCGGCCTGTCTGCTACCAGGACTTGCCGGCCGCGTTGCTGCCCGACGCGGTGCGAGACGAAAATCCGCTGGGGCTTTGGCGGCTGCGCGACGGCGCGTTCGAACGCCGCTAAAGCGCACGGCGCGGATCTGTCGCGGCACGCGGCGCGCACCTACTCGCGCGCCGCGCTCGACGTTCGGTCAGTCGCCGACGCGATAAACGCGCCCGGTCTGTGCGCCTTCGACACTGCGGCAGTATGCGAGCGCCGCGCGCGCGGCCGTGACGGGCTCGAAGCCGCGAAAATATGGGCCGTACGCGCCCATCGATTCCTCGAGCACGGTCGGACTCACGAGATTGATGCGAATGCCGCGCGGCAATTCGATCGCCGCCCCGCGGACGAAACCTTCAAGCGCGAGATTGACCGTCGTCGCGTTGACGCCCTCGCGGATCGGTTCCTCGGCGAGAATGCCGCTGGTCAGCGTGAACGAGCCGCCGTCGTTGACGTGATGCTGCGCGGCGAGCACGACGTTCACCTGTCCCATCAGCTTGTCGCGCAAACCGATCCAGAACTGGTCCGCGGTCATGTCGCGAAACGGTCCGAAGTGGACCTTGCCGATCGTAGTCACGACGGCGTCGACGCGCCCGATCTCGTGAAAGAGTCGCTCGACGCTCGGCAAGTTCGTTGCATCGACGTGATGAGCGCCGCGCGATGCCCCGACTTCGATCACTTCATGCCGAGCCTTGAGCGCGGCGCATACGGCTTGGCCAAGCGTGCCGCTTGCGCCTATGACGACGATCCTCATCGTAGTGCTCCTGTCAATGGTCGAAGGAAGTCGGAAGTCATTGTACGATCCGCACCCTTCTCAGCGGCAGCATCAACAATATCGCCGCGGCCAGTTTGCCCATCACTCCAAGGCCGGTGACGACGGCGGCAAGCGCAAAGGCCTGCCACTCGCCGGGCAGCATCGGCGTGACGAAAGCCGCGGAAAGAAAGCCGAGCGCGACGACGGTCCAGCGAGCCCACGTACGATGGAGCGCGACGAACAGATAGAGCGCGCCGAGCAGCACTCTCGCGACAACGGCCGCGAAGAGCGGCGAAGCCCCGGCTGCCGCGGTCTCGCCGGGCTGAAACGCGAATTCCAGCGGAATCTCGATCCATGCGAGCACATATGTCGCGAAGAGACAAATGAGCGCGACGCGAAATCGCTTCGCGGCGGCGGGCTCGAGCGAGCCCGGGCCGTCCCCGGGCGCGAACCAGACGCGCCGCCTCGGCGCGCCGGAAATCAGGCGGCTTGCATTCATGGTCTACTCGCTCGTGGTTGCGCGCGCCTTTTTTCGTCGCGGCGGGGGAAACGTTCGGCGCGTTTCGATCGCGTGTCTCTGCTCTCATCGTAGCGCAGCCGTTTGCAAGATCAAGCGGGGTTCGCGCACGGAGCGCGGCGACTTACCGTGACTTTGCAACGGCCCGATTTTATTTCCGCGTGCAACCTCGCCTTTCCCGGGAGTATGATTCTTTTCCGGCGAGCCGACGCCCACCTTCGAGAACGAGCCGCGGCCAGCCTGATTTCGCCCCGTATCGGCGACTAAGAAAGGTTAGTGAGAGGGGATTTGGAGGCAGGCGACAATATGCATTCCGACGCCGCATTCACTCATCGGGGATACCTGCTGAACTGCGCGCCCGCGCGGGCCGTGGACGGCACTTATCAACCGTATGTGGTCATTTCGCGCTCGAGCGATGGGGAGCTCGTGGCCAATCGTTTTTTTCCATCCGATCTGCGTTTTTCCGACGAGGCATCCGCCATCGCTCACGCGCGCGATTGGGCCGTGCGCTGGATCGACGCCAGCAGCGTGACGGTTTAGTGTCCACGACGCGCGTGTCGGGCGCGTACCGATAAAACGCGGTAATCTTTTTCGAGCTTTCACTTTCGGCCGCTCGAGGCGGCCTTCGCCGAGCCATGTCCAATCCGCTTGCCCGCCACTGGGAACTCGAGAGGATCGTTGCGGAACTGCGCGCCTCGCGCGAAGAGCTGCATCGTACGCGTCATCCGCGTGGCATCCGCGAGCTGCCGTCGCGCGATGCGATCGTCCATATCGTCGAGGGGCTGCGCGCCTCGATGTTTCCGACCCACTATGGCGCTCCGGATCTGACGGACGAAACCGTCGATTATTACGTCGGCCATACGCTCGACACCACGTTGAGGCTATTGAGCGAGCAGGTTCGCCGCGCGCTGCGGTTTTTGCCCGAACATGCCGAGACACCGGAGGCGGATCTCGCGGCAATGGCGTTCGAGATCACGCGCACGTTCGGCACGCAATTGCCGTCGATCCGGGCGCTGCTCGTCAGCGACATTCAGGCCGCGTTTGCGGGCGATCCGGCCGCGCAGCACATCACCGAGATTCTGCTTTGCTATCCGGGCGTGCTGGCCGTCATGCACCATCGCATCGCGCATGCGCTCCATCAACTCGGCGTTCCGCTGTTGGCGCGCTTCGTCAACGAGATTGCTCATTCCGCGACCGGTATCGACGTCCATCCGGGCGCTCGGATCGGTCCGAGCTTTTTCATCGATCATGGCACGGGCGTCGTGATCGGCGAAACCGCCATCATCGGCGAGCGCGTGCGGCTCTATCAGGCCGTCACGCTCGGCGCGAAGAGCTTTCCCGCGGACGGCGACGGCGTGCTCGTGAAGGGGCAGCCTCGGCATCCGATCGTCGAGGACGACGTCGTCATCTATGCGGGCGCGACGATTCTCGGACGCGTGACCATCGGGCGAGGCGCCGTGATCGGCGGCAATGTCTGGCTTACACACAGCGTCGCCCCCGGGACCCATGTCGCGCAAGGCAATGTGCGCGAAGGAGCACGTGCCGAGGAGCGCGAGCACGACCACGAGCCGGCGAGACGGACACGCAAATGAACCGCGGAGGCAACGATCGCGTCGTGATGTATCGCTGCGCGCTGGGAGGCGTCGAGGCGACTTTTGCCGACACCGCCCGATCGTTTGCCCGCCACTCTCATGACCGATTCGGCGTGGGAATCGTCGTGCGCGGGGCGCAGCGCTCGGCAAGCGGCTGTGGCCCTGTCGAGGCGCGTGCCGGCGACGCCATTACGGTCAATCCCGGCGAAGTACACGACGGCATGCCGTTCGATGCGCGCGGGCGCGCTTGGCGCATGCTCTACGTCGATCCGCCGCTGATGTGCGATATTGCGCGCGACCTCGGCGCGCCGTCGCCCGCGTCGCTCGAAATCGAACGCCCTGTCTTGCGCGACGCGAGGTTCGCAAGCCTCTTCGATCGAGCGTTCTTTGCGGCGGTGGATGGTCCGGTCGTCTTGGACGCGATCGCACGCGAAGAAGCGCTGCTGGCTTTTCTCGCCGATGTCGTCGCACGCCACACGACGGTTCGATTGCGGCAGTCCACGCCGTTGCGGCGCGGCGCGGCGAACGCTGCCGTCGCCCGCGCCCGCATTCGTATCGACGATGATCCCGCGGCTGCCGTGATGCTTGCCGACCTCGCGGCCGAGGCCGGGCTGAGCCGCTTTCAGTTGCTGCGAGAATTCACGCGCGAAACAGGCTTGCCGCCGCATGCGTATCTGATCCAGCGGCGCGTGGGCCTCGCGCGCCGGCTCATCGCGGCGGGTGCCGCGCTCGCCGACGCCGCACTCGGCGCGGGCTTCGCCGATCAGAGCCATATGACGCGCGCGTTCGTTCGCTTCTTCGGCGTGACGCCGGCCGACTACGCCGCCGCGGTGCGCTGACACGCGGCTCGCCGCGCCTCGCGTGGCGCACTCGGCGCGCGATCGGCACGCGAGCCGCCGCGGTGCACTCGAGCATGCGTCCGTATTCACACGCATTGTTAAGCGCTTGCCGACATGCGACATTCGGGCGGGCGTTTCCCCGACTGCCATAAGAATGAAGGCTTTCAAAAACAAAACGCAAAAAGACACAGAGGCAAAGATGTCCAATCAGAAATCGGCTGAAATCGCTGCGCGCTTCGATCGGCTGCCGCCGTCACGAACCATCTGGACCATGGTCATCCTGATCTCTCTCGGCGGCGTGTTCGAGTTCTACGATCTCTTCTTCACCGGCTATGTTGCGCCGGGCATGGTTCAATCGGGCATGTTCAAGCCCGAGTCGCTCGGCTTTTTCGCGGCGCTCGCGCCGCTTGCCGTGGCCGGGTTCGGCACGTTCGTCTTCTCGACGTTCGCGGGACTTTGGGTCGGCGCGCTCGGATTCGGCTTCGTCGCCGATCGCTTCGGGCGTCGCTTCATCTTCACGTGGTCGCTCGTCTGGTATGTCGTCTGCACCACGATCATGGCCTTTCAGGACACAGGGCTAACCATCAATCTGTGGCGCTTCGTGGCCGGCATCGGCATCGGCGTCGAACTGGTGACGATCGATTCGTACATCTCCGAACTGATCCCAAGCCGCGAGCGCGGGCGCGCCTATGCGGTCAACCAGCTGATCACGTTCTCCGCCGTGCCCGTCGTCGCGTTTCTCGCCTATATCCTGAAAGATACGAAGCCGTTCGGCCTCGACTACTGGCGTGTCGTGATCCTCATCGGCACGCTCGGCGCGATCCTCGTTTGGATCATCCGCCGCAACATTCCGGAGAGTCCGCGCTGGCTTGCGCGCCACGGGCGCATCGACGAAGCCGAGCAAATCGTGGCCGAACTCGAGCGCCGCGTGGAGGCCGAAAAGGGCATCGCGCTGCCCGCGCCCGGGCGTGCCGCAGCGGAAATGGAGGGGCGCGGCTCCTTCCGGGAAATCTTCGGGCCGCTCTATCTGAAGCGCACCGTCATTCTCTCGATCTTCAACATGGCGCAGGTCGTCGGCTTCTACGGCTTCGCCGCCTGGGTGCCGACGCTGCTCATCCATCGCGGCATCCATGTGACGGCCAGCCTCGAGTATGCCTTCGTCATCGCGATCGCCAATCCGTTCGGTCCGCTCCTCGGCACGTTCTTCGCGGACAAGCTCGAACGCAAGACGCAGATCTGCGGTGGTCTCCTGGTCATGGGCATCGTCATCGCGCTCTTCGCGCAGGCGTCTGATCCGATCGTCTTGATCGTGCTCGGTGTCGTCTTTACGCTCGCGTCGAACGTCATGTCCTATGCCTATCACGGCTATCAGGCAGAGCTCTATCCGACGCGCGTGCGGGCTCGCGCCGTAGGCTTCGTCTACTCGTGGAGCCGCATCGCCGCCGCGTTCGCGGGGCTTGCGATCGGGATCCTGCTGCACAGCTACGGTGTGCCAGGCGTGGCTGTCTTCATCGCGGCGTCGATGCTGGTCGGCATCTGCATGATTCTGCTCGGCCCGTCGACGAAGGGGCGAATGCTCGAGGCGATCAGCCACTGACGCGTGCCTGAGCGCGTCGGCTGACGGAACGGCGCGGCACGTGCGCTTGCCGCGCGAGAGGCGTACGCTTCCTCTGAGGCCCGCGGCGGCTACGCCCGTTGCGAAGCCCGAAGCCGAGGAGGGTTTCATGAAAACGACCGTTCGGACCGGCGCTCATATCGAAGGCGTTCATTGGGTCGCCGAATATGTCGAGGCGTCGCACGAGCTGCGCATACTGCGAGAAGGCGCCGAAGTGGGCGTCTACGACGCGCCGCCCGCGTTCTTCGGCGAAGAGGCCGACGCGGGCTCGAAGAACGCCGCCGATCATCGCGCGCTCGAAGCCGCGCTGCGCGCCTACTTGCTTCGCTTCGTCGCCGAGCACGACGCCGAGGAGTGAGCGGCGCGCTGCATCGCGCCTCGACGCGCCGCTCGCGGCTTACCGAGGCTCGCTCAGGAAGGCGAGGATCGTTTCGGTGAAGGTGCCGGCCTGCTCGATGTTCGGCAGATGTAGTGCGTCGAGCTCGACGTGACGCGCGCCGGCGATCGAGGCGGCCAGCGCGCGGGCTGCTTCGGGCGCGATGGCCGCATCGTGCGTTCCCGTCACGATCAGTGTAGGCGCTTCGATCCGAACGAGCTCGTCGGTCAAATCCGTCGATGCGACAGCGGCGCAGTTGCCCGCATATCCTTCCGGATCCGTGTGGCGGATCATGTCGTGGATGGCGGCGCAGACGAGCGGCTCGCGCTCGATGAACGCGGCGCTGAACCAACGGCCCATCACGGCCTCCGCTAGCGCCGGCATGCCGCCGCCGCGGGCCTGCTTCATGCGGTCGGCCCAGACCTCGGGCGACGTGGGATTGCGCGGCGGCGCGCTCACCGAAATCAAGCGATCGATGCGCTCGCCATGGCGCGCGGCCAGCGCCATTCCCGTCGCGCCCCCGAGTGAAATTCCGCAGAAATGCGCGCGTTCGATCGCGAGCGTATCGAGGAGAGCGAGCACGTCGCCGCTCAGTTGTTCGATCGTGTAGGGGCCGGACGGTGCGCTCGAGCGCCCAAGCCCACGCGTGTCGTAACGCAAGACGCGAAACAACCGCGATAGCGCATCGATCTGAGGCGACCACAGCGCTACGTCCGTTCCGAGCGCATTCGACAGGACGAGCCACGGCGCGTCGGTGCGCTCGGCACCGTCGATCCGATAGTAGAGGCTGATGTCGTTGGCGGTGACGTAAGGCATGAAGCACTCCTGTTCGCGAGACCGAAGCAGATATTGTGCAACAGGGCGGTTATCCGCGCCGCGGACTCGCCCAGGGCCCGCCAAAACGTGAAACAATGGCTGGCACGGGCGATGCACGCATGAAGTCGCGTTCAAGTCGCTTCCGTCGGCCTTCGGCTCGATCCGGACACGCCGACATCGAGCCACACACGCCACACCACGGGAGGATAGTCAGCGATGAGCAGCGGACCTCGAGCGAAGAAGAAGAGCGAGCCGGTCACCAAATCGAAGGCAAGCGCCGCGGTCGAAAGAGAGCCGTCGATTCGCTGGGCTGCACGCCCCACGCGCGAGCAGGCGGAGGACGCCATCCGCGTACTGCTGCGCTGGGCCGGCGACGATCCGGATCGCGAAGGCCTGCGCGATACACCCGCGCGCGTCGCGCGCGCCTACGAGGAGTTCTTCTCGGGCTACAACGTCGATCCGCGCGAGATCCTCTCGCGCCAGTTCTCAGAAGTCGACGGCTACGACGAAATGGTCGTGCTGAAGGACATCCGCTTCGAGAGTTACTGCGAGCACCACATGGTCCCGATCATCGGCCGCGCCCACGTTGCCTATCTGCCGAAGCATCGCGTCGTCGGCATCTCGAAGCTGGCACGGCTTGTCGACGCCTTCGCGAAGCGCCTGCAGATCCAGGAAAAGATGACGGTTCAGATCGCCGATACGCTCAACGAGATTCTGCAGCCGAGAGGGGTCGGCGTCATTCTCGAGGCGGCGCACCAATGCATCACGACGCGCGGCGTCCACAAACCGGGCGTCGCGATGGTGACGTCGCGGATGCTCGGCTCGTTTCGCACCGATCCTTCCACGCGCCGCGAGTTTCTCTCGATCGTCGGGACGCCTAGCGTGTCCGGCATGCCGAATGTCTGACGTATCCGCATCCGCTCGAGGACGTCACTCGCGGCGGGCTCCGTCGAACGCGATCAGCGCGACGGCCGCTAGCACGCATGCCATTGCCCACCACTGCGCGGGCTTGATCGACTCATGCAGCACGAGCGCCGCGAATGCGGCCGCCGAGACAGGGACGAACGCCGTGAACGCGCCGGCCTGGGCACCGGCGATGCGCGCGGCGCCCGCGAACCAGAGCAGGAAGCCGCCGACGGTCGGTACGAGCGCGTAGTAGACGACGCCGGCCAGTGCCGACCGGTCGATGCCCGTGGTGGTCCAGGGGCGTTCGAAAAGCGCGGGCACGAGCGACAAGGCGAGCCCGATGCCCGACATCAGCGTCGACATCTGCAGCGGCGAGACCGGCGTTTGCAACCGCTTGTTGAGCAGAATGAAGCCCCCTTCGCAGAATACGGCTGCGAGCACGAAAAGATCGCCGAGCAGCGAAGGGGCCCTGAGTGATGCCGAACGCGCGGCGGCAGCGGCATCGTCGGCGCCTAGCGTGCAGACGCCGACGCCGATCGTAGCCAGCGCGACAGCCGTGATCGTCATCGCGCCGGGCCGCTCGCGCAACGCAAGCACGGCGATCAGTGCGGCGATGGCCGGCAGGCTTCCGGCAATCACGCCGGCGTCCGTCGCCGAAGCGAGGCGCATGCCGCTCAACAACAAGACCGTATAGCCGACGCTGCCGCAACCGGATTGGGCGATCAGCAGCCATGTTTCGCGCCGGCGCAGACGCGGCCACTGCTCGCCCGTGACGCGCATCGTCGCGATGAAGACAGGAAATGCAATCGCGAAGCGCAGTGCCGTCGCGGCGAACGGCGGCAGCCCATGCGCGATGAGCTTGCTCGCCACGACCGTGCTGCCGACTCCGATCATGGCGAGCGTGCAAAACAAATACCCAATCAAGCGTGAACCCATCTGCGGTCCTTTTCGTCATCGTGGAAGACGAGACGAAGTTAGTCCGCGTGGAACGATGGATCTTGAACGAAATTGCAGTGGGTCGTGTCCGCGCGTCGGTCACTGCACCGTGGCAAGCACCTTCTTGACCGTCCCGAAGATCTGCTCGATCTGCTCTTCCTCGATGATGAGCGGCGGCGAGAACGCGACGATGTCGCCCGTGTAGCGGACGAGCACACCCGCCTCGAAGCATTTGACGAACACTTCGTAGGCGCGCGCGCCCGGCGCGTCGGGGCGCGATTCGAGCTCGATGCCCGCGACGAGTCCGAGGTTGCGGATGTCCTTCACATGCGGCGCATCGGCAAGCGCATGCGCGGCGCGTTCGAACGCCGGTGCGAGACGACCGGCGCGCGCGAACAGGTCTTCCTTGCGATAGAGATCCTGGGCGGCGATCGCGGCCGCGCTTGCGACCGGGTGCGCGGAGTACGTGTAGCCGTGAAAGAGTTCGATCGCGCCGGGCAGTCCGCCTTCCACGATCGCGTCGTGGACATGGCGGCTTGCCGCCACGGCGCCCATCGGCACCGCCGCATTGTTGATCGCCTTCGCGAGCGTGATCAGATCGGGCGTCACCCCGAGGAGCTCGCTCGCCGTCGCGCGGCCGAGCCGACCGAAGCCGGTGATGACTTCATCGAAAATCAGCAAAATGCCGTACTTCGTGCAGATTTCGCGCAGCCGCTGCAGATAGCCTTGCGGCGGTATCAAGACACCCGTCGAGCCGGCCACCGGTTCGACGATGACGGCCGCGATCGTCGAAGGATCATGTAGGGCCACGAGGCGTTCGAGCTCGTCGGCGAGGTGCGCGCCCCATGCCGGCTGCCCCTTCGAGAACGCATTCTCGCCGAGGTTGTGCGTATGCGGCAGATGGTCGACATTGCCGAGCAGCGATCCTGAGAACGCCTTGCGGTTCGGCGAGATCCCACCCACCGAAATGCCGCCGAAGCCGACTCCATGATAGCTGCGCTCCCGGCCGATGAGCCGTACGCGCTGGCCTTCGCCACGCGAACGGTGATAGGCGAGGGCGATCTTGAGCGCCGTATCGACGGCCTCCGAGCCCGAGTTCGTGAAGAAAACGCGGTCGAGTCCGGCCGGCATGACCTTCGCCACTCTCGCGGCCGCCTCGAAGGCGAGCGGGTGGCCCATTTGGAACGGCGGAGCATAGTCGAGCGAGGCGGCCGTTTCCTGCACGGCGGCGACGATCTCGTCGCGGCAGTGCCCGGCGTTCACGCACCAGAGACCGGCGCAGCCGTCGAGCACCTCGCGGCCGTCGCTCGAGCGGTAATACATGCCGCGCGCCGAGACGAGCAGCCGCGGCGCGGCCTTGAACTGGCGGTTGGCGGTGAACGGCATCCAGAAATTCGAAAGATCGTCGGACGCGGGATGGGCGGTCACGGCATTTCTCCTGTTGTTTGGTTTCGGTCGGCGCTGCAAGCGAACGATGCGAAGCGCGTTCGCGGCCAGGGCGATGGTCCACTCTAGCGTCCGCCGATAATCGATGGACATGTACAGTTATCGCACCGCGCTGCCAACTGTGCTGGTAAATTCGCGTAAACCGTATTGGGAGAAGGAGTTCACAACGTGCCGGCCTTGATCGAACTGAACCTCGAGCGCGACCGTGCGCGCGCGCCGACGCTGGTCGAGCAATTGGTGCATGCGTTCGCGCGGGCGATCGACGCGCAGACGCTCAGGGCGGGCGCCGCGCTGCCTTCGGTGCGGCAGCTCGCGCGCGAGCACGGGCTGAGCACCTTCACGGTGACCGAAGCCTATGGGCGGCTCGTCTCGATGGGGCTCGTCTTGTCGCGCCCGGGCTCGGGCTACCGCGTCGCCGCACGCGGCGATGCCGCGCGCACGGAGATGCCGGTCTGGCAGCCGCCGAGCCTGACGGCGACCTGGTTGCTCTCGGATGTCTACGCCGACCATTCCGTGCCGATCAAGGCCGGATGCGGGACCTTGCCGAACGAGTGGGTCAACGAAGGCGGCCTGCATCAGGCATTGCGCGCGCTCGCACGCGTGCCGGCGGCGCGTCTCGCGGACTATGGGCATCCCTATGGCTTCGCGCCGCTGCGCGAGCGAATCGTCGAGCAGCTCGATCGCCTCGGGCTACCCGCCGCGCTCGACAATGTCCTACTGACGCAGGGGGCGACGCAGGCGCTCGATCTGATCGCGCGGACATTGCTGCGGCCCGGCGATGCGGTGATCGTCGAAGATCCGGGCTATTGCAACCTGTTGCAGATTCTGAAGCTGGCCGGTTTGGAGGTGATTGGGGTGCCGCGTACGCCGACGGGGCTCGATATCGAGGCGCTCGAGACGATCGTCGCGGCGCATCGGCCCAAAGCCGTCTTCGTGAAT
>JBCNPL010000319.1:0-3855 GCA_039593375.1 Paraburkholderia sp. | reverse complement strand
CTGATCGGCAAGCAAGGCAATCCCGATGCCTATCGGCTGAAAACGCAAACGGCGACGATCGGCATTCGCGGCACCGAGTGGTCGGTGCGCGAGTGCGGGCTCGCGAGCCGGCTCCAAAGCGGTGAGACGGCTGGCCCGATGAGCGTCCCGGAGAGCGAACCCCAAGCGCTCGCGCTCGACTGCCCGCGCGGCGAGTCGGGCGAGCACATCCGCGTCTATCACGGAACGATCGACGTCCGTACGGAAATCGATCACCACGAACTATCCGAAGGCTTCGGCACGATCATCCGATCGCCGCGCTCGACGTTCGGTCTCATGCCGGGCGCCGAGGTCGAGCCGGTCGTGCCATCGCCCGCCGCCTGCAAGTGAGGTCCATACCATGACGGACAAGACATTTTCGCTGAACACGACGACGAGCGCGACCGCTTCGCCGCCGCTCGCGTCGAATATCGTAGCGGGCCTCCTGTCGGGTCTCGTCACGCTCTGCTATTCGATCGGTTACGGGTCGATGATCTTCAGCGGCAATCTTGCACACTTCGTGACTGTCGGCATGCCGGTCACGCTCGTGAGCTGCGGCATCATCGCGCTCGTCGTCGCGCTGAAAAGCTCGCTGCCGTTTATGATCGGCGGCCCGGACAGCAACGCCGTTGCATTGCTGGTCGGTCTCGCGGCAGGCGTCGCGGCGGACACCACCGCCACAGGCTTGCCGCAAAACGGCGTGCTCGTGACCGTGCTCGCCGCGCTCGCCATCAGCACGCTCGTGACGGGGGCGGTGCTCTATCTCGTCGGCGTTTCGCGACACAGTTCGGTGATCCAATTTCTGCCTTACCCCGTGGTCGGCGGGTTTCTCGGTGGGACCGGCTATCTGCTACTGTCGGGCGCGATGCGCATGCTGACCGGACACAGCCTCGGCTTGCCGGCGATAGAGGCACTGCCCGAGCTCTCTTGGCTCGCATGGGTGCCCGCGCTCGTCGTCTGCGCCACGCTGCTCGCCGCGCAAGGCCGCGTGAAGCCGTATGCGCTTGCGCCGCTCGGCCTCGGCGCCGGCATCGTCGTCTTCTTCGCGGGGATGTC
Organism: Paraburkholderia sp.; assembly: GCA_039593375.1. Taxonomy (GTDB): domain Bacteria; phylum Pseudomonadota; class Gammaproteobacteria; order Burkholderiales; family Burkholderiaceae; genus Trinickia. The sequence continues at coordinate 2,781 of JBCNPL010000319.1, read as the reverse complement.
GGTCATGGGGCTGGCGCCCGACCAACTGCGCGAAGCGGGACTGCTCTTTACGCGCGAGCCGCTGTCGGCGTTGCAATTGCCGCTCATGCTGCCGCGCCACGAAATCGACTGGGCCGCGATCGCGGCTCATCTGCCGGAGTGCCTCGCCGTGGCCGCGGTCTCCGCGCTGACGATCCTGCTCAATTCGAGCGGCGCCAGCCTAGCGACGGGGCACGACGCCGACTTCAACCGGGAGATGCGCGCCGCCGGTCTGGCGAACCTGCTCGCGGGCATGACGGGAGGCATCATCGGCTATCAGTCGATGAGCCGCACGGTGCTCAACAGCCGCGCGGGCGCCACCGCGCGTTTGAGCGGCGTCGTCGCGGGCCTCGGCTGCTTCGCCGTCATCGCGCTTTTTCCGGGCTTGATCGCGTGGTTCCCGAAACCCGTTCTCGTCGGGCTGCAGCTCTATCTGGCCTGGGGGCTGCTGCACGAGTGGCTGATCGCTTCGTATCGGAAGCTCGGCGTGGCCGACTACTTGCTGGTTCTACTGATCTTCGCCGTCATCATCGTCGAAGGCGTGGTGGCCGGCATCGTGCTCGGCATCGCCGCGGCCTGCGCGCTCTTCGTCTTCAGCTATGCCCGGATCAGCGCCATTTCGCGCGAGTTCGACGGGCGCAGTCATCGCTCGAATGTCGAGCGCTCGATCGGCGATACCGAGCGGCTCCTCGATCATGCCGATGCCGTGGTCGGCACCTGTCTGCAAGGGTTTCTCTTCTTCGGCACGGCCAACCTCATGTTGCGCCGACTCGACGAGCGGCTCGCCGCGAAAAGCGACGCGTCGCCGCGCTTCATCGTGCTCGATTTCAGAAAAGTGAGCGGCCTCGACGCGTCGACATCGGCGACATTCCTGCGACTGAAGCAACGCGCGACGGCAAGCGGCGATACGCTCGTCTTCACCGGATTGCCCGCGCGCGCGCATGACATGCTGGCTCGCGCGGGCGTGCTGACCGACAACGTCCATGTGTTCGGCGACCTCGACAGCGGCCTCGAATGGGTCGAAGACATGGTGCTCGTGCGTGCGCGCGGTCCGCGCGAGCGATCCAAGTTTCGCAGCCTCGCCGCGATCATGCCGCATTTGAGCGGGAAAGCGCTGGCGAAGCTCTCCGTCTATATGGAGCCGTGCGAGCTCAAGCAAGGGCAGTTGCTGTTCGCGCAAGGCGACGCGGGCGATGCGGTCTACATCGTCGAACGCGGGCGCGTGACCGTTTCGCTGCCGCTCGAGCACGGCAAATCGATGCGATTGCGCTCGTACGGCTCGGGCACGATCGTCGGAGAGATGGCGCTCTACACCCAGCAGCCGCGCAGCGCCGACGTGCGGGCCGACGAGCCGACCTTCGGATGGCGCCTGACCTACGCAGCGCTGAATCGACTCGAAATGGAAGACGCCGATACGGCGCGGCAGTTTCATCGTTTCGTCGTCATGGTGCTGGCGTCGCGGTTGACGGTGGCGAACGAAGCCGCACGCGCGGCCTATTAGAAAGAAAGATCTCTCTGGTGAAGCACACTGAATGAAACGCCATTTGCCGCGCTGGATCGCCGGGCTCGCCATTCTGGCCGCGTTGCTCGGCCATGTTGCGGGGTTCTACCGGCTGCTCGCCGTCGATGTGCTCGACAACCTTATCTACGATGCACGTTTGCGGTTGACGATGCCCGGCACGCGCGACGATCGCATCGTGATCGTCGACATCGACGAGCGCAGCCTCGCCGCGGTCGGGCGCTGGCCGTGGGGAAGGGACCGGATGGCCGAACTCGTCGACAAGCTCTTCGCGGCGCGCGCGAAAGTCGTCGCGTTCGACATCGTGATGGCGGAGCCCGATCGCAGCTCGGGGCTCGCGTCGCTCGAGCAGCTTGCCGCCGGCGATATGCGCGGAGACGCTCGCTATTTGGCGACGCTCAACGGCTTGCGAGGTCAGCTCGATTTCGACGCGCGCTTCGCCGCCGCGCTGCGCGGCCGGCCCGTGGCGCTCGGCTATTACATGAGCAGCCGCGCCGAAACGCAGGGCGCGCTACCGCCCGCCGTGCTACCCGCCGTCTTGTTCGCCGGTCATCACGGCGGATTGAGGCAGGCTTTCGGCTATGGCGGCAATTTGGCCGTCTTTCAGCAGGCGGCGGCGAGAGCGGGCTTCTTCAATCCCGTCGTCGACTTCGACGGCAACGTGCGGCGCGTGCCGTTGCTGATTCGGCGCAACGATAAGGTGTACGAATCGTTGTCGCTGGCCGTCGCGCGGCTTGCGCTCGGTGCGCCCGCGATCGCGCCGAACTTCGGCGAGCGAGCGGCGCGCGGCGACGATCCGCTCGAATCGCTCGACCTGACGACGCCGCACGGCACAGCGAGAATCCCGGTGGACGAGAGCGGCGCCGCGCTCGTGCCCTACCGCGGCCGCGATCATAGCTTCCCGTACCTGTCCGCCGTCGACGTGCTGTCGGGGCGCGTATCCGACGCGCGAATCGCCGATCGAATCGTGTTGATCGGCACGACCGCGCCGGGCCTGCTCGATATGCGCTCCACGCCGGTCGGCAGCGTCTATCCCGGCGTGGAGATCCATGCCAATCTCGTGAGCGGCATGCTCGACGGCACGATCAAGCATGTGCCCGACTATGCGGACGCCATCCAGGTGTTGGCGATGCTCGTCATCGGACTGTCGATGATCTTCGTGCTGCCCTGGCGCGCGCCTTTGCGCGCGACGGCCATCACTGTCGCGTTGCTCGGGCTGACGATCGCGGGCGATTTCGCGCTAT
>JBCNPL010000318.1:0-3858 GCA_039593375.1 Paraburkholderia sp. | reverse complement strand
AACTACGTGAGTCGCCGAACGATGTGCGCAACGCTTTGCGCGTCTGAGACGGATTAACCAGGATGACTACAGTGCGATCGGCTGACCGCTGGCCAACGCCTCGCGCAACGCTCGGCCGATACGCGTTGCCTCGAGTGCGTCGGCCAGCGTCGCGCCTAATTGCGCATCACCATGAGAGAGATTCGCTCCGCCTGCCGGCCCATGTGCATGCTGTTCGCGCTGCCGGACCGATTCGACGAACGCCTGGGCCTCACGCAGGAACGCCTCCTCGAAGCGCTCGAAAAACGTAGGCGTGCACTCGTTCCTGATCCCGCCCGCGTCATAGATATCGACGCGGTTCGCTCGCGGATAGTGGCCGATCGCGAGCGCCCCCGCCGTGCCGATCACCTCGCTATGCGTATCGTTTCCGTGCGCCATCGTCCGCGACGCATAAAAGACGGCGAGCCGCCCGCCCTCGAACTCGACCACCGCGACGCCGTTGTCGACGTCGCCGCACTCGCGCAGCCCCTCATGGAGCGCGATCGTCCCCGTCGCGTAGACGCGCGTGGCGCGCGCATTGCCGAAGAACCAGCGCGCCACGTCGATATCGTGAACGGAGCAGTCGAGGAAGATGCCGCCGGAAGTCGGCGCGAAGCGAACGAAGAATCCCTCCGGGTCGTTCTTGTCTGTCGTCTGGGAACGAATCATGAATGGCCGACCGATAACGCCGGCGGCCACCTTCTCGTAGGCGTCGACATAGCTCGGATCGAAGCGGCGCATGAACCCGATCGTCGCCTGCAAATGCGGATATTCGCGTGCGACGGCCAACACGCGCTCACACTCCGCGACGTCCAGCGAAAGCGGCTTCTCGCAGAACACATGCTTGCCCGCCCGCAATGCGGCCACGATCTGCTCCGCATGCAGCGACGAAGGCGTGACGAGCCAGACCGCGTCGACGTCCCGGTCGCCGAGCAACGCTTCGTACTCCTCATGAACGCGCGGCTCCGGCAACGCATCGCGGGCCCAGGCGCGCTCCTCCTCGACGGGGCTGCACGCCGCCGCGAGCACGGCGCCCGGCACACGGTACGCGATATTCATCGCATGCCGCTTGCCCAAGCGGCCGAGCCCCACCACGCCGATTCTCACCGGCGCGCGCTTGGCTGACTTCGTCATCGTCTCACTCCTCGTCTTGTCTCTTACCTTGTGGCCGGATGGACCTCAAGCCCCTTCGCCGATTCGCAATGCGCGTCCTTCGCGCCACGAACGCGTCGCCGCTTCCGCGAGCTCCAGCGCCTTGACGCCGTCGGCGATCGTCGTCCGCACAGGTGTGCCGCGCGTCACCGCCTCGAAGAAATGCGCAATCTCGTGCGCGTAGGCCGCGCGATACCGCTCGAGGAAGAACGGCTCCGGCACGTCGGTCGAAACCGCCTTTGCCGAATACGCCGTCACCTCGGTGGGCCGCACGTTGCCGGCCTGCAGCATCCCGCCGCTGCCCAACACTTCGAACCGCTGATCGTAGCCATAGGCGGCGCGGCGCGAGGTATTGATCTGACAGAGGCGCCCGCGCTTCGTGCGGATCGTGACCGCGGTCGAATCGATGTCGCCGGCATCCGCAATGGCCGGATCCGTCAGACAACTGCCGGTCGCGTGGATCGTCTCGGCTTCGTCGTCGAGAATCCAGCGGAAGATGTCGAGGTCATGAATCAGCATGTCCTTGAAGATGCCGCCGGAGCGCTGGATGTACTCGACGGGCGGCGCGCCCGGATCGCGGCTCGTGACGACGAGCATTTCGGGCGTGCCGATTTCGGCGGCATCGAGCCGGGCCTTGACCGCGGCGAAGGTCGGGTCGAAGCGGCGTTGAAAGCCGATCATGCAAACCACGCCGGCCCGCTCCACCGCCTGCGCGCACGCCTGAGCGCGCGCGACGGTCAGATCGACGGGCTTCTCACAAAATACGTGCTTGCCGACGGCAGCCGAGCGCTCGATCAGATCGGCATGCGTATCGGTGCTCGAACAGATCACACTCGTGCCCACGGTGCGATCGGCGAGCGCAACGTCGGCGTCGACGACCTCGGCGCCATGCTCGCGAGCGAGCGCCTCGGCCGCCTCGCGGTTGACGTCGACCACGTACTTGAGCCGCACCCCGGGCTGGCGCGCAAGATTGCCCGCATGAATGCGGCCGATGCGGCCCGCGCCGAACACCACGACGTCCATTGCGCCGTGAACCTTGTCAGTCATCGTATCCTCCAGTGTCCTTGGACTCTTCAACTTTGAGTTCGAGCCTGTACGCCAATGCGATAAAAAGCGCCTGGCACAGGCAGATCGTGCTCGTCAGCGCGCGAAACGCGAACGCGCTGCCTTCCTTCACGAACAACGGCGCGCTTGCGTAGCGCACGAGCGGCGACAGACGGCTGTCGGTGATGACTAGCGTCTGCGCCTGATGATGATGGGCGAGGCGCAGGCAGTACTGCGTCTCGCGCCCGTAGGGTTCGAAGCTGATGGCGATGACGACGTCGCCTTTTTTCACGCTGCGGATCTGCTCGCGATACATGCCGCCGAAGCCCGAGACGAGATGCACGCGCTTGGCCGTGTGCTGAAGCGCATAGACGATGTAGCTCGCCACCGCGAACGAGCGCCGCACGCCGACCACATAGATGTTTTCGGCATGCTCGAGCAGGGTCACGGCCTTGTCGAACTGTTCGTCGTCGAGCGATGTGTCGAGTTCGTCGAGGCCGTTCCTGCACGCGACGATGAATTCCCGCGCGACGGCCCGGCCCGACAGGCGCCCCGGCTTGTCGTCGATGAGCTTGCGGATGCGCTGCTTGTAAGTCTGCCCCGACGGACTCTGGCCCGTGTAGGCCTCCTTGAAGACCGCCTGCAGGTCGGAAAAGCCCGAAAAACCGAAGCGCTGAGCGAAGCGCACGACGGCCGACGGATGCACGCCGCAACTTGCCGCGATGTCGCTCGTGCGGTCGACCATCACGCTCGAGCGATGCTGTTCCAGGTACGAGGCCACGCTCTTCAGCTGGCGCGGCAACGACTCATACGAATCGGCGACGCGCTGCATCAATTCGTCGACGCTCGGCAACTCGTCGGTGTTGTCTTCCTGCATGGCTTCCGTTCCTTGTCGTTCCCCGCCGGTCCCATTGCGCTCGAGCGCGGGCCCCATCGACCCGCCCGGCACGCGCCCCGATCGTCCGCCGCTTTGCGCCCGGTAGCCGCGCGGCACGCCGCCCGGCGGCGCGTGACATCGCCCGGACACGGCAAGCGATTGATGGCGATTATAGGCAACGCCGCGACGAAATGGAATGAATTTTCCATTTCAGACGTTGATGAAATTTTCTTTGCAATCCGCTGCGAGTTCGCCTAATCTTGTCCGTGAACGGCTTACGCGCATCGCTTTGCGGTGCCGTTCGAGACAACATAACTTCCAACAGGTGGAGACAAATGAGACTTGGCAACCGCAAGGCCACGCTGAAAACGCTCGCCGCAACGCTCGCTTCGGGGCTCGCGCTCGCATTCGGCCCCTTCGCCGCACCGGCCGCGCAAGCTGCCGACGCGCACTTCGTTCTGATCAGCCATGCGCCGGATTCCGATTCGTGGTGGAACACGATCAAGAACGCAATCAAACAGGCCGACGAGGACTTCGACGTCCAGACCGACTACCGGAACCCGCCGAACGGCGATCTCTCGGACATGTCGCGGCTCATCGAGCAAGCCGCCGCGCGCAACTACGACGGCGTGATCGTCACAATCGCCGACTACGACGTGCTGAAGAGCGCGATCAAGAAGGTTACGGACAAGCACATCCCGCTCGTGACGATCAACTCGGGCACCGAAAAGCAAAGCAAGGAGCTCGGCGCGATCATGCACATCGGA
>JBCNPL010000317.1:0-3861 GCA_039593375.1 Paraburkholderia sp. | reverse complement strand
GGCGGCCCGAGCCCGTGGGTCAAGGCGCCCGTGATTCCCGGGCACGAGTTCTTCGGCTACGTCGAGGAGCTCGGCGAAGGCGCGGCCGAACACTTCGGCGTAAGCGTCGGCGAACGCGTGATCGCCGAGCAGATCGTCCCCTGTGGCAAATGCCGCTATTGCAAGTCCGGGCAATACTGGATGTGCGAAGTCCATAACATCTTCGGCTTTCAGCGCGAGGTCGCCGACGGCGGCATGGCCGAGTACATGCGGATCCCGTCCACGGCGATCGTGCACAAGATTCCGCCCGGGATCTCGCTCGAAGACGCCGCGATCATCGAGCCGCTCGCCTGCGCGATCCATACGGTCAACCGCGGGGACATCCAGCTCGACGACGTGGTCGTCATTGCCGGGGCCGGCCCCCTGGGGCTCATGATGACGCAGGTCGCGCACCTGAAGACGCCGAAGAAGCTCGTCGTCATCGATCTCGTCGACGAACGGCTCGCGCTCGCGAGCGAGTACGGCGCCGACGTCATCATCAATCCGCGCTCGGACGACGCGCTCGCCGTCGTGCGCTCGCTCACCGATCAGTACGGATGCGACGTCTATATCGAAACGACCGGAGCGCCGGCAGGCGTCCCGCAAGGGCTGGACATGATTCGCAAGCTCGGGCGCTTCGTCGAATTCTCCGTCTTCGGCGCGGAGACGTCGGTCGATTGGTCCATCATCGGCGACCGCAAGGAGCTCGACGTCCGAGGCGCACATCTCGGCCCCTACTGCTACCCGATCGCGATAGATCTGCTCGCGCGCGGACTCGTGACATCCAAAGGCATCGTGACACACGGGTTTGCGCTCGAGGAGTGGGATGAAGCGATCAAGGTCGCGAACTCCCTCGATTCCATCAAGGTGCTGATGAAGCCGCGCCAAGGCGCGAGACGATAGGCCCGCGTTGCCTAAACGATCGCTTATCGATCGCCTCGAAAATCGCAGCAAAACTGTTGCTGTCCGAGTGTAAACCCTCGTGTGGAGACCCCGTCCGGCGCGCCGTAAATACGGACAGCGGCGGGCGGTGCGGTTGGGCGCCGGACGTCGGCCCACCGCCCCGCAATGCAACACGAGGCTTCGAGGTGACGATGATCAAGCTTTCCAATTTCCGCCTGACGACACGCATCGCGGCGGGCTTCGCCATCATGACGCTGCTCGTGCTTTGCGCAAGCGGCACGACGATATGGGCGGTCAAAGTCGTCGCCTCCGAAGCCGCCGATCATGCGCGCACGGCCAATGCGCTGCTGCCCGTCGTCGGCATCGGCTCCACGCTCGCCGTCGCTCTCGGCGCGCTGCTCGGCTGGAGCATTCGGCGCAGCATCAAGGTCCCCGTGGAAAACGTCGTCGCCACCGTCGGCCGCATCGCCAACGGCGATCTCGTGACCAAAATAGAGTCGTCCGGGCGCGATGAAATCGCATGGCTCAACTACGAGTTGAACCAGATGCGCAAAAAGCTGCAGACGACGATCGCCGAAGTACGGCTATCGGCCGAGACGGTCGCGCAGGCATCGCACGAGATCGCAGCGGGCAACAACGATCTCAGTTCGCGCACCGAGCAGCAGGCGCTCAGCTTGCAGCGCACCGCGCATTCGGTGGCGTCGCTGACCGACGCCGTCAAGCACAACGCCGATCATGCGAAGCAGGCGAACGAGCTCGTAGGCCTTGCGAGCGAGGTCGCGACCGAGGGCGGACGCACGATGACCGAGGTCGTCACGACGATGAGCGAGATCAACTCGAGCGCGACGAAGATCGGCGACATCATCGGCGTCATCGACAGCATTGCGTTTCAGACCAACATTCTCGCGCTGAACGCGGCCGTGGAAGCGGCGCGCGCCGGCGAACAGGGCCGCGGCTTCGCCGTCGTCGCGACCGAAGTGCGAGCGCTCGCTCAGCGCAGCGCGACTGCCGCGAAGGAAATCAACGAACTGATCAGTAAATCCGTCGAGCGGATAGAAGCCGGCGTGCGGTTGGTCGATGTCGCCGGAAAGACGATGGAGCAGATCGTGACGAGCGTGAAAGAGGCGGCGAAGATCATGGGAGAGATCAGCGCGGCGAGCGCCGCGCAGCGCTCGGGCATCGAGCAGATACATGTCGAGATCGCACAGATCGACAACGTCACGCAGCAAAACGCGGCGCTCGTCGAACAAGCGTCGGCCGCGGCCGGCTCGCTGCAGGAGCAATCGCGGACGCTCGCCGACGCGGTGCAGATCTTTCAGGTGAAGAAGGCTTGATATCAGTACGCGGACGGACGCTCTCGATCTCGACGCACCGCGCACTGCCCCACCGGAAGGCACGCCGTCGACTACCCGAAGCGGGTCAGAACGAGTGGCGCATGCCGATCCGGACATCGGCCTGGGTCGAAGTGGTGGATGGGGCGAAGCTGTAGCCGATCACCGCGTCGACGCCTCTCGACGCCTTGAGGTAATCGCCCGACACATAGACGTCGGTACGCTTCGACAGCAGGTAGTGCATCCCGGCGGAGACCTGATTCCAATGGTGCCCTTCGAAGTGAGTGTATTGGTAGCCGCCAACCGCGCTGAACGCCGGCGTCACCCGCCATGACGCACCGCCTTCCAGCACCTGCATGTGCGACGATTCGCCGAACGCCTTGATCGTCGTGTATGAAAAGTTGCCCATCAGTGTCACGGCACCGATCGCATAGCTCGAGCCGATTCCGAACGTGCCTTGTTTGTCCACGGGGAACGAAGCGCTCGAGTACAGATCGGTAATGGCTCCGGTTGCGGGATCGACACTGACCGTCGGTTTGCCGAGGAACGTGTGCGTGCCGATCATCGCGTAAGGGTCGAACGCATAAATGCCGTGCGGATTGTTCAACTGCGTGTATGCGGCGCCGATCGTGAAATTTCCGCGTGCGTAGTGCGCGCCCACACTGTATGCGCTGTCCTGATGAAAGTTGCCGGCGATGCCGCCGAATGACCACATGCCTCCGAACTTGAAGCCACTGAGGTCCTTCGAGAGGAACTTGATCGAGTTCGGCAATCGGTCGCCGTTGAAACGATCGAAGTCGCCTTGATGGATCGCATAGCCGCTTGCCCACGCCGAGACGTTGTAGAGGAACACCATCTCTTCGGTCATATCGAGCTGGTTGCCGAGCGATAGCGTGCCCCACGGGTTCGATAGACCGACATAAGCTTGGCGCCCGAATTCCGCGCCGCCGAATGCGAGTTTGCCGGTGCCGAGTTTGAAGCCGCTTTCGAGCGCGAAAACCGCGGACAGACCGCCGCCGAGATCCTCGGTGCCCGTCAGGCCCCAGCGGTTTCCATACGAAACTCCGTCGTCGAACTTGATCACGTGTGAACCGCCGGTGTTGTTCACATAGGTGATTCCGGCGTCGAGAATGCCGTATAGCGTGACGCTGCTTTGTGCGTGGCCGATGACCGGAACGGCGGCTAGCGCCAACGCAAAGCCGGATGGAATCGAAGCGCGCAGTCGTTTCATTTCGACATTCCCCCGAGGGCAGCCGTGACTGCCTGCAATCCGTCTCCGCCGGAGGCGGTGGTCACCCCATCCAGCCAGGGCCCGAGCAGATCCTCGTGTGCCTTCAGCGCATCGCGAGCGGCGGTATTCACGTCGACCTTCTTGAGGAGCACGTCGGCGATGATCTGATTCTCGAGGTCGACGCTGAACGTCAATTGCTTGAATAGTTTGCCGAGGTTCGCGCACTGGCCCGCGAAGCCGCTGCGCGTCACGGTGTTCACCGTCGCACTGCCATAATTCGGACCGAAATACGTGTCGCCGCCGGACAGATAGGCCAGGTGAAACTTGGTGTTCATCACGTGCGGTTCCCAAGCCAGAAACACGATCCATTTCTTCTCG
>JBCNPL010000316.1:0-3870 GCA_039593375.1 Paraburkholderia sp. | reverse complement strand
CGAAGCTTCCGAGCGCGAAGATGACGAGCCCCGTCGCGATCACCGGCTTGCGGCCCAGCTTGTCGGACGCCCAGCCGTAAAAGATATAGAGCATCGACTGCGTGACGCCGTATGCGCCGAGCGCAATACCGACCAGCAGCACGTTGTCGCCGCCGGGGATCGTCTTCGCGTAGACGGAGAACACCGGCATGATCATGAAGAGACCGAGCATGCGCAACGCGAAGATGCCCGCGAGCGACGCGGTCGCGCGCAACTCGGGCGCGCTCATGCGTGAGGAAGTGACGGAAGCGTTCGACATCAGGGGAGCGGATCGGTAACGACGCCGTTCGACGTCTCGTTCACGCCGCGTCCAGTCCGCCGAAGGGGCCTTCTCCCAACGAAATTTCTTCGGGGCACCGGGACCGCCCCAAGGGAGGCGCTGTAAGGACGCCGTAACGGCAGTCTGCAAAAGTCGTTATAGTAGCAGGTTTGGTTCGCCTCCTCGCTCAGGTATGGAACAGATTCGCATCCGTGGGGCTCGCACCCACAACCTGAAAAACGTCAATCTCGACCTGCCGCGTCACAAGCTCATCGTCATTACCGGCCTCTCCGGCTCAGGCAAGTCGTCGCTCGCCTTCGATACGCTCTATGCCGAAGGGCAGCGCCGCTACGTCGAAAGCCTGTCCGCCTACGCGCGCCAGTTCCTGCAGCTGATGGAGAAACCCGATGTCGACTTGATCGAGGGCCTGTCGCCGGCCATTTCGATCGAGCAAAAGGCGACATCGCACAATCCGCGCTCGACGGTCGGCACCGTCACCGAGATCCACGACTATCTGCGGCTCCTTTACGCGCGCGTCGGCACGCCCTACTGCCCCGATCACGGCATCGCGCTCGAAGCGCAAAGCGTCTCGCAGATGGTCGATACCGTTCTCGCGCTGCCGGAAGACACGAAGCTGATGATCCTCGCGCCCGTCGTCGCCAACCGCAAGGGCGAGCACGCGGAGCTTTTCGAGCAGATGCAGGCGCAAGGCTTCATCCGCTTTCGCATCCGCTCGGGCGGCGGCACCGCCAACGAGGGCGAAGCGCAAATCTACGATGTCGATTCGCTGCCGAAGCTCAAGAAGAACGACAAGCACACGATCGACGTCGTCGTCGATCGCCTGAAGGTCCGCGCCGATGTCAAGCAGCGTCTCGCCGAATCGTTCGAGACGGCGCTTCGGCTGGCCGACGGCCGCGCGGTAGCGCTCGAGATGGACAGTGGCCACGAGCACGTATTCAGCTCGAAGTTCGCGTGCCCGATCTGCTCCTATTCGCTGCCGGAGCTCGAGCCGCGCCTTTTCTCGTTCAACAATCCGATGGGCGCATGCCCCGATTGCGACGGGCTCGGGCAGATCACGTTCTTCGATCCGAAGCGCGTCGTGGCCTATCCGTCGATTTCGCTCGCCGCAGGCGCGGTCAAGGGCTGGGACCGGCGCAACCAGTTCTATTTTCAGATGCTGCAAAGCCTCGCGGCCTATTACGAGTTCGATATCGAGACGCCGTTCGAGGACTTGCCCGAGAAAATCAAGAAGCTGATTCTGCTCGGCTCGGGCAAGGAGACGATCCCGTTCTCCTATATCAACGAGCGCGGCCGCACGACTGTGCGAGAGCACGTCTTCGAGGGCATCATCCCGAACCTCGAGCGGCGCTATCGCGAGACCGACTCGGCCGCCGTGCGCGAGGAGCTCGCGAAGTACCAAAACAATCAGCCGTGCCCGTCGTGCGACGGCACACGGTTGCGCCGCGAGGCGCGTTTCGTCCGGCTCGGCGCGAACGGCGACGCGCGCGCCATCTACGAGGTCAGCGGCTGGCCGCTGCGCGATACGCTGGGCTACTTTCAGACGCTCAAGCTCGACGGCGCGAAACGCGAAATCGGCGAGAAGGTCGTCAAGGAGATCGTCGCTCGGCTCATGTTCCTCAACAACGTCGGGCTCGATTACCTTTCGCTCGAGCGCAGCGCCGATACGCTCTCGGGAGGCGAGGCGCAGCGCATTCGGCTTGCCTCGCAGATCGGCTCGGGGCTCACGGGCGTCATGTACGTGCTCGACGAACCGTCGATCGGCCTCCATCAGCGCGACAACGATCGCCTCATCGCGACGCTCAAGCATTTGCGCGACCTCGGCAACTCGGTCGTCGTCGTCGAGCACGACGAGGACATGATCCGCATGGCCGACTATATCGTCGATATGGGCCCGGGCGCCGGCGAGCACGGCGGCATGATCATCGCGCAGGGCACGCCGGTGGAAGTCGAGGGCGATCCCGCGTCGATGACGGGCCAGTACCTCGCCGGCGCGCGCCGCATCGAATTCCCCGACGAGCGCAAGGACCCGGACGAGCGCCATCTGCGCATCGTCGAAGCGCACGGCAACAATCTGAAGCGCGTCACGCTCGACTTGCCGGTTGGCCTGCTCACCTGCGTGACCGGCGTCTCGGGCTCCGGCAAATCGACGCTCATCAACGACACGCTCTACAACGCGGTCGCGCAGCATCTGTACGGGTCGTCGACAGAGCCCGCGCCTTACGAATCGATCGAAGGGCTCGAGCATTTCGACAAGGTCATCAACGTCGATCAATCGCCGATCGGCCGCACGCCGCGCTCGAACCCGGCGACCTACACGGGCGTCTTCACGCCGATTCGCGAGCTGTTCGCCGGCGTGCCGGCCGCCAAGGAGCGCGGCTACGATCCGGGCCGCTTCTCGTTCAACGTCAAGGGCGGCCGCTGCGAAGCCTGCCAGGGCGATGGCGTGCTGAAAGTGGAAATGCATTTTCTGCCCGACGTCTACGTGCCTTGCGACGTCTGCCACGGCAAGCGTTACAACCGCGAGACGCTCGACATCCAGTACAAAGGCAAGAACATCAGCGAAGTCCTCGACATGACGGTCGAGCAGGCGCACGAATTCTTCGGCGCGGTCCCCGTCATCGCGCGCAAGCTGAAGACGCTGCTCGACGTAGGCCTCGGCTACATCCGGCTCGGGCAATCGGCGACGACGCTCTCGGGCGGCGAGGCGCAACGCGTCAAGCTTTCGCTCGAACTATCGAAGCGCGACACGGGCAGAACGCTCTATATCCTCGACGAGCCGACGACGGGCCTCCACTTCCACGACATCGCGCTTTTGCTCGAGGTGATCCACCGGCTTCGCGATCATGGCAATACGGTCGTCATCATCGAGCATAATCTCGATGTAATCAAAACCGCCGACTGGGTGATCGACCTCGGCCCCGAAGGCGGCGCGGGCGGCGGGCAGATCATCGCGCACGGCACGCCCGAGCAAATCGCGAGATCGAAGGCGAGCTTCACGGGCAAGTATCTCGCGCCGCTGCTCGCGCGGCGCTGAGCCGCGAGCGAGGCAATGCCGCACCGCACGAATGGGTTGCCTCGGAAATACGGGTGGAGACATAAGGCGTCATGGGTAATCGCAACGAAGCACCGAAAGATCTGGCCACACGGGACCAGACACCGCGTCCCGTGCGGCTCACGAGCGACATGAGCCTGCCCAAGCTGTCCGTCGTGGAAGTCTGCAGCTATGTCGCTGCCTTCGCGGGCATGTGGGCCGTCATGCACCTGAAGCTGCTCGCCGCACTGCTTGCCGGCATGCTGGTGCATCAGCTCGTCCACGCGATCGCGCCGGTGATCGAGCGGCATATGTCGAGCCAGCTCGCGCGCCTCGTCGCGGTCGTCATCCTCGCGACGGCCGTCGTCGGCGCATTGACGGGCCTCGCGATCGGCATGATCGAGCACTTCGAGCATACGGTGCCGAACATCCAGAACCTGCTCGGGCAGGTCATGCAGATGATCGAGCAGGCGCGTTTGCGCACGCCCGACTGGATTTCGGCGATGCTCCCCGTCGATGC
>JBCNPL010000315.1:0-3870 GCA_039593375.1 Paraburkholderia sp. | reverse complement strand
CGCCGTAGCGGCCCCAGTTGATGACCGCGTCGAGCGTCTCCTCGGCCGCGCTGTCGGAGAGGAAGTCCTCGAGTTCCTGCTCGAAGCGCACACGCGGCGCACGATGGCCGGGGCGCTCGTTTAGCACTTTCTTGATCCGCGCGGCAAGCGGCACGTGCCGCAGCAAATGCTCGGCGAACATCATCTTGCGTTCCTGCGTGCCGAACTCGGCGAACACGCGCGCCGGCGGAGTCAGGAAAATATCGCCCTCGCGCACGTCGGTAAAACCGAGATGCTGCAGCACCTCCGCGATCGGAAAGAGATCGTCGACCTCGAGGTGCAGCGAACGCGCGATTTCGGGCATGTCGGCGCGGCCATGGTACGGCGGGGCCGCCAGCGTCTCGATCAAGCCGGCCATGAGGTTCGTCGAAACGCTCGGCAGCCAGCTGCCGAGCTCGAGCCCCTTTTTCGTCGCCTCGTCGGTGCGCCGCGCCGTCATCTTCGCGTAGATGTCGTCGACGAGACGCTTGAACGCGGGGTCGAGCCGGTTGCGCGGATGCGCGAACGGCACCTTGATCTCGGCGATCACGCGCCCGGGATTCGACGAAAGCACGAGAATCCGATCGCACATGAACACCGCTTCCTCGATGTTGTGCGTGACGATCAGCACCGACTTGATCGGCATGCGCCGCTGCGTCCAGAGGTCGAGCAGGTCCGTGCGCAGCGTTTCGGCGGTCAGCACGTCGAGCGCCGAGAACGGTTCGTCCATCAGCAGCAGCGTCGGATCGACGACGAGCGCGCGCGCAAAGCCGACGCGCTGCCGCATGCCGCCCGACATTTCGCGCGGGTAGGCGTTTTCGAAGCCGTCGAGGCCGATCAGGTCGATCGCCGCCAGCGCGCGCTCGCGCCGCTCGCGCGCCCCCACGCCTTGCGCCTCGAGCCCAGCTTCGACGTTCTGCAGCACCGTGAGCCACGGAAAGAGCGCGAACGTCTGGAACACCATCGCGACACCCTCGGCGGGGCCCGACAGCGGCTTGCCGAGATAATCGACATGGCCGTCCGTCGGCTTGATGAGCCCGGCGATGATACGCAGCAGCGTGGATTTGCCCGAGCCCGAGCGTCCGAGCAAGCCGACGATTTCGCCTTCGCGCAGCGACAGGTTGACGTCGTCGAGCACGAGCAGTTCGCCTTGCGCTTTCGAAAAGCCGCGGCGCACGCCCTTCACGTTGAGAACTTCCTCGCCGAGGCGAGGCGCGACGCCGGCGCCGACCGATGCGGGGGCCGTGGACGACGCGGGGCTCAGTTCAGCTTTGGGATTTTGCATTGCGCTTCACTCTCGAATGGAACCTATCGGGCGTTTCTGAGCATTAGTCGAGCCGGAGCTTGGACTCGGCGTAAGCATAAAGCGGTCGCCACACGCTTCGGTTGAAAAGCGTGACGAAGAGCGACATGGCGGCGATCCCGAGAATGATCTTCGGAAAGTCTCCGGCCGCGGTGGTTTCGGCAATGTAGGCCCCGAGCCCGTGCGCGCTGACATGCGTGTTGCCCCACTGCACGGCCTCGGAGACGATGCTCGCGTTCCAGGCGCCGCCCGACGCCGTGATCGCGCCGGTCACGTAGTAGGGAAAGATCCCCGGAAGCATGCATTGGCGCCACCATTGCCAGCCGCGAATGCGAAAGTTCGTGGCGGCCTCGCGGTAATCGTTGGGATAGGACGTTGCCCCCGCGATGACGTTGAAAAGGATATACCACTGCGTTCCGAGCACGATCAGCGGCGAGAGCCAGATGTCCGGATTCAGATGGAAGCGGACGATCACGATCACGAAGACCGGAAACAGCAGATTGGCCGGAAACGCCGCGAGAAACTGCGCAAGCGGCTGGACCTTCTCGGCGACGGCGGGCCGCAGCCCGATCAGCACGCCGAGCGGAACCCAGATCAGCGAAGAAATCGCGATCAGCACGGCGACGCGCACGAGCGTGAACAAGCCGAGCAGGAACACGTGCCCGACCTCGGAGAGTGTGACGCCTGTGCTCACGTAGGCCACGACGCGCCAGACCACATAGATCGTTGCCGCGATCAGAATCACGGCCCAGACGATATCGCCCGCGCGCGACGACGCGCGCTTCGCGCCGGCCGGCTGGCCGAGACGCAGGCCGTGCGGCAGTGAAACGCGCAGCGGCACGCGCGCGAGCTTCGAGAAGAGCCAGCCGGCCGGAACCAGCAGCTGGTGAATGAGCCGCGTGCGGCGCACGAGGTCCAGCAGCCATGACTCGGGCGCATCGCCCGAGCTGGTCGTTTCCATTCGGAACTTGTCGGCCCAGGCGACGAGCGGCCGGAACATCAGTTGGTCGTAGGCCAGGATGACGACCGTCATGGCAACGATGACCCAGCCGACGGCGCCGAGATTGCGCTCGGCGATCGCCTGCGAGAGATACGCGCCGATGCCGGGCAGCGTGATCGTATTGTTGCCGACGGTGATGGCTTCCGACGCCACGACGAAGAACCAGCCACCCGACATCGACATCATCATGTTCCAGATGAGGCCGGGCATCGAGAACGGGACTTCGAGCTTCCAGAAGCGCTGCCAGGCGGTCAGGTGAAAGCCGCGCGAGACCTCGTCCAGATCGCGCGGCACCGTGCGCAACGATTGGTAGAAGCTGAACGTCATGTTCCACGCCTGGCTCGTGAAGATGGCGAAGACGGCCGCGAGCTCGGCGCCGAGCACCTGCTTCGGGAACAGCGCGAGGAAGAACGTCACCGTGAACGAGATATACCCGAGCACCGGCACCGATTGCAGAATGTCGAGAATCGGGATCAGCACCATGCCCGCGCGTCGGCTCTTCGCGGCAAGCGTGCCGTAGACGAGCGTGAAGACGAGCGAGGCCACCATCGCCGCGAGCATGCGCAGCGTCGTACGCAGCGCGTACTCGGGCAGATTGGACGGGTCGAGCGAGATCACCTGCGTCTTGAGCGTCGAGATCGGCGCCATCGTCTGGTGAAAGCCGATGGCGGTCATCGCGATCAGGCAGATGATGAGCGGGAACGCGACGAAGTCCCAGCGGTTCGGGAGCAGCCGCCAGGCCGACGCGTTCGCCGTGCGGTTCAGATTGAGGGTGAAATCCATAGGTCTGGGCTGTCCGAAGAGCGGGCTAGAAGCATGACGAAGCGATTGAGTGCGGTGATTCGTTGAATCCGGATCGGTGACTGCCCAGCGGTCCGATCTCTTTTTTGACGGCACGACACTACTACAACCTTTGTGACAGGCACAACCGCAAGTCGGTGCGCGCGCCGCCCGGCAGCGGGCCGCTGGCGAAAAGCGCTGTTGCGCCGACGCAACGGCGAAATTATGCCGGGAAGAAGGCTTTCAGAAAACCCACGCCGTGGCGTGAGCGCGCAGTGCGTCGAAAAGTGCAGGTATCATCGACCTTTTGATGGCGACGAGCCGCAGACTACCTGGAGGTGCGCATGAAGGGCAATCTGGTCATCGTTTGTCGCGACCAGGACGCGGAAGCGTTCGATCACTTGATGGCCGAGTACGGCGCGTATCAGGTCAAGCTCTCGTCGACCGCGTGGTACCTGAAGCTCGATACCGCGCCCGAAAACGTGCAGGAAGATATTCTGGCCAGGCTCGGCAAGTACACGACGCACTACATCTTCGGCGCCGACAGCGTGACCTACAACACGGTCGACAACGAAGCCGCTTCCTCGCTCGACGCGCTCTTTTCCTAGCGGGACCTGGCGAGACCGACCGATCGATCTTCCGCCGCTCGGGCCCCTACCAGGCTGTTTCCGATTGAGCCGTGACACTCGCCAGCGTCTCGCGCGGGAACGTCATCACGATGCGCAGGCCGCCGCTTTCGGCGTTGCCGATTTCCCAACCGCCGCCGAGC
>JBCNPL010000314.1:0-3871 GCA_039593375.1 Paraburkholderia sp. | reverse complement strand
TATAGCCGCCGTAGACGACGGTATGCCGTGCGCCTGCTTCGCCCGCGACGGGACGCGGCGGCTGAAAGCCGGGAGGATCGAGTTCGATCATGCTCGGTCGGAATCAAAAAGCGAAAAATCAAAAAAGGCGGGGCACCGCAGCGGGGTCGCATACGATGCGAAATTACGGTTACTTTACCGCATGAGGCAGCAAGAACCATGCGAGACGCATAGTCGCATCGGTGCGCGAGCGCGCCGATCGGCAACGAAGGCCTGCGCGGCAACGTCGTGTCGCCGCGTTTGCCCTTCCGTCGCGCACGCTCTTGGTGCGATGGGCCACCATGTTTGTGCTCGTTGTGCTCAACCCGCCAGCTCGCGCTCATCGTCGCGCGCACGGCGAGCCGCGGCCGGGCGATCCGGCTCGAGCCGCGCCGCGCGCTCGAAAAACGCGTGCGCCCGCGGATCGGTCGCGTAGGCCGCGTTGATGCGAAGCCAGGGGCTCGTCTCCCCATGAGGACGGAAGTAGCTGCCGGGCGCGACCGTCACGCCGCAGGCGGCCGCGCATTCGACGAGCCGCTGCGAATCTTCGATCTGCGGCACGCGCGCCCAGAGAAACTTGCCGCCGGCCGGCGGCGCGAAGAGCTGCCAGCCGTGCGATTCGAGCGTCTGTATGGCCGCGCCGAGTACTTCGTTCATGCGCCGGCGCAGGCGCTCGAGAAACTTGCGATAGGCGCCGCGCTCGAGCATCGCGAGCGCGACAGATTCGGCGAACAGCGATCCGCCGATGCCCGTCAGCATCTTGATGTCGACGATGTCCTTGACGATCGCGGGATTGGCGGCGATGAACCCGATCCGCAGCGACGACGAGAGTGTCTTCGATAGCCCGCCGATGTAGACGACCTGCTCGAGCTGATCGAGCGCGGCGAGGCGATCGGTCGGCTCGGCCTGGAAGTCGGCGTAGATGTCGTCCTCGACGATCGTGAAGCCGTATTCGCGCGCGAGCTGAAGCAGGCGAAAGGCGACCGACGGCGCGACGATCGTGCCGGTCGGATTGTGAAAGACCGAGTTGACGAAGAAAGCCCGCGGACGGTGGCGCTCGAGCGCGGCCCGCAACGCCTCGATATCCGGTCCGGCTGCCGTGCGCGGGATGCCGACGACGTTGACCCCGTGCAACTTCAGGAGTCCGAACAAGTTGTAGTAGCCCGGATCCTCGACGAACATCGTGTCGCCCGCTTTCAGCAGGTACCGGACGATGAGATCGATGGCTTGGCTGGCGCCGCACGTGATGACGAGCTGGGACGCGTCGGCGCGGATGCCGAGCGGTGCGATGCGAGCCTGCAGGTGCTCGCGCAACGCGGCGTTGCCGAGCGGTGTCGCGTAGTCGATCATCGCCGCCGGATCGGTGCGGGCCACATGACGGATCGCCTGCGCTAGCGCTTCCATATCGCGCCACGCCTCGGGAATGAACCCGGTCGCGAGCTTCAGCGTGTCGCCGGGATGATTGAACTCGTGCAGGATGTGGCCCGACTCGTCTTCCGCCCGGCGCGGATCGGACGTACCCGACGAGTCCGACGCGCCGCGCCAGCGCGAGCTGACATAGAAGCCCGAGCCGTGCCGCGATTCGACATAGCCGAGCGACACGAGCCGATCATAGGCTTCGATGACGGGGAATCGGCTGATGCCGTATTCCTCCGCGAGGCGACGAATCGACGGCAGCTTCGCCCCTGCATGCGCTTCGCGCGAACGAATCCAGCGCTCCATCTGCGCGACGATCTGGTCTGTGAGCGGCACACCATTGCCGCGATCGAGCTCGAGCATCATCGATATTCCCGTTACCTCAAGTGTTCGGTTATTCGCCTGTACAGTTTCAGCGAAACTGTTCCGAACTGTGCATGTGATTGTAGCTGTCGGGCCGTGATAATGCACTGACGGAGCAATGTTTTTGAGGAGCCCTGAGATGCGCGAGATCCGCACCTTCGAGATGGAGCACGACGAGCCGGCCACGGCATGGCGGGTCCCGCGGCCCCTCGTCGTGACCGTGACGGCTGGACAGCTGTGGCTCACCGTCGAGCATGACGCCGAAGACTACTGGCTCGAGGCGGGCCAGTCGTTCGTCCTGCCGGCCGGAACGCGAGCGTGGGTCAGCGCGGGGCGGGAGGGGGCGCGCGTCAACGTGACGAGCGCGAACTCGATCGATGCGGGCAGGCTCACTGCGCTCACGCAGTCGGCGGCGGCAAGCGCTCGCGGCTGGATGACTCGATGGCTGCGAGTCGCGTGAACGCGATCGATCTGGACCGATAGCGCCGATCCATCGAGCGCCGTAACGCTGTTTGCGGGTCAAGCCCGCCGCTGTTATGCCTTCGTATCGATCGACGACGGCTCGTGATCGATACGACGCTCGCCGGCTCGTACGACAGGTTCGTATACGCCGACATAGCGGGCGCGCGGGCGAATCAATCTGCCTTCTTCCATTTGCTCGAATGCGTGTGCGACCCAGCCGGCCGCACGGCCAAGCGCGAAGAGGGCAAATGCCGCGCCCGGCGGCAGCTCCACGACACGTTCGATCGACGATAAAGCGAAATCGACGGTCGGAGCCAGGCCCGTCGAGCGCCGGGCCGCATCCCGTATCGCTTCGATCTGGTCCAGTCTCGCCCGCGCGGTCGTGCGGGCCCCCGCGCATTCCTCGAGCATTGCGAGCAGCACCGTCGCGCGTGGATCGCCTTGCGGATAGAGCGGATGCCCAAAGCCGGGAAGAAGCGTGCGCGGCCGGTCGTCGTCGTGACGAGCGAGATGCGCCGCCAGATATCGATCGACATCGCCGGCTCGAGCGACCTCGGCGAAGAGGGCGCTCACACGCATGGTCTCGCCGCAATGGCGTGGACCGGCGAGCGCCGCGAGCCCGCCCGTCACCGCGCCGAACAGATGCATCCCTGTCGAGGCGACGCAGCGCACGGTAAACGCGGAGGCATTGAGCTCGTGGTCCGCGCACACGACGAGCGCCGCGCGCAACAGCTCGACGTGCTTGCGATTGCGGATGCCCCACGCATGCGCAAGCTGCCGATGCAGCGGCGCGCGCGACGGCCGGCCGCGGACGAGTGCCGCGGCGAGCACGCGCATCAGCGCGGCGCCGGTATCGAGTTGCGCCTCGCGATCCACTGCCCAGACACGCGGTATCAGTGTGGCCGCTGCCGGCAGCAGCACGAGTGCGCGCTCATGCGGCGCATCGGCGCGTGTCAGCTTCAACCAGGCGTCCCATTGTCGGGCCGCCAGTGGAGCGTTGGGGGTGGCATCGATACGCGAACGTTCGCACTCCCAAAGAATCGCGGCCGTGTCTTCGAGCGTCGCCGCGCGGGCGAGCTCGATGGCGTCGTGACCGCGATAGTAGAGCCGGCCGTCGGCGATCAGCGTGATACGTGACTCGAGCACGGGCACGCCCCAGTCGAGCACCTTCTGCGCGACTTTGCCGGCACGCTTGCCGTCAGCCTTCCTGCGGGCCAGGCGGCGCACGTCGTCGGCCGCGTATAGCCGGCGCTTGCCGTTTGCTTCGGGCGCGGAGCGCAGCATCCCGCGGCTCACGTAGGAGTAGAGCGTCGGCACACTGATCTCGAGCAGCGCGGCGGCTTCGGAGGCGGTCAAGTAGGCGGACATCGATCGTCTTCAGCGTTCAGTTTGCAGAATGGATATGGGGCGTGAACCAAACTAATCGATATATGTTGACGAATTGAATCAAGATTGATTGGCGTGACCGTCGATTCTAGACTCGTTCCCATTCCTTCAACGTGTTTCGTCATCGCTATGACCGCACCGATCACTCCGCTTGTCGCGCTCGAACATCTCTGGTCGCTAGCCCGCTGCGCGCCTGAAATGATCGAGGACATCCACTTCGAAGGCG
>JBCNPL010000313.1:0-3884 GCA_039593375.1 Paraburkholderia sp. | reverse complement strand
GGGACGACGGCAACCTCGCCGATATTCGCGAGCTGACGACGCCCGAAATGTTCGCCGAGCTCAAACGCGACATCGACGCGCGCGGCCGGGAATCGAATCGGACCGACGTCGTCCAGTTGGGCGCGGAGCTGCTCGGTGTCGAGGACAATGGGGCCGAGTATCTCGCGAGCGTGCGTTTCAGCGGGCTGATTCGCGAATCGGCCGGTGCCTCGGCCGAGCCGTTCTCGGAAGTCTGGAATTTGTCGAAAGCGGCACGCAACGGCGAAGGCTGGGTGCTGGCCGGCATTCAGCAAGATGCGCTTCATTGAGTGAGCGCTTCGGCGCGCCGGCCACATTCGGAAGCCCGGCGCGGCGCGGCGTTCGATGCCGCCGCATCGATCCGCGCGTAGCCGCGCGAGGCGGTGCGGCGGCGAACGAACGGTACAATAGAGGCCCGCGCAGGCCGCCTGCCTGCGCGGGCTTTTCGTTTTCGAGCCCGATGATCCTCGCCGCCAAACCGATCGCCGCTGCCCTCAACCACCTGCTCACCCGCGAAGCCTGGGCGCGCGAGCGTCTCGCGCCTTATGCGGGCAAGACGGCCCGCTTCGTCTTCTCGGCCGTCGCCGTCACGTTCGTCGTTCAGCCCGATGGCTATCTGAACGGTCTCGACGAATCGGAGGCGCCGCAGGTCGACGTCGCCATCGCCGTGCCGGCCGATGCCTTGCCCGCTTTCGTGCAAGGCGGGCAAGCCGCGGTCATGAAGCATGTGAAGATCGAGGGGGACGCCGAGTTCGCGACGCTGCTCGGCAAGCTGGCCGAGCACCTGCGCTGGGAACCCGAGGAAGATCTCGCAAAGCTGATCGGCGATGCGCCGGCACATCGCGTCGCCACGCTCGTGCGTGCGGCCGGCGAGCAAGCGGCGCGCGCCGGCCGCAATTTGCGCGACTCGGTGGCGGAGTACCTGCTCGATGAAAATCCGCAACTCGTGCGGCGCGCATCGCTGGACCTTTTCAACGCGGAACTCGCGCGCGCGCGCGATGCGCTGGCCCGACTCGAGAAGCGCATCGAGCGCGTCGAGCGCGGCGGGCGAGCGGTGAGCGTGCCGCTGCGCGGCGCGCGTTAGACGTCGGCCACCGGATTTTTCCTCCATGCGTCTTCTGCGCTTTATCAAGATCGTCTTCACCGTCATCCGTTTCGGTCTCGACGAGATGATGCTCGCGCGCATCAAGGATCGCCGCGTGCGATTCCTGCTGCGTATCGGCACGATCGGGCGCCGCTTCAAGTCGCCGCCGGCCGTGCGCCTGCGGCTCGCGCTCGAAAGCCTCGGTCCGATCTTCGTCAAGTTCGGCCAGGTGCTCTCGACGCGGCGCGACTTGCTCTCGACGGAAGTCGCCGTGGAACTCGCGAAGCTGCAGGATCAGGTGCCGCCGTTCGATTCGGGCGTGGCGATCGATATCATCGAAAGGGCGCTCGGCGCGAGCGTCGATACGCTCTTCGATGATTTCGAGCGGATTCCCGTGGCGAGCGCCTCGATCGCTCAGGTGCATTTCGCCAAAGTCAGGTCCGGGCAACATGCGGGCAAGCCCGTGGCCGTCAAGGTGCTGCGGCCCAACATGCTGCCCGTCATCGATTCGGATCTCGCGCTCTTGCGCGATATCGCCGTCTGGGCCGAGCGGCTATGGGCCGACGGGAAGCGGTTGAAGCCGCGCGAAGTCGTGGCCGAATTCGACAAGTATCTGCACGACGAGCTCGATCTCATGCGCGAGGCGGCCAACGGCAGCCAGCTGCGCCGCAACTTCGCGGGGCTCGATCTGCTGCTCGTGCCGGAGATGTACTGGGAATTCTGCACGCCGAGCGTCCTCGTCATGGAGCGGATGGTCGGTGTCCCGATCAGCCAGGTCGAGACGCTGCGCGAGGCGGGTGTCGACATACCGAAGCTCGCGCGCGAAGGCGTCGAGATTTTCTTCACGCAGGTCTTCCGCGACGGCTTTTTCCACGCCGACATGCATCC
This sequence comes from Paraburkholderia sp., assembly GCA_039593375.1. Lineage (GTDB taxonomy): Bacteria > Pseudomonadota > Gammaproteobacteria > Burkholderiales > Burkholderiaceae > Trinickia. The sequence goes on along the minus strand of JBCNPL010000313.1, from coordinate 1,894 downwards.
GGGCAACATCCAGGTGAGCCTCGATCCCGCGCATTTCGGCCGCTACATCGCGCTCGATTTCGGGATCATCGGCGCGCTTTCGGACTTCGACAAGAACTACCTCGCGCAGAACTTCCTCGCTTTTTTCAAGCGCGACTACCATCGCGTCGCGACACTCCATCTCGAGTCGGGCTGGGTGCCGCCGACAACGCGCGTCGAGGAGCTCGAAAGCGCGATCCGGGCCGTTTGCGAACCGTACTTCGATCGAGCGCTGAAGGATATCTCGCTCGGGCAGGTGCTGATGCGGCTTTTCTCGACCTCGCGGCGCTTCAACGTCGAGATCCAGCCGCAACTGGTGCTGCTGCAAAAGACGATGCTGAACGTCGAAGGCCTCGGGCGCTCGCTCGATCCGGAGCTCGATCTCTGGAAGACGGCGAAGCCATATCTCGAGCGCTGGATGAACGAGCAAGTCGGGTTGCGCGGCTGGTACGAGCGGATCAAGATCGAGGCGCCGCAATGGAGCAAGACCTTGCCGCAACTGCCGCGGCTCGTGCACAAGGTACTCGCCGAAGTTCACGACGGCTCCCGGTCGTCGAGCGACGCCGCGATGCAGATACTGCTCGCCGAGCAACGGCGCACGAATCGTCTGCTCCAGGCGCTGCTGCTGTTCGGCGTGGCGGTCGGTGTCGGGGCTGTCGTCGCGCGTTTCTGGCTCGTGTTGGCATATGGCGCTTGAATTTCCGGCCGGGCACCCCCATCTCATCGGCGCCATTCGGCTGCGGTCCGACATCGGAGCGTCAGCCGATTACGGCTATAATTCAACGTTTTGCAAGCTTTGAACCGTTTTCGTCGAAATTGACGGGAAGAGAATCATGCCGATCTACGCTTATCGTTGCGAATCGTGCGGCTTCGAGAAAGACGTCCTGCAAAAGATCAGCGATGCGCCGCTCACACAGTGCCCCGAATGTCAGCGCGATACGTTCCGCAAGCAGCTGACGGCGGCCGGCTTTCAGCTGAAGGGCTCCGGCTGGTACGTCACCGATTTTCGCGGCGGCTCGAGCGGCGGAAAGGGCGCCAATGGCGCAAACAGCGCCGGTGATGCCAAGAGCGCCGAAGGCGGCAAGCAGGAAGCCGGCGCGTCGAATTCCGCCGAGTCGAAGGCCGGCGCGGCGACGGCCGCTTCCACGAGCGCCGCGAGCTCCACGGCTACTGCTGCGTCCAGCACATCGGACGCTTGACGCGCGGGTTCGGGCGAAAAGCGCGGCCGGCATGCCGGCGCGCGTTTCGTTCGGGCGCCGTCGTCGGTTGCCGCCGCTCGACCGGCAACACGCGGTGCAGGCCGGCGCCGGTCTTTTGCGCGGCGCTCGGCTAGCGCGCTCCGGAGGACTGTCTTTCGGAGCGTTCCTGGCGCCTGTTTTTCGGGCCGAGGCAGCCGAACCCTCAGGGCGGCGAACGAGGCGAGCGTGGGGGCTCTAAAAATATCTGGCGGTATACATGAAGAAGACGACGCTCAAATCCGTTTTCCTTACCGGTCTGCTCGTTATCGTGCCCTTGGCCGTCACGCTGTGGGTGCTCGGACTCATCATCGGCACGATGGACCAGACGCTCTTGCTCCTGCCGTCCTCGTGGCAGCCGGAGCGGCTCTTCGGTTTTCATCTGCCGGGCATAGGCGCGTTGCTGACGGTCGCGTTCATCTTCGTCGTCGGCCTCTTCACTCAAAACCTGGTCGGTCAGAAGCTCGTCACCTGGTGGGATGCGATCGTCCGTCACATTCCGATCGTCGGCCCCCTTTACACGAGCGTGAAGCAGGTTTCGGACACGCTGCTTTCGAGCAGCGGTAACGCGTTTCGCAAGGCGCTGCTGATCGAGTACCCGCGGCGCGGCTCCTACACGATCGCGTTCCTGACCGGCGCCC
>JBCNPL010000312.1:0-3887 GCA_039593375.1 Paraburkholderia sp. | reverse complement strand
GCTGTCTGCTTGCGGTAGAACAACTTGCCGAAGAGGCCGTCGCGCTTGAGCTCCTCGGCGGAATCCGCATACCGGACATAGTAGATGCCCTTCGCGCGATCGCGATTGTCAACGGTGAAATTCGTGCGATCGAGCGCCAGCCCGACGCGCAGCCAGGCGCGATCGAACGATTCCGGAAGATCGAGCGTCGTTTCGCCGCCGCTCATTTGAATCTTCGCGGGCGCGACGGCGGGCCGTGCGTTCGCGAGCAGATCCTTCGACTGAGCGTCGGTCAAACCGAACTTCTGCATCAGCTTCGTCAGGAATACGGCTTCGAGCACCGGGTTGCGCGGACGCTCCACCCAGCGCGAAGAGTCCTTGTCCTGACCCGTCAGCACTTCCTCGAGCGCGCTATGCGTGATCGAGATATCGGTCGTGCCGTCGGGGCCGCGGGCGACCAGCGTGCGGAAACGATCACGCGTGCCCGACGAATAGGCGAAATCGATCAGCTTGCCGACCGTACGCCGGAACCAGTCGTCGGGAATGTTCGCGCGATTCTCGGCCCATGCGGTCTCCATGATGCCGGTGGCAGGCGCATCGGTGGCCAGCGCGAATCCGTTCTCCTGCCAGAACTCCTGGAGCTGCGGCCAGAGCTGATCGGGCGATCGGCCGTCGACGACGAGCCAGCGGCGATCGCCATCACGCTCGATGTGCATGCCGTAGGGATCATGTGCGCTCGGCACACCTTCGGTCGCGTTGCCGGCGACGGTCTTGTTGCGTAGCGGCGCACCGCCGAGCGCCGCGCCGACGGGCGGGGCCGTGTATTGAGTCTGCGGCGTCGCGGCGGTGAGGTCGCCCGGCACTTTGAGCGGCGGAGCCGAACCTGTCGCCTTGTAGTCGACCTTGTCGCCGGAGAACCAGTCGTTGAGCGTATCGCAACCGGCAAGCGCGGTGGTGAATGCAAGCACGAGCACCGCCGTGCCAACGGCGTGAGTGGAAAATGCGGAACGTTTCATGGAGCCCTTCGTGATTGCCAAGCGCATGCCAGCCGCGGCCAAGCGCGTCAGTCGAGAACGACGTCGGTTAGTTGAGTTCAGCTGCGATTGCCGGCTCGCCCCCGAGCGGCTGGCACGCATCCGACGCTTCAGCGCAGCGCGCCTGCCTCGCGCAATGCGGCACGCACGACCTCGTGGTAGCGCGCATCGAGCGGCGTCAAAGGCAAACGGATCCCCCCCTCGATTCGCCCCATTTCCTGAAGCGCCCATTTCGCCGGAATCGGATTCGATTCGACGAAGAGATTCTTGTGCAGCGAAAGCAGACGCAGGTGAATTTCGCGCGCCGTCTTCGCGTCGGCCGCGAGCGCCGCCTTGCAGAGCTCGCTCATCGCACGCGGCGCCACGTTCGCCGTCACCGAAATGTTGCCGTGCCCGCCGAGCAGCATCAGCGCGATGGCCGTCGGGTCGTCGCCGCTGTAGATGGCGAAGCCGGCCGGCGCGGCCTTGATGAGATGCGCCGCGCGATCGATATTGCCCGTCGCCTCCTTCACGCCGACGATACCCGGCACCTGCGCGAGCCGCAGGATCGTCTCGTTCGACATATCGGCGACGGTACGGCCCGGCACGTTGTAGAGGATCACGGGGAGATCGACAGCCTCGGCGATCTTCCTGAAGTGGCGATAAATGCCTTCCTGCGTCGGCTTGTTGTAATACGGCACGACCTGCAGCGTGGCGTCGGCGCCGACCGACTTCGCGCGCTCGGTCAGCTCGATCGCTTCCGCTGTCGAGTTGCCGCCGGCGCCGGCGATCACGGGGATGCGGCCCGCCGACTGCTCGACGGCCGTCTTGACCATGAGGATATGCTCGTCGACCGTCAGGGTGGCCGATTCGCCACTCGTCCCGACAACCACGAGGGCGTTCGTACCCTCTTCGATCTGCCAGTCGATAAGCTTGCGAAATGCGGGCAGATCGAGCCCGCCGTCTTCGCGCATCGGCGTGACGATTGCGGGGATGCTGCCGCGAATCCGCACGCCGCCAGGGGTGCTGCCTGATGTGCCGTTAGCCATGAAACGCGATGAATTCGATCCTGAAAGCGCGATTGTAGCGGATTGCCCGGCCAAAATCGTAACGGGTGGACCCTGAGTTCTTACGAATACGCGAGTCCCATCGCTTCCCGCACGTCCCGCATCGTCTCGATGGCGAACTTTCGCGCCTTGTCGCAGCCGTCGGCCACGATCGCCCGCACGAGCGACGGGTCGTCCATGTACTTTTGCGCGCGCTCGAGCATCGGTTGCTGCTCGCGCAAAATCCCGTCGATGACGGGTTGCTTGCATTCGAGGCAGCCGATACCGGCCGAGCGGCACCCGTTCTGGACCCACTGATGCGTCGCCTCGTCGCTATAGACCTGGTGCAGTTGCCAGACCGGACACTTGTCGGGATCGCCCGGATCGGTGCGCCTCACGCGCGCCGGATCGGTGGGCATGGTGCGCACCTTCTTCGTGATCGACTCCGCATCCTCGCGCAAGCCGATCGTGTTGCCATAGGACTTCGACATCTTCTGACCGTCGAGGCCCGGCATCCGCGAAGCTTGGGTCAGCATGACCTGCGGCTCGACGAGAATGATCTTGCGCGTGCCTTCGAGATAGCCGAAAAGGCGCTCGCGATCGCCCATCGACAAGCTTTGCGACTCCTGCAGCAACGCGCGCGCGCGCTCGAGCGCCTCATCGTCCCCTTCCTGCTGATAGGCGTTGCGCAAGTCGTGATAGAGCTTCGAGCGCTTGCCGCCCAACTTTCTGACGGCCTCGATCGCCTTTTCCTCGAAGCCCGGCTCACGGCCATACAAGTAATTGAAACGCCGCGCGATCTCGCGCGTCATTTCGACATGGGGCACCTGGTCCTCGCCGACGGGAACGAGCGATGCCCGATAAAGCAGAATATCCGCGGCCATCAAGACCGGATAGCCGAGAAAGCCGTAGGTCGACAAGTCCCTGTCCTTCAGCTTCTCCATCTGCTCCTTGTACGTCGGCACACGCTCGAGCCAGCCGAGCGGCGTGCTCATGCCGAGCAGCAATGCGAGTTCGGCATGCTCGGGAACGCGGCTCTGGATCAAGAGCGTGGCCTGTGTCGGATCGATGCCCGAGGCCAGCCAGTCGATCAGCACTTCCCAGACGTTGTTCTCGATGACGTCGGGCGTCTCGTAGTGCGTGGTGAGCGCATGCCAGTCGACGACACAAAAGAAGCACGGATACTCGGCCTGCAGGCGCACCCAGTTCTTCAGCACGCCGTGGTAGTGGCCGAGGTGCAGTGAACCGGTGGGACGCATGCCCGAGAAAATGCGGTCTGGAAACATGGTGTCAGTTCAGGAACGAGGCGAAGGGAGCCAGGATGGCCGTCAAAGCGTCATAGCCGAGCGAGACGAGCGGTCTCAGCCAGATTTTCGTCAGGAGGCCGGATACGACGAGCACCATCACGATGGCGAAGCCCCAGGGCTCGAGCCGCGCCAAGGCGATCGCCTGACGCGGCGGCAGGAGCGCGACGAGGACGCGGCCCCCGTCGAGAGGAGGAAGCGGAAACAGGTTCAGCACGCCGAGCACGAGATTGACACCGACGCCGGCCGCGGCCATGCGCGCGAAGAATGGCTCGTTGACCGAGAAATACGCGAGCGCCACGCCGACCACGGCCCAGACGAGCGCCTGCACGAAATTGCAGGCCGGCCCCGCGAGCGCGACCCAGAGACCGCCCCAACGCGGGTTGCGCAGATTGCGAAACGCGACCGGCACCGGCTTTGCATAACCGAACAGGAACGTGCCCCCCGTCATGAAATAGAGCAGCAGCGGAATCGCGATCGTGCCGAGCGGATCGATATGGCGCATCGGATTGAACGATACGCGCCCCATCATGTAGGCGGTGTTG
>JBCNPL010000311.1:0-3909 GCA_039593375.1 Paraburkholderia sp. | reverse complement strand
CCAGGCGCAACTCCTGCGCCATTACGTTCCGTGGTGCACCAAGCGTCGTGACCATCGAGAAATAACGAAGCACGACGCCGTCGCGGATGAATCCAATCGGAATGAACGGGAGCGTAGGCGCCGCGGACGGCCCATTATGCGTTTTCCAGTTGCGTGGTACGTCAGGATACGCGAGCAGTTCATCGAGCAGACGCCTGGTGCCCGTGTCTACGACATGACCGACCGATTCGCGATGCACGCGTTGCAGCAGGCTGCGCGAGACGCTATCCCAGTCTGCTACGAACGGACGCATCCCCTGCGGATCAAAAATCAGATGCAGCATGTTGCGGGGACCTTTGCGCGCGCCCATGTCGATGAAGCAATCGAAGAAGCTCGGCGCCGCGCCGTTGGTCATCAGAACGTTCCAATGCCGGTCCATCACGATCGCGGGAAACGGCTCATGCTGGCGAACCACGCGTTCGAGCGCGCGGATGACCGCATGCATTTCCTGTGCGTTCCACGGCGCCTCCGAATACATGGGGGCATAGCCGGCGGCGAGCAGCAGGGCATTGCGCTCGCGTAGCGGCACATCGAGCGTCTGCGCGAGGGCCAGCAGCGTGTCTCTGCCCGGCACGCTGCGCCCGCTTTCGATGAAGCTGATCTGGCGCTGCGAGACACCGGCCTCGAGCGACAGATCGAGCTGGCTGATGCCACGCAGGTCGCGCCAATAGCGCAGCAAATCACCCAGTTCGCTCGGCGGCGCTTTCGGATCGGGACGGTTGGCGTTCATCGAGCTTACCTCTAGGGCTGGGTCAACGAAAAAGCCTCAGGGCTTCGGCGCATGCCAGGCGAATTCCTCGAACTGCGCTTCCAGTGGCGGCAGGGTCACGCTGCTGGTGTAGTTCGTAATCGTCGATGCGGCAACCACTGCGATGACCTCGAGTGTCTGCTCGACGGTGAACCCTGCGTCGAGGAAGCGGCGCTGGTCCGCTGCGCTCAGGCGGCCGCGTTTTTCTATCAGCGTGTGCGCCAACGCCGATAGCGCAGCCAGCTCCGCATCATCAGGCAAGACGCCGCGCCGGATCGCGTCGACGGCGGCGGGCGCCACACCCTCCTTCAGCGCGAGTGCCGTGTGAAATGCGACCGGCCATTCGCTGGCGTTCGCGACCGCATTGCTCAGCAACAGCGTCTGTATCTGCCGCTCGGTCAAACCGCTGGCATGCACGCGCTCGAACAAGCCGATGAAACCGTTGATCAGCGTGGGCGACGTCGCCATCTTGGCCGCGATGTTCGGGACCTGGCCGAACGCTTGTTGCAGTTGCTCGAGCACGGGCTTCGATTGCGCGGGCGCCGATTCGATCGTGTGAACGGGATAGTCGGACATGGTAACTCCTTGGAGGTGAGCGCCACGGGAATCGCGGCGCGACAACCAAAGAGTAGAGGCGGCCGTTTCGTGCGCCAATTACATCCCATGTAATCATCCCTGTGCGAGGCTGATTGCAACAAGGCGGCCGTCATGCACTTCTGCCGGCCTTTCTGGCTGTCTGACTTTCTATTAAGGAATACTTCGGTTGAAGGTCCAAAAGACGCGATGGTAGCCTTTTCACCGTCGCCGCAAGGCCTTATCCGAGGAGAATCAAATGAAATTCGCGCGCCTTCCGAGCGCTGTGAACGCCGGCGTAAATCCGACACTAAACGACGGCGTCTTTGTAACAAGGCACGGAAATTGACGAGTCAAGGGCGGGCAGAACCCGGCGCAGCGAACCCTTGACTCGACGTGGGTTTGTCATGCTCGGGCATGGTTGGGAACGCGACATCTTCGGGCTTCCAACCATGCCAAACATCGTTTTTGACGTCGTCGTTTTCTGTCGCTTTTGGACCGTCGTCAACAGCGGAGCCACTCCGCTTGTGTGAGCTATATCGCCGGCTCCGCCACGAGCCGGATACGCGTGATTTCGGAAGGCGCCCCCAACCGTTTGGGCGGCCCCCAGTACCCGGTGCCGCGGCTCGTATAGACCCAGAGATCGTCGATTCGTGCAAGGCCGGCAGTGAATGGCTGTTGCAGTCGCACAAAGAAATTCCATGGGAAGAATTGCCCGCCGTGAGTATGTCCGGACAATTGCAACGTGTATCCGAGATCCGCGGCAGCCAATGCCGTGCGCGGCTGATGCGCAAGCAGTACCTTGACGCGGACTTGCTCGGGAGCGTTCTCGAGAGCAGCCGCGGGATCGCTGCGATGTGCGCCGTCGAGGTGCCCAGTCGAATAGTCGGTCACTCCCGCCACGACGAACGGTGTGTCGTTGTGTTTCAAGACGACATGTTCGTTCAGCAGGACTTTCAATCCCATACGTCGGAATTCGGCAATCCACTCGTCGGCACCGGAGTAGTACTCGTGGTTACCCGTCACGAGAAAAGCGCCATATCGGGCGCGCAGATGCGAAAGGGGTTGCGCATGCTCGGCAAGCTGCGCGACGCTGCCGTCGACGACGTCCCCGGTGATCGCCACGAGATCGGGTTGCAAGCGATTGACTTCATCGACGATCGCCTGGACATATCGCTGCTTGATCGTCGGTCCCACGTGAATGTCGCTGATCTGAACGATAGTGAGGCCATCGAGGGAGGCCGGGAGCTCGGCGATCGGTACCTCGACGGTCACGACCTTCGCACGTCGACGGGCATTGACGAAGCCGATCACGGTGGACAGCAAGGCGAGCGCGGGGACCGCCACGGCGGTATCGATGCGCCAGCTGTCGAGCGATATCGTGCGAGGCAACAGCGTGTCGACGGTCAGCAGCGATGCGATCGTGAGGTCTCGCACGATCGTAATGACGAGCAGCGATGAAAAGAACCCCATGGTCAGGAGACCGATCCACGCGAGCCTGTCGGCAAGCGGTTGGCGCTCCAATCGACGGGCAAGCATGCCCAAGGGGATCAAAAAACACGACGACACGAGCCATAGCGCGGCGAGCAGCTTGACGGGCAGGCCGACTGGCCACTCGGGAATGAGCCTGAACCCGACATAGATGTGCAGCAGGATCCCGATGACGATGACACGAGTCAAGAAAGAAGAACGGCGCATAGGGGGAGGGCAACTCCGCAGTGACAACAGCGCGGCGCCGCCGAAACATATCGAAGGGACTTGAATTGTACAGACGGCTCCCGATGTTTGCCGGCTGTGCCCGCACAACGATGGAACCAGTTTCATCGCCGGATGAGCAGCGGTGTTCGGGCCGGAATTCCGTGTCCTGCGCGTCGATCTAACGATCGATGGTTGGGAGACCCATTCGTGCTTCGAATTCGGCGTGGTTGTCGGCCGTTCGAGGGGGAGGCGAATGATGAGAATCGACAAATTGCCGCATTGGATCCATCTGTCGCATCGCGCGCATCCGCCGCACCACTTGGGCCATGAGGGCAGCCATGTCAGGTTGCCGCTCGTGGGTTTTTCGGTGATGGCGATTGGCCTTTACTACGTCGTGCGCCGCATCGACTTGCTCGAAATCAGCCGCACTACCTTGTTTTACGTCGCGATGGTTTTCGTGGCGCTCGGTATTGCCGGACTTTTCGGCGTGGTGGGGGCCTGGCTGCGCTACGGCGCCGACGAGGAAAGCGAGGGTTTTTGCTTTATTGGTGCGCTCATCGGCGCAGTCGTCTTCTATATCGCCATGTTCACGTAGTACGCCGAGTCAGCCAGGCATCGTGCAGTTTCGGTTCGATGCGCCGAGGTCGGCGGAAACAGTCGCGTCACTTAACGGCGCGAGCCGCCACCTCAAACGATTCTCGCGGTTTCATCGAATGCGAAGCGTGGATTTCGCGGGCGGAGCGTCGACGGATCACCGTATCCCAGATTGATGAGGAAGTTGGCCTTCACTGACGTGCCGGCGAAGAATGCCTCGTTGACCTTGTCGGCGTCGAACCCCGACATTGGGCCCG
>JBCNPL010000310.1:0-3909 GCA_039593375.1 Paraburkholderia sp. | reverse complement strand
GCCGTGATGCGGGCATAGGTGAGGTCGAGCTTGTAGGTGTCGATGTTCGCCTGGTCCGATTTGACCTGGCCCTCGTACTGCTTGACGAGCGACGCTTGAGTATCGACCTGCTGGCTCGCGATCGAATCCTGAGAGAGCAGCGTCTGATAGCGCTTCAGATCGACGCGTGCTTCCTGAAGCAGCGCCATGTCCTTGGCGAGCGCCCCTTCGGCATTGGCGAGCGAGTTCTGATAAGGGCGCGGATCGATCTGCGCGAGCACGTCGCCCTGCTTGACCATCTGGCCTTCGCGGAACTCGACGGCTTGCAGGTAGCCCGCGAGCTGCGTCTTGACGGTGACGGTCGCGAGCGGCGTCACGGTGCCGAGCGCGGTCAGCACGATCGGCATTTCACCCGACTTGGCCGTCGCCACCTGAACGGGCTGCGCCATGTTCCCGAACCGGCCGCGGCCCGCGTGCGCGCCGCTCGCCTCGCTCGGGCCTGCCCCGTTCGGGCTCGTGCGGCTCCAGGGGTGCCACCAGAAGAGCAGGAGCACGACGATCACGATCGCGACGACGAGCGCGCCGAGCTTGCCGCGCGTCGGCCTCGCGCGGGCCGAGGCAGGGGAGCCTTCCGGCTGCTGAGCGGGGCGAGGGGGGGCAGGGCGGGTATCGGTCGGGTTGTCTTGTTCGGCCATCGATTGAAGCGAGCGCAATAGTATTTGGGAGGGCGCGGCGGATGAACGTACCGACAAGCCGCCTGCCCGCGCCGCTGGCCGCGCGTCGTTCGGGAGGCGCCGTGCAGATAGTAGCGGGCGCTGCCGCGAATGCAAGATGCTACGTCGCGCCGCGTCCGATCGTCCAGTTACGTTTCTTTCGGCGGGTTACGAACATGTTTCAGCGCGTAAGCGGAAGGCACGGCGCGGGGCCCGCGCGGCATACTTCAATCGGCGCTCCGGAGATGCGGCGCGCCGCCGATTTCGGCGACGATCCGGGTCACGCATTCGATGAGTGCCGGCGCCGCGTGCTCGGTCAGCCATTCGCGCGAAAACTGATGCGCGGGGCCGTTGCCATTGACGGCATAACGCTCGCCGGACGGGCCGACGAAGCCGAGCGCGATCCCGTTCACGCTTTCATGCCATTCGCCGGTCACGATGACGAAGCCGTTCGTCCGAGCCTCGGCAAGTCCGCTCTCGACTCGAGCGTGCACACGCGGCCACTCGGCGCCGCACGCGACCTCGAGGCTCGTGAGAAGTTTCGAGCGCTGGGGCGTGGTGAGTGCGGCGAGGTAGGCGCGGCCCGCGGCAGTACGCGTCATATCGATCCGCGAGCCGATGTCCAGGCGTGAGACGAGGAATGCCGAGCGCGGCTTCACGGCTTCGATGACGACCAGGTCGAGGCGATCGTGCGTGACGAGGTGCGCCGACAGCGACGTGCTCTCGGCCAGCTCGATGAGAAACGGCCGCGCCCGCGCTCGAATGTCGAAATTGCGCAGGAAGCCGGTTGAGAGTTCGAGGACGGCGGCGGTCAGCACGAAACGCTCGCTGTCCGGCAATTGAAACAGAAAGCCGGCGCTCACGAGCGTTGCCGTGATGCGTGAGACGCTCGGCTTCGAAATGCCCGTCAGCTCGGCGAGCTCACGGTTGCTGATCGGCGCGCCCGCCGTGGCGACGCGGCGTAAAACGGTCAGCCCGCGAGAGAGCGAGGCGACCTCGTCGCCCGAACCCGGGTTTTCCTTTTCGGTCCGTGTTTGGGCCGGCTTTTGCTTCGACATAGGGACAAGCTATCGCTGGGTGAAAGCTCTCGGTGCCTAATTTGAGACCCAAGTTGCATCGTTTGCAAGCGCCGCGTTTTATCGGGTGAATATGTGTAAAAATTACCTTCTTCTCCGACTGTAATCGTTTCCTCTTCGTGTGCACCTGTTAACAATTCGGTAAAATTGTTCTTGACTTCGCGGACGGAAAGCGAAAAAATGGGATCACATTTCGGAGCGATGCCTCGCCAAGGTGAGTTGCGACGGTCCGAAATACCCTCTCTCAGGTTCTAGCACGGCCCTCGGAATGGCTAGAACTTCTTTACGGCGCCACCTCGTGTGGCGCCTTTTTTTCGCCTTCCCGCTTTTCCTCTTTCTTCGGGCCCCCGCGGTTTTTCGCCGGCGGGTGGCACGACCGACGGCCGCTGATCAATGAGCCGGCGAACGAGGCGGCAGCTTTAACGCGCTTCTGCTATCGTCGCTGTCCATGCAGCCAATTCTGACCATCTCTCATCTCTCCAAGACCTATGCGACGGGCTTCACGGCGCTCAAGGACGTGAACCTCGAAGTGCGTCGCGGCGAGATCTTCGCGCTGCTCGGCCCGAACGGGGCGGGCAAGACCACTCTGATCGGCATCGTCTGTGGAATCGTCAATGCGACGAGCGGACGTGTCGTCGTCGACGGCCACGACAACGTGCACGACTATCGGCGGGCCCGCGCGATGATCGGGCTCGTGCCGCAAGAGCTCACGACGAACGCGTTCGAGAGCGTCTGGGCGACCGTTTCGTTCAGCCGGGGGCTGTTCGGCAAGCCCGCCGATCCCGCTCACATCGAGAAGGTGCTGCGTGCGCTCTCGCTCTGGGACAAGAAGGACAGCCGGATCATCACGCTTTCGGGGGGCATGAAGCGGCGCGTGCTGATCGCGAAAGCGCTTGCGCATGAGCCGTCGCTGCTCTTTCTCGACGAGCCGACGGCCGGCGTCGACGTGGAGCTGCGGCGTGACATGTGGGAGCTCGTGCGGGCGTTGAAAGCGAGCGGTGTGACCATCATTCTGACGACGCACTACATCGATGAAGCCGAAGAGATGGCCGATCGCATCGGCGTCATCAACCGCGGCGAGATCGTGCTCGTCGAGGAGAAGGCGCAGCTTCTGCGCAAGCTCGGCAAGAAGCAACTGACGCTGCAGCTCGACGCGCCGCTTTCGAACGTGCCCGCATCGCTCGCCGGCTATGGGCTCGACCTGTCGGCGGACCGTTCGTCGCTCACTTACACCTATGACGACACGCGCTCCGAGCGCGCCGGGATCGTCAGGCTGCTCAAGGATCTCGAGGACGCGCAAATTCGCTTCAAGGACCTGCAGACGACGCAAAGCTCGCTCGAAGACATCTTCGTCGACCTCGTCAAGGACAGAGACGCGGAAAGAAGGGAGAAAGAAACCCAATGAATATCTACGCGATCCGCGCGATCTATCTCTTCGAGATGGCGCGCACGTGGCGCACGCTGATGCAAAGCGTCATCTCGCCGGTGATCTCGACTTCGCTCTACTTCGTCGTGTTCGGCGCCGCGATCGGCTCGCGGATCCGCGAGATCGACGGCATCAGCTACGGTGCCTTCATCGTGCCGGGGCTCGTCATGCTTTCGCTGCTCACGCAGAGCATTACGAACGCGTCGTTCGCCATCTATTTCCCGAAATTCACGGGCACCGTCTATGAGCTGCTTTCGGCGCCGGTCTCGTATCTCGAGCTCATCGTCAGCTTCGTCGGGGCCGCCGCGACGAAGTCGATCATGCTCGGGCTCATCATCATGGCCACGGCCGCGCTCTTCGTGCCGCTGCGCATCGCGCATCCGGCCTGGATGCTGCTCTTTCTCGTCCTCACGTCGGTGACGTTCAGCCTCTTCGGCTTCATCATCGGCATCTGGGCCGACGGCTTCGAAAAGCTGCAGGTGATTCCGCTCCTGATCGTCACGCCGCTCACGTTTCTGGGCGGCAGCTTCTATTCGATCAGCGTGCTGCCGCCCGTATGGCGCACGGTCGCGCTCGCCAATCCCGTCGTCTATCTGATCAGCGGCTTTCGCTGGAGCTTCTACGACGTAGCCGACGTCCACGTCGGCGTCAGTCTTGCGATGACCGCGTTGTTTCTCCTGATCTTCACGGCGATCGTCGCGTGGATCTTCAAGAC
>JBCNPL010000031.1:0-16736 GCA_039593375.1 Paraburkholderia sp. | reverse complement strand
GGGAAAGGCACGTTGGGCGGCAGCGGCGGCAACGCCGAAGGCGGCGGCGGAACGGTGTTCGGGGAATCGTGGTTCGAATCAGTCATGCGCGAATGAGCCGAAGGTGAGGCGTGAGCCGGTTGATCGAGGGATGCGCGAGACGATGCGGACAAGCTGCGCAACGCCGAGGCGATACGCTCGTCGCCGGGGCCGGATGGCGTAATCCTATCAAAACCCAATTCCCGTGCCGTCTCGGCGATGCGCGAGTGCGGCACGACGAAGGGCGCGCTCGCGAGGGCAGCCCGCTCCGTGTCGCTCAGATGGGCTTGTGCGAGCTTCGCGAGATTGCGCACGCCCTCTGAGCTCGTCAGCAGCCACGCGTGCGGTGCGCCCGCGAGCAGCGCGCGAATGCGCGACCATGCTTCGGCGGAAGGCTGCGGCACCGCGCGCCGGTACGCCGCGGCATAGTCGACCTCGGCGCCCGCCTCGCGCAAGCGATCGGCCAGCCATTCGCGACCGCCGTCGCCGCGCACGATCAGCACGCGCCGTCCGACGAAGCCGCTCTCCCCGAATCGGGCCGAGAGCGTGGCCCAAAGCGCTTCCGAGTCGAAGCGCGTGCCGTCGTCCGTGCTTGCGGCACCATCGCCCTGCCCGTTGCCCGTCGTCGCTCGCTCACTCCCGGCAGCCTTCCCGCCGGGGGCCGCGCCCGCGTCATCTTCCCCTCCGCTCGAGCCCGCGGCGCCGCGCTCGGCTCCCCTCGGACAGAGCACGTCATAGACCGGCGTCGCGATGCCGTGCCGCGCCAGCGCGGCGATACTGCCGGGGCCGACCGCCGCGACGGCGACGCCGCGCGGCCACGCACGGTCCAGCCGCGCCAGCGCGTGCTCGATCGCGTTCGGCGAAACGAACACGACGAGCATGTAGGTGTCGAGCGACGCGAGCGCGGCGGACAGCGGCCCATCGTCTTCGACCGCCGATATCTCGATGAGCGGAAACTCGAGGACGGCCATGCCATCGTCGACGAGCCGCGCCGCGAGTCCGTCCGACTGACCGGCGGGACGCGTGAGGACGGCCGTGAACATGGCGCCGGTCAAACGGCCGACTCGCCTGGCCGCTGCGCCGCGAGCGCCGCGACGATCGCGCGCGCTCCTTGCGCCTCGAGCGCGCCCGCGACTTCACGGCCGAGCGCCTGCGCCTCGCCGGCGTCGGCGACGCTCGCCTCGGCCTCGGCCGCCGCGATCCGCGAGCCATCGGGCATCGAGACGCGGCCCGAGAGACGCAGAACACCGCCGTCCCAGCGCGCATACGCGGCGAGCGGCACGTCACAGCTGCCGCCCAGTGCGCGCGAGACGGCTCGCTCGGCCGTGACGGCGAGCGCCGTCGCCTTGTCGTCGAGCGGCGCGAGCCAAGCGGCGAGTTCGGACCTGTCGGCGCGGATCTCGATGCCGAGCGCCCCTTGCCCCGCCGCCGGCAAGCTCTCGGCCGCATCGAGGTAGCCGCGGATGCGATCCGCGAGGCCGAGCCGCTTCAGGCCCGCCGCGGCGAGAATGATGGCGGCATAGTCGCCCCGATCGAGCTTCGCGAGCCGCGTATCGAGATTGCCGCGCAGCGGTTCGACGGCGAGATGCGGATAACGTGCGCGCAGCATCGCCTCCCGACGCAGACTCGAGGTGCCGACGACGCTGCCGGACGGCAGCGCGTCGAGCGCCGCATAGGCATTCGAGACGAACGCGTCGCGCGGATCCTCGCGCTCCATGACGGCGGCGAGCGAGAAGCCGTCAGGCAATTCCATCGGCACGTCCTTGAGCGAATGGACGGCGAGATCGGCGCGGCCGTCGGCAAGCGCGTTCTCGAGCTCCTTCACGAAGAGCCCCTTGCCGCCGACTTTCGAGAGCGTGCGATCGAGGATGCGGTCGCCACGTGTGGTCATCCCTAGAATTCGCACGTCGCAAGATGGATATAATTTGTGCAGCGTGTCGCGCACGTGCTCGGCCTGCCACATCGCGAGACGGCTCTCGCGCGAGGCGATGACGAGGCTGGCGGGCGGCGCGCAATGATGCGTCTCGGAATTCATCGACAAAGACTTCGAATGACGGGATAGAACATCGAAGCATGGTAGCACGCACGCCTTGCCCCATTTTTCGCGACGGCCCCGATGCGTCGCGCTTCACTGAGGAAACCCATCGTGACGTCCCCCGGATCGGCGCGCGCAGCCCGCCGCACTAACGATGCATTGCCTGTTTCGTCGACCTTGCCCGCCTCTTCCGCCGGCGCGGCCGTACCGCCGAGGCCCGCCGGGCGCGGGCGCGAAGACAAGGATCAGCCGCTCTTCCAGGACATCCGCTACCTCGGCCGCCTGCTCGGAGACGTAGTGCGCGAGCAGGAGGGCGACGCCGTTTTCGAGGTCGTCGAAACGATTCGTCAGAACGCAGTGAAGTTTCGTCGCGAGGACGACAGCAGCGCCGCCGCCGCGCTCGAGAAACAACTGCGCGCGCTCACGCCCGAACAGACCGTGAGCGTCGTGCGGGCTTTCAGCTACTTCTCGCACCTCGCCAACATCGCCGAAGACCGGCATCACAACCGGCGCCGCCGCATTCACGCGCTGGCCGGATCGGCGCCCCAAGCGGGCACGATCGCCTATGCGCTCGAGCGGTTCGCGCTCGCGGGCTCCATCGACGGCGAAGCGCTCAAGCGTTTTTTCGACGACGCATTGATCGTACCTGTGCTGACGGCGCACCCGACGGAAGTGCAGCGCAAGAGCATTCTCGACGCGCAGCACGAAATCGCGCGGTTGCTCGCCGAACGCGATCAGCCTCTGACGGCGCGCGAGCGCGCCCGCAACGAGGCGCTGTTGCGCGCGCGCGTCTCGTCGCTCTGGCAAACGCGGATGCTGCGCGATTCGCGGCTGACCGTCGCGGACGAAATCGAAAACGCGCTTTCGTACTACCGCGCGACATTCCTGCGCGAGATCCCAGCCCTTTATGCCGACATCGAAGAGGCGCTCGCCGAACGGCACCAGCTCGACGAACGTCTGCCGCCGTTCTTTCAGATGGGCAGCTGGATCGGCGGCGATCGCGACGGCAACCCGAACGTGACGTCCGAAACGCTCGAGCATGCGCTAAGACGGCAAGCCGCCGTCATCTTCGAGCATTACCTCGAGGAGGTGCACGCGCTCGGCGCCGAGCTGTCCGTGTCGAATCTGCTCTCCGGCTGCAGCGACGAATTGAAGGCGCTCGCGCAGGCATCGCCCGATCAATCGCCGCATCGTGTCGATGAGCCGTACCGCCGCGCATTGATCGGAATTTATACGCGGCTCGCGGCGAGCGTACGCGTGAGGCTCGGCGAAGGCACCGTGCCGTTGCGCGGCGTGAGCCCGGGCGTGCCGCCCGTGCGCGCGACGCCGTATGCCGACCCTTCGGAATTCGTGCGCGATCTGAACGTGCTGATCGAATCCTTGAACGCGCATCACGGCGAGTCGCTCATCGGCACGCGGCTCGCGCCGCTCGCGCGCTCGGCCGAGGTATTCGGCTTCCACCTCGCCAGCATCGACTTGCGGCAAAGCTCGGACGTGCACGAGGCCGTCATCGCGGAGCTCTTCAAGCGGGCCGACGTTCACGAGGATTATGCGGCGCTGCCCGAGGCCGACAAGCTGCGCTTGCTGCTGACGGAGCTCGAGCAGCCGCGCCTCTTGCGCTCGCCCTATCTCGAGTACTCTGCCCTCGTGCAAAGCGAGCTCGGCGTGCTCGAGATGGCGCGTGTCATGCGCGAGCGCTTCGGCGTGCGCGCCGTGCGCAACTACATCATTTCGCACACGGAAACGGTCAGTGACCTGGTGGAAGTGCTGCTGTTGCAAAAGGAAACCGGGTTGCTCGAAGGCACGCTCGCCGGCAAGCATGGAGGCGCGCGCAGCGGCCTCATGGTGATCCCGCTCTTCGAGACGATTCCCGACTTGCGCAACGCGCCCGTCATCATGCGCGAGTACTTCGAGCTGCCCGGCGTCAAGGCGCTGATCGCGCACCAGGGCAGCGAGCAGGAAGTCATGCTCGGCTATTCCGACAGCAACAAGGACGGCGGCTTTCTCACATCGAACTGGGAGCTCTATCGCGCCGAGCTCGCGCTCGTCACGCTCTTCAAGGAGCACGGCGTCCGGCTGCGTCTCTTTCACGGTCGCGGCGGCACGGTCGGGCGCGGCGGCGGCCCGACCTATCAGGCGATCCTCTCGCAGCCGCCGGGCACGGTCGAAGGCCATATTCGCCTGACCGAGCAAGGCGAAGTGATCGGCAGCAAGTTCAGCAACCCCGAGATCGGCCGGCGCAACCTCGAAACGGTGGTCGCCGCGACGCTCGAGGCCTCGCTGCTGCCGCACGGCAACGCGCCCGCGACGAACCTGCCTGTATTCGAAGAGACGATGCAGGCGCTTTCGGACGCGGCGATGAGCGCTTACCGCGCGCTCGTCTACGAGACGCCGGGTTTCACGGAGTACTTCTTCTCGTCGACGCCGATCGCCGAGATCGCCGAGCTCAATATCGGCAGCCGCCCGGCCTCGCGCAAGCTGCAGGATCCGAAGCAACGCCGCATCGAAGACCTGCGGGCGATTCCGTGGGGCTTTTCGTGGGGGCAATGCCGGCTGCTGTTGACAGGCTGGTACGGTTTCGGCAGCGCGGTCGCCGCGCATCTCCAGGGCGCCTCGAGCGAAACCGAGCGCACGCGGCGCCTCGCGACGTTGAAGAAGATGTACAAGACCTGGCCGCTCTTCTCGACGCTGCTTTCGAACATGGACATGGTGCTCGCGAAGACCGATCTCGCCGTGGCCTCCCGCTATGCGCAACTCGTGGAAGACAAGAAGCTGCGCAAGCACGTGTTCGAGCGCATCGTCGCCGAGTGGGAGCGTACGACGCAAGCGCTCGAGCAGATCACGGGCAAGGAGGAGCGGCTTGCCGACAATCCGCTCCTCGCGCGCTCGATCAAGAACCGCTTTCCGTATCTCGACCCGCTCAATCACCTGCAGGTCGAGCTGCTCAAGCGGCACCGCGCGGGCGATACGAACGCGCGGCTGCGCCGCGGGATACATCTCACGATCAACGGGATCGCGGCAGGGCTGCGGAACACGGGTTGACGGCGCGGTCTTCGCCCGAAACGACGTAGCCGTCCCAAGGCGGCTACGTCGTTCCAATTCGGTATGCGCGAGCGAAGAACGATCGTCTAGCTCGCCTCGATCATCGCGACGTCGATCGAGAACGAACCGTCGGGCTGAACGCCGAAATATTCGCGCACCTCGTCAGGTGCGTTGGCCCAAAGCGACCTGATAGCCGCCGCGCGCACTTCGGGGGTCCGCATGCGCGCCACCCACTGATCGAATTCCATGAGCAAGCGCCAGTTCTCGCGAATCCGTGCTTTGAAGCCCGCGCCGGAAAAAAAAGAAATCCATTCGTCAGTGCGGTAATTGCGCACGTGTGAGCCGTCACGCAGCACTTCGGCCGTCTGCAAGTGCGTGTCGAACAGAGGATGGCCGGCGCTGACGACGTCGATGAAGATCGCACGCCCTCCCGGCTTCAGCACGCGCCGCACTTCAGCAAGCGCGCGCGGCACGTCACGCCAGTGGTGCGCCGAAAATCGGCTCACCACCCAGTCGAACGACGCATCGGCAAACGGCAATGCCTCGGCCGGTCCTTCCTCCGTGGCGATGTTGGCGAGTCCCCGCTCGCGCGCGGCAAGAAGGACCGTCACGAGCATTTGCGGCGCGATGTCGTACGCGACCACCGACTGCGCATGCGGTGCGACGGCAAAGCTGACATGCCCCGCGCCGCAGCCGAGGTCCAGCACCTTCGCACCGGGTGTCGACGCAATCTCGGCGGCAAGCGTCGCCAGATCGGCACCGCTCGCATGCGTGGGGCTCGCCAAATAGGCAGCGGCCGTCGAGCCGAATGCATCGGCGACCTGATCGTGTTGTTTCATGGATCCTCCGGGGTGAAGGTCCGTGACTCGAGTCACGGAAGCAGCGACAAATGGAATTTGCACGTCGTCTGGCGCGGATACCGGCGATCGATCGAGCCGACGTCACAGTTATCCAAGCGATGCGCCTGCCGCTACAATAGAGCCGCCGCAGTACCGGTACAAGACAAGCAGTTATTCTGGTATCAAAGCCACCCGGCTATCGTCAGGCGAATCGTTTCGCCTTGCGCTTCAGTCGTTTGACTTTCGCGTTCCGCCTTTGCGCATTGCATCCACGATCAGCAAGAACGATGGCCAGTCCTCGCTCCAACCGCCCCGGAACCGCGACGCCGATATCGGCCAATGCGGCCATCCCACGTCGCTCCACCAAAACACAAGCTGCCGCGGCGACACCGCTCACCGAGACCCCCGCACGCGCGCTCGGCGAGTTCATCCGCGCCCATCGCGAGCGTCTGTCGCCCCTCGCCGTAGGCCTGCCGCCCGGGCCGCGGCGACGCACTCCGGGCCTGCGTCGAGAGGAAGTCGCGCAGCTCTGCGGCGTCAGCGCGACGTGGTACACATGGATAGAACAAGGCCGGCCCGTCTCGGCCTCGGCCGAGGCGCTCGCGCGCATCGCGGTAGCGCTGCAGCTCTCGCGCGCCGAGCGCGCCTATCTTTTCGAGCTCGCGGGCGAGCGCGATCCGGCGGAGCCCGCGTTGGCCGCGGCCGACGCGCCGGCTACGCTGATCGCGACCGTCGATCATCTCGACACGCCCGCCTATGTGCTCGATCGCCAATGGAACGCGCTCGCGTGGAACAGGCAGGCCGCGGAACTCTTCGTCGGGTGGCTCGACGAGCCGACCATGCCGGGCCATGAAAACGACAGCGCCAAAGCGCGGGCGCTCGAGCGCAATCTGCTCCGCTTCACGTTTCTCGCGCCCGCCGGGCGCAAGCTCATCGTCGATTGGGAAACGCGCGCTCGGCGGTTGGTCGCCGAGTTTCGCGCCGATTCGATCCGCCACCTCAACGATGCGCCGACCCGTGCATTGATCGATACGCTGTCCGAGGAAAGCGAAGCGTTCGCGCGCTTCTGGGCGTCGCAAGACGTGGGCGTTCGCGAAGGCGGCGCGCGCGAGTTCGATCACCCGCGCGATGGACGCGTCGTCTACGATCAGATCACGTTCAAGCCCGCGCATCGCGAGGATTTGCTGCTCGTCGTATTGATTCGACATTGAATGCCGGGCGCACGCCCATCGCCAAGCGCAGTTAAGATAACGGCCGACACTGGAGATCAGCCCCCAAAAGTCGACGACCGCGCAAAAGCGGCTCGCCGACGATCCGGCTCTTGCCCCAAACAGCGCGCCATGCCGCCCCTCCCCATTCCTCGATGACGACGCAGTTGCCCTCCGAACCCACGCCGCCGGAGCTCGCGGCACTGCTCGCGCGCGTCGCCTCGAAAGACGCGGGCGCGCTGCGGACGCTGTACGATTTGACCGCCGCGAAACTGTTCGGCGTCGCGCTTCGTATATTGATCAGGCGGGAGTGGGCGGAGGAGGCATTGCAGGACGCATTCATCAATATCTGGCGTTATGCCGGCGACTACCGGGAAAACCTCGCCGCGCCGCTGACCTGGATGACGGCGATCGTCCGCAATCGTGCCCTCGATTTCCTTCGTCGGCAGAAAACCGAACGCGCTGAAAGCGTCGACCGGGAAAGCGCCGAAGGAGTGAGCTCGGTCGGTGGCGGATCGACGATCGCGCTCGCCGACTGGAGCGAATCGTTCGAAGACTTGCTACCCGGCGACGAGCGCGATCCCGCGGAGTCGGCACTGCTCAGCGAAGCCGCGCGACAGCTCGAGCTTTGCATGAAGAGGCTCGATGCGAACCAGCGGCAGGCCGTGGCGCTTGCCTACCTGCGCGATCAAAGCCACGGCGAGATCGCGCAGACGCTCAGCGTGCCGCTCGGCACCGTCAAGTCATGGGTCCGCAGAGGACTCGAGAAACTGAAACTTTGCATGGGAGGCCAGTGAGATGGATCTGCACCGGTATCCCGATCTGATCGACCGGTTGGCCGGCGAATATGCGCTCGGCGTGCTGCGCGGAGGCGCGCGCCGCCGTTTGGAACGGCTCGCGCAAACGGATCCCGCCCTGCGCGCGGCCATCGATCGCTGGGCAGCGCGAATTGGAGCGCTCAGCGAGCTCGCGCCGGCAGTCCAGGCGCCTGCTGACGGATGGCAATCGCTCGAGCGCCGGCTCGGACTCTCGTCGGCGAGCGCAGCGTCAGCCGAACGGCAACCCGCGCGTCGCGGCCTCGATGCAACGGGCAGAGAGCTGGGCCGGACTGCACGCTGGTTCGAGAATCTGTCGTTCTGGCGAGGCTGGTCGATCGGGGCGACAGGCGTCGCATTCGCCGCCGCCGTCGCTCTCGTCTGGACATTACGTCCGTTTGCCCCTGCCACGCCGCCCACCGTGTCGCCCGAAGCGGCCACCGACGAAGGCGCCACAGCTACGGGCCGCCCCGTCATCGAGCGCGTCTCCTATGTTGCCGCCCTGGCCGACGTGAAGACGAACAAGACCATGGTGTTGGTCATGTGGGACGACAAAAACGCGATGATGAGCGCGCACCGGATGAGCGGCGGCGATGCTCCGCCCCCGGGCAAATCGGAACAGCTCTGGGGAATTCCCGAGCACGGTCAGCCGGTCTCGCTCGGCATGCTGCCGCCGGGCAAGATCGTCCATATGAAGGTGCGCGGCATGAGCGCATTCGTGAAGCTGGCCGTATCGGTGGAGCCGCCGGGCGGCTCGCCGAGCGCCAACGGCCCGAGCGGGCCCGTCGTCTGCGCCGGAAAGCTGATGGCGACGGCCTGAACCGATCGTGACCGAGGCGAGTCGCGCCCGCGCGCCACGCGTGATTGAGGGATGCGGCTCGACGCAATGATAAAATCGAGCCCTTCTCGGCGGGTACCGGGCAATGGGCCGCGGTCGCCCGTATCGGCGAACACTGCCTCGACTCACCCAACGTTCCCACCACCATGACGTCCCAACTGCACAAAAAGAGCGAAGCCTGGTCGGCACGCTTCTCCGAACCGATGTCGGAGCTCGTCAAGCGCTATACGTCGTCCGTCTTCTTCGACAATCGGATGGCGCTCGTCGATATCGAAGGCTCGCTTGCGCATGCGAAGATGCTGGCCGCGCAGCAGATCATCAGCGCGGACGATCTCGCCGCCATCGAACGAGGCATGACGCAGATCAGGGGCGAAATCGAGCGCGGCGAGTTCGTCTGGCAACTCGATCTCGAAGACGTCCACCTCAACATCGAGGCGCGGCTCACGGCGCTCGTCGGCGATGCGGGCAAGCGCCTGCACACGGGCCGCTCCCGCAACGATCAGGTGGCGACGGACATCCGGTTGTGGCTGCGCGGCGAGATCGACCGCATCCGCGGCTTGCTCGGCGACCTGCGGCTGGCGCTCGTGGCGCTTGCCGAGCAGCACGCAGCGACGATCATGCCGGGCTTCACGCATTTGCAGGTCGCGCAACCCGTGACGTTCGGCCATCACCTGCTCGCCTATGTCGAAATGTTCGGCCGCGATGCCGAGCGCATGCGCGATTGCCGCGCGCGCGTGAACCGGCTGCCGCTCGGCGCGGCGGCGCTCGCGGGGACGAGCTACCCGATCGACAGGCACGCGGTGGCGCGTACGCTCGGCTTCGACGGAATCTGCACGAATTCGCTCGACGCCGTCTCGGACCGCGATTTCGCGATCGAATTCGCGGCGGCGGCCGCGCTCGTCATGACGCACGTCTCGCGTTTCTCGGAGGAACTCGTGCTCTGGATGAGCCCACGCGTCGGCTTTATCGACCTCGCGGATCGCTTCTGCACGGGGTCGTCCATCATGCCGCAGAAGAAGAACCCCGATGTGCCCGAACTCGCGCGCGGCAAGACCGGGCGCGTGAACGGCCATCTCATGGGATTGCTGACGCTGATGAAGGGCCAGCCGCTCGCCTACAACAAGGACAATCAGGAAGACAAGGAGCCGCTCTTCGATACCGTCGATACGGTCGCGGACACGCTGCGGATCTTCGCCGAGATGGTCGCGGGCATCACGGTCAAGCCCGACGCGATGCGGGCGGCGGCGCTGCAAGGCTTCTCGACGGCGACGGACCTCGCGGACTACCTCGTCAAGCGCGGTTTGCCGTTTCGCGATGCGCACGAAGCCGTTGCGCACGCGGTGCGGATCTGCGTGGACCGGCAGTGCGATCTGGCCGACCTGACGCTCGATGAAATGCGCCGCGAGTTGCCGAACGTCGCGCATCTGATCGGCGATGATGTCTTCGACTACCTGACGCTCGAAGGCTCGGTGGCGAGCCGCAATCATCCGGGCGGCACCGCCCCGGAACAGGTGCGGGCCGCGGCAAGAGCGGCGCGGGAACGCATCGAGGCGGAACGCCGCCAATAGGCTTGTCTACGATCGGTGAATGCGGCGAAGGAATGTTTCGCAAAAGATGTAGCAGAATAAGCTACAATCGTAGTCGATTTTGCTACAGTCGCCATCGGACATTCTCTTTAGCTACTACCGCCGCCGCGTACTAGGCCTTCTTCTGCTGCATCCTGAGAAGGCCTTTCACGTGCGTGAAATCGCACGTTTGACCGGAACCGTCGCCGGAACGCTTCACAAGGAGTTGAGCAAGCTCGGAGATGCGGGCATTCTGAGCCGTGAGCGGCAAGGCAATCAACTTCTGTACCGTGCCAACCGAAGTTCGCCAATCTTCGAGGAACTGGCGAGCATCATGCGCAAGACGTCGGGACTTGCCGACATATTGGCCGAGGCACTCGCTCCTCGGGCGAAAGAGATCGACGCCGCATTCATCTTTGGGTCAATCGCACGCGCGAAAGAAAGCACCGACAGCGACGTCGACGTAATGATCATCGGCTCGATCGGATTCGCAGATGCTATCCGCGCACTTTACGAGGCGCAAACCACGGTCGGCCGTGAAATCAACCCAAAGGTGCTGACTCCGTCTGAATGGGTTGAGGGTGTACGCAGGCAAGAGCCGTTTCTGATAGACGTCATGGGCAAACCCAAAATCTTTCTAATCGGGAACGACCATGACCTTGGAGAACTTGCTCGGCGTTAGCCTCGACACCGTTCAGCCCGATCGCGAACAGGGGCTCCGTCAGAATAAGCCAGGCTTGCTGTGAGCGTTCTGATCAATCGCCCCCGACCCTATCCGACAGCCGCTTGAACGTCGCGACGCGCCCGCCGATCAGGTCGACGCGATCGGTCTCCGTGCCGAGCCCCGCCGTCGCGTCGAAATAGCTGCGCCAGGCCCGCTGCGCACGCGTCAGCAACCGGCGCGACGGCGTCGCCAGCTTCACGCGCAACCTGTGCACGTAGCGGTTCAAATCGAATAGCGCATGTTCGCAGGCCGCGTCGGCCGCGCAAGATCGCATGCGCGAAGGCCTTTTCTCGGACTTGGGATCGGACGCGGATGCGCCCGCGCCGGACGCCTGCGCCTGAAACTGCGCCGCCGCATTCCTCAGCTGCAACGCGCGATCGCGCACAGGCTGAAGCAGCACGTTCGCTTCGGCGATCAAATACGACGAACCTTCCGTCGTCGCGAACACGGCGTGCACGAGTGGCGCCTCCTGCTCGCGCCAGGCGACCCAGCGCTTCTGGCTCTCCTGCCATCCGCGCCGCGCCTTCTCCGGCGCGTTGGCGACAATCGACCGATAAGCGCTGTCGATCGCTGCCTGCCACGAAGCCCGCGCCGCATCCATGCATTGCGCCTGACCCGTGGGCGTCGAACGATCGGCCCGAGCAAGGCAAGCGCGCATCGCCGTATCGATCGGGTCTGCGGGGGCGGCTTCCGCACGCACGGCGGCAGGCATGGCTGCGCCGCAAATCAAGGCGGCGGCCGCGGCAACTGCAAGCAGCGCGCGGCCGAAAATCGTGTCGGCGGCGCTCATGGTCAGATACGCACGCAATCGACGAAATACTCGAAGCGCCCGTTCACCGGTTCGGCAACGAGTCCGTGAATATCGGTCGAAAATCCCGGGAAACGCTCGTTGAACTCGCGCGCGAACTTCAAGTAGTTGACGATCGTCTTGTTGAATCGCTCGCCCGGAATCAAAAGCGGAATGCCCGGCGGATAAGGCGTCAGCAACACGCTCGTCACACGCCCTTCGAGCTCGTCGATCGGCACGCGATCGATCTCGCGATGCGCGAGCTTCGCGAACGCATCGGACGGCTTCATCGCCGGCTCCATATTCGAGAGGTACATCTCGGTCGTGAGCCGGGCGATATCGTTCGCACGATAGACACTATGGATCGCCTGGCACAAATCGCGCAGCCCCATGCGCTCGTAGGCGGGATGCTGCGCGACGAACTCGGGCAACACGCGCCAGAGCGGCTGATTGCCGTCGTAGTCGTCCTTGAACTGTTGCAGCTCGGTCACCATCGAGTTCCAGCGGCCCTTCGTGATGCCGATCGTGAACATGATGAAAAACGAATAGAGCCCCGTCTTCTCGACGATGATGCCGTGCTCGGCCAGATACCGCGTCACGATCGCGGCCGGAATGCCCGTCTCGCCGAAATCTCCCGCCAGGTCGAGCCCCGGCGTCACGATCGTCGCCTTGATCGGGTCGAGCATGTTGAAGCCCTCGGCGAGCGGCCCGAAGCCGTGCCACGGATCGTTCGCGCGCAGCACCCAGTCTTCCCGTGAGCCGATCCCTTCGTCGGCGAGCGCCTCCGGCCCCCAGACCTGGAAGAACCAATCGTCGCCGTACTCGGCATCGACCTTGCGCATCGCACGCCGGAAATCGAGCGCCTCCGCGATCGATTCCTCGACGAGCGCCGTGCCGCCCGGCGGCTCCATCATCGCGGCGGCCACGTCGCACGAGGCGATGATCGCGTACTGCGGGCTCGTCGACGTATGCATCAAATACGCTTCGTTGAAACGGTGCCGATCGAAGGCGCCGTCGGCCGAATCCTGCACGACGATTTGCGATGCCTGCGAGATCCCGGCGAGCAGCTTGTGCGTCGAGTGCGTCGCGAAGACGAGCGCGCCCGTGCGCGGCCGCCCCGCGCCGATCGCGTGCATGTCCTTGTAGAACGGGTGGAATTCGGCGTGCGGCAGCCAGGCCTCGTCGAAATGCAGCGTATCGAGGAAATCGCCGAGCAGCTCCTTGATCATCTCGACGTTGTAGACGACGCCGTCGTAGGTGCTCTGCGTGATCGTCAGAATTCTCGGCTTCAGGCGCGGGTTCTTCTCGAGCGCCTCGCGAGCAAACGGATTGGCTTCGATCTTCTTGCGGATGTTCTCGGGCCTGAATTCATCGAGCGGAATCGGCCCGATGATGCCGAAGTTGTTGCGCGTCGGCGTGAGGAACACGGGGATCGCGCCCGTCATCGTGATCGCATGAAGGATCGACTTGTGGCAATTGCGATCGACGACGACGATGTCGCCCGGCGCCACCGTCGCATGCCAGACGATCTTGTTCGACGTCGAAGTACCGTTCGTCACGAAGAAGAGATGGTCGGCGCTGAAGATGCGCGCGGCATTGCGCTCGGACGCGGCCACGGGGCCGATATGATCGAGCAGTTGCCCCAGTTCGTCGACCGCGTTGCAGACGTCGGCGCGCAGCATGTTCTCGCCGAAGAACTGGTGGAACATCTGGCCGAGCGGACTCTTGAGGAACGCGACACCGCCCGAGTGGCCGGGGCAGTGCCACGAGTACGAGCCCTCGTCCGCGTATTTCACGAGCTCCTTGAAGAACGGCGGCGCGAGCGAATCGAGGTAGACCTTCGCTTCGCGCACGATATGCCGCGCGACGAATTCGGGCGTGTCCTCGAACATATGGATGAAGCCGTGCAGTTCGCGCAGGATGTCGTTCGGCAGGTGGCGCGAGGTGCGCGTCTCGCCATAGAGAAAGATCGGGATGTCGGCATTGCGGCGGCGCACTTCGGTGACGAACGCACGCAGCTCGATGATTGCCGTCGCGAGCTCGGGCAGTTCGCCGTCGGGCCCCGTTTCGCCGAGCATGAGCTCGTCGTCGTCGAGCGACAGGATGAAGCACGACGCGCGGCTCGACTGCTGCGCGAACGAAGTGAGATCTCCATAGCTCGTCAGCCCCAACACCTCGACGCCCTCGCCCTGGATCGCCTCGGCGAGCGCCCGGATGCCGGAACCCGAGATGTTCTCGGAGCGAAAGTCTTCATCGATGATGACGACGGGGAAACGAAACTTCATGGGACCAATCTCCAAAAACAAGGACCGCCGGCCCGGTTCAAGCTCCGTGCCGAGCGGTCGCTCGAACAACCTCGGAACCTGCCATCAGGTGAACAGGCCCGGAGTTTCTTGCCGCTATGCGTCAACCGTGTGACGGCGCATCACGTCTTCGGCAGCGTGACGCCGTGCTGCCCCTGGTACTTGCCGCCACGGTCCGCATAGGAAACCTCGCACACCTCGTCGCTCTCGAAGAAGAGCACCTGCGCGACGCCCTCGTTGGCATAGATCTTCGCCGGCAGCGGCGTCGTGTTCGAGAACTCGAGGGTCACATAGCCTTCCCACTCTGGCTCGAACGGCGTCACGTTGACGATGATTCCGCAGCGCGCATAGGTCGACTTGCCGAGGCACACCGTCAGCACGTTGCGCGGAATCCGGAAGTATTCGACCGTGCGCGCGAGCGCGAACGAGTTGGGCGGAATGATGCAGACGTCGCCCTTGAAATCGACGAACGATTTTTCGTCGAAATTCTTCGGGTCGACGATCGTCGTATTGATGTTCGTAAAGATCTTGAATTCGTCCGCGCAGCGGATGTCGTACCCGTAGCTCGAAGTGCCGTAGCTCACGATCTTGCGGCCGTCCTCGGCCGTGCGCACCTGGTCGGCCGTGAACGGCTCGATCATCTTGTGCTCTTCGGCCATGCGCCGAATCCACTTATCGGATTTGATTGCCATAAAGTATCGTTAGCCAGAGTCTGCCTTTCACCGCGCCGCTGCTTCGAACCGCGTCGCCGCCTGTCGGTCGTTGCCTCGCCCCGCGCACTACCGTATCGTGCCGCACGCGAGCGCGGCGCCGACGCTGTGATCGGGGAATGCCGGATCGTCCGGCTCGCGGTGAATCAGCACGGAGCGGCCGACCACCGAGCGCACGCCGTCGAGCGCGAGATCGGGCGCGACGATGAAACCCGTCGCCACGCCGGTGGCGTCCGCATGGATGTTGCCGAGGTCGCCCTCGACGCGCACGCCCGCCCGCAGCCTCGATGCCGCCGGCGCGAAGACGGCACCCGCGCTCGAGCCGTCGGCCGCGTTGCAGTCGCCGCGCTCGTGAACCTGCAGCGCGTGGTCGCTGTTGGGCGGCAGGCCGGTCAGGTTGTAAGTCACCTGGACGCCGTCCGAGCGCTCGATGAACGCGACGGAGCCGCGCGCCGTGTTACCGACGGTCGGCAGCACTTGCGCACTCGCGCGTTTCTCGTGGGGGCCGAAAAAAGCGGTACACCCGCCGAGCGTCGCGCCTATCAGGCCCAGCAGGCCCATCCAGGCGAGGACGCTCAGCGCATGCGCGCACCGCCCGTCGGTTCGTTCTCTCATGCGATCCTCATGCCGGCCGCGTGCCCTTCCTGTCTCATGCGGGCACCGCCATGCCGGACTCAAGCGAAGGCGACATGATACCGCGACGCGCGGCGCGCGCGGGCGGCACATCCGAACGGCCGGGGCGAAGCCGCGCTCAGGTGTTCTGCACGACGATGCTCGGGAACTTCGACGTCATGTCGCGCGCTCGCTCGGCAATATGGATCGCGACCTTGCGCGCGATTTCGCGATAGCTTTCGGCAACCCGCCCGTCGGGCTCGGCGACGACGGTCGGCCGCCCGCTGTCGGCCTGCTCGCGAATCGCAATATCGAGCGGCAGGCTGCCGAGCAGCTCGACGCCGTACTCGCGCGCCATCCGCTCGGCGCCGCCCGCGCCGAAGATGTGTTCGGCATGTCCGCAGTTCGAGCAGATATGGATGCTCATGTTCTCGACGATGCCGAGAATCGGCACACCGACCTTCTCGAACATCTTCAAGCCCTTCTTGGCATCGATGAGCGCGATGTCTTGCGGCGTGGTGACGATGACCGCTCCCGTCACCGGCACACGCTGAGCGAGCGTCAACTGGATGTCGCCCGTGCCGGGCGGCATATCGACGATCAGGTAGTCGAGCTCGCGCCAGTTCGTCTGCCGCAGCAGCTGCTCGAGCGCCGAAGTCACCATCGGACCACGCCAGACCATCGGGTTGTCCTGCTCGACGAGAAAGCCGATCGAATTCGCCTGCACGCCATGGCCTTCGAGCGGATTCATCGATTGTCCGTCCGGCGATTCGGGGCGGTCATGGATGCCGAGCATCGTCGGAATCGAAGGCCCGTAGATGTCGGCGTCGAGCACGCCCACCGAAGCGCCTTCGCTCGCGAGCGCGAGCGCCAGGTTGACGGCCGTCGTGCTTTTGCCGACGCCACCCTTGCCCGAGGCCACGGCGACGATGTTCTTGACGTTCGGCAGCAGCTTGACGCCGCGCTGCACGGCATGGGCGACGATCGACTGCGAGATCGCGACCTCGGCGCGCTCGACGCCGGGCACCTTGCGCAGCTCGCCTTCGACGAGCGCGCGCAGCGCGGCGTGCCGCGTCTGGGCGGGATAGCCGAGGACGATCTCGGCGCGCACTATCGCGCCGTCGATCGCGACGTTCCTGACGCCTTTCGCTGCCGAGAACGGGCGGCCCGTGTTGGGGTCCGTGACGGCCGCGAGCGCGGCGTCGACCAAGGCCCGATCAATGCTCATTGAGACGACTCC
>JBCNPL010000309.1:0-3928 GCA_039593375.1 Paraburkholderia sp. | reverse complement strand
CACGAAAAAGATCGTGGTCGATACGGGCATTCACGATCCCGGATGGGTCTCGAGCTTCGTCTGCCCTTGTGAGCAGGCGCCCGAAGAGCGGCTCGAGCGTGCACTGAAGGAATACGTCGGCTGGCGTGCCGAGGATGTCGATATCGTCATCAACACGCACTTGCACTATGACCACTCGGGCGGCAACACGCTCTTTCGCAACGCGCGCTTCGTCGTGCAGCAAGCGGAATGGGAGTATGCGGGCCGACCGCTGCCGACGCAGTCGACCTTCTATCAGGAATTTCTGATCGGCCGCGAGCCGCTCGCCTATTTTCGCTGGTGGTTCGTGAATGGCGTGGCGGATATCGCGCCGGGCGTGCGAGTCGTGCCGACGCCTGGGCATACACCGGGCCATCAGTCGGTCGCCGTCCAGACCGAGGCCGGCATCGTCGTGATCGCCGGCGATTGCGCCAACTGCATGGAAAACATCGTCGAGGGCGTGCCGGTCGGCATCGTCCACGAGACGCAGGCCGAACTCGCATCGCTGCGGCGGATTCGAGAGATCGCGGACTTCGTCGTTCCCGGTCATGACCCCGATGTGGTGCCAGGGTCAGCCGGCTTGCAACTGCCGCGTGAAGCGACGCTGCCTCACGTGCAGACGTAGTTTCACTCCACATAACGAACGAAAGCAGACTCGGAGGAAGACATGGTCAGGACGACAAACTTTTTTTGTCGCATGGCGTGGCGGATCGCGCTGGGCGCGCTGCTGCTGAGCGCGGCCGGCTTCGCATCGGCACCCGCGCTGGCGGCGGGTAAGTACAAGATTTATCTCTCGATGAGCTATGTCGGCAACGATTGGCAAACCGAGGCGGCGAACATGGTGAAGGCGATGGCTCAGACGCCGGCCCTGAAGGACAAGGTCGACCTCGAAGTGCAAGTCGCGGGCACCGATGCGCAAAAACAAATCCAGCAGATCAATTCGATGGTGCAGGCGGGCGCAAAAGCGATCGTCGTCTATCCGATCTCGCCGACCGCGCTCAATCGCGCGATCAAGAACGCGTGCTCGAAAGGCGTCGTCGTCGTCACTTACGACGCAGTCGTCACCGAGCCGTGCGCTCATACGATTTCGATCGATCAACACGAGGCGGGCCGCGTGACGGCCGAATGGCTCGCGAAGACGCTCGGCGGCAAGGGCAACATCGTCATGATCACGGGCGTGCCGGGGACTTCCGTCGATCGCGAGCGTACCGAAGCGGCGAAAGAGGTGTTCGCGAAGTATCCAGGCATCAAGATTATCGCCGAGGGAACCGGCATGTGGAGCCAGGCGACGGCAAGAACGGAGCTTTCGAAGATCGTCGCGACGAACGGCTGGGACAAGATCGACGGGCTCTGGATGCAGGTCGGCTGCTTCACGGCGGCATCGATGCAGCTCGAAGCCGGGATTGCGGACGACAAGATCAAGCCGTGCGCGGGCGAATCGGCGAACGGTCACCGCGTGCAGATGTTGCCGCCCGGCACGGTGAAGGGCGAGGGTAGCTATCGATCGTTCGGGTATCGCTCCATTTCATACGGCTCGCCGCCGTATTCGGGCGCGCTCGCGCTTAAGCTCGCCGTAGCCAAGCTCGACGGCAAGGACTTCCCGCAACACGTGACGTTGAAGCTTCCGCTTGTCGACAACGCGGGTTCGAAGTTCTGCAATACGGGATCGATCGACGAGTTGAAAGCGGGGTGCAGCGCATTTCCGCCAACGAAAGTACCGCCCGGCTGGTTCGCGGACATCTTCTCGGACGAAACGAGCGAAGTCGGCTTCAGCGCTGCGCTGAGCGGCAAGCCCGATTGAGGCGCGTGCTCATGCGGGCGGAGGCCAGCGGAAAGCCGAAGCAGCCACGCGAAGAAGGAGGAACACCACGATGAGTACAGCGGATACCGCGGTCCCGGCGGGCGCCGATGCGACCGGCTCGTCGGAGTGGGCGGTCGACGTTTCGAACGTGACGAAGCGCTTCGGCGCGACGGTGGCGCTCCAGCAAGCGTCGCTGCGAGTGCGTCGCGGCGCTGTGCACGCGTTGCTCGGCGAAAACGGCGCGGGCAAGTCGACCACCGTCAAGCTGCTGTCAGGGCTCATGAGGCCCGATGCCGGCACGATCTCGATCATGGGGCGCAGCGTGCAAATGCACGGTCCGAAAGACGCGCATCGCATTGGCGTGCAGACAGCGTTTCAGGAGATGACGCTCGTGCGCGATCTGACGGTGGCTCAGAACCTGGCGATGTCGTACGAGCCGACCGGTTGGTTCGGCCGCATCAAGCAGCGCGAGGCTCAGCGACAGGTCGCGCAGTGGCTCGAGGAACTGGAACTCGACGACGTGCGGCCCAGTGCCTTCGTCGGAGATCTCTCCTTGCCCGTTCGTCAGAAGATCGAGATCGCGAAGGCGATCGTGCGCCGGCCGGAGGTGCTGCTGCTCGACGAGCCGACCTCGGCGCTGTCGGGCCGCGATGTCGCGTGGCTCGCGCGCCGAATAGACGAACTGAAGGCGCGCGGCGTCACGTTCGTCTTCATCTCGCACCGGATGCAGGAGGTGCGCGAGTTCTGCGACAGCCTGACGATCTATCGCAATGGCCGCGATGTCGGCGCATTCGACGCGCGCGATATTTCCGACGACGAAGTGATACGCCTCGTCATCGGGCGCTCGATGGAGGCGAAATATCCACCGAAGGACTCGCCGAAGGCAGAGTCCGAGGCCGTCGAGATACCGGCCGCGCTCGAAGCGCGCGGCATTCGCGTGGATGGCGTCGTCAATGATTTCAGCGTTGCCGTGGCGGCGGGCGAAGTGCACGGTATCGCCGCGTTGCAGGGCATGGGCCAACGCGAAATCTTCGAGGCGCTCTTCGGTGCGCGGTTCGTCGACGCGGGACAAATCGTCGTGGACGGCAAACCGGTCACGCTGACTTCGACCGCCGATTCGCTGAAAAGAGGCGTTTCGACGAGCTTGCTGCCCGAGGATCGAAAAACCGAGGGCTTGTTCTTGCGGCTCTCGGGCGGCGAAAACATTTCGCTTCCGGTCGTGGATCGCTATACGCGCTTCGGAATCATCGATCGCAAGCGCGAGCGCGCCGCGATCGAGCAGGTCCTCGCGCAGATGGAGGTTCACCCGCGCGCCGTCTACAAACCGTGTCTGTCTTTTTCGGGCGGCAACCAGCAAAAGATCGCGATGGCGAAATGGCTGCTCGCGCAAAGTCGCGTCTGGCTGATGTTCGACCCGACGCGCGGCATCGATGTCGGCACGAAGCATCAGATCTTCGTGCTGATGCGCGCGTTCGCCGCGGCGGGCGGCGCCGTGCTGTTCTATTCGACTGACGTTCCCGAACTCGTCAACGTTTGCGATCGAGTCTCGGTCGTCTATCGCGGCAGCAATGTCGGCGAGCTCGAGGGCGACGCGCTGACGGAGGAGAACGTCATGCGCAGGATGCTCGCGAGCTGAGAGCGCGTTCCGCGAAAGCTTCATTGTTCGAAGACGCTTAGTGGTTCTGATCAATCGTTCGTTCATGCGAAGGAAAGCTGCCATGAACCATGCCGTTGCATCGTCATCGTCCGAAAGCGAGATCGCGCGGCCGGGTAGCCGGTTCGGCTTTGCGGCGCGGCTCGATCGGTCGCGAGGACTCATCATCGCGATCGGCGCGTTTGCCGCGATGATGATCACCTGGGTAGGGTTGTCGGTCACGCCGGTCGGACTCTACGATGTAGGCCAACTGATTTCGAGCAGCGCTACCCTGGCGCTCGCCGCGATCGGACAGACGGTCGTCGTCCTGAGCGGCGGCTTCGATCTCTCCGCATCGGCCGTCGTCTCGCTTTCGAATGTGCTCGCCGTCCACTTCGTACAGGGAACGGCGATCGAGCAATGGTCCGGCGCACTCTTGATCGTGGCGATCGGCGCGGCGATCGGGCTTGCGAACG
>JBCNPL010000308.1:0-3938 GCA_039593375.1 Paraburkholderia sp. | reverse complement strand
GACGTATCAGTGTGTTTCTTCGCGTTACCCGGGAGAGCAACGGCGCCGGCGCCCGGAACGGAGGCATTCCCGGGCGCCGGCCATTCGCTGGCGGTCGTCGAACGTTACAAACGCAGTTGAAACAGCCGAGCAGACGTTGCCTCTGCGCAACGCGTCGCCGCTTTGCGCCAGTTCTTCGTCGTGCCGCCGACCTTCCCCGCCCGCGCGACCCAACGCCACGCATCTTGCCCGAGATGCGCGCCTTTCGCACGGCAGTGAAACGTCGGCGCCGATCGCGCGCCGCCTGCCTACCTTGCGGCTCGCTGCCAGATCCGCTTGTCGCAGGGCGTCGCGCAGACCCGCGTGCGCCTTGCGCCGCCGCGCGCCGTCGCAGGACGCATGCGTGCCGACAGTCTGCCGACCCGCTTCGCCGATGCGCCGCGCACGGCCGCCCCGGCCGCACGTCCGAGAAGACGCGGCCGTCTTGCGCCGTTGCCGTTCAACATGCTCAGCCTTTCGTGCGCTCGTAAGCGCTCATCGCGCGACGCCATCCGGCGCCGCGCGCGTCAGTCCGCCTGCTTGCGCAAAAACGCCGGAATGTCGTACGTGTCGACGCCCTTTTCCTGCAGCGCCTGCACGTGCGATGCGGCGGTTTCACGCGAGTTGCGCCAGACGGCCGGCGTGTCGAACGCACCGTAGTCGGCCGACGACGTTGCCTGCGGCGCCGCGTAGCCGTGATGCATCGCGCTGACGGGCTGGTTGTCCGTGCCCGTGCGCAAGAGCGTCATCGGCGTCGACTGCTGCTTCTTCGCGGCGCTCGCGGCGGTACGGCCAAGACCTGTCGCGACGACGGTCACGCGCAGCGCGTCGCCCATCGCGTCGTCGTAGACGGCGCCGAAGATGACGGTCGCGTCCTCGGCCGCGTAGCTCTTGATCGTGTTCATGACTTCGCGCGTTTCCGAAAGGCGCAGCGAGCGGCTCGACGTGATGTTGACGAGCACGCCGCGCGCACCCGACAAATCGACGCCTTCGAGCAGCGGGCTAGCGACGGCCTGCTCGGCGGCAAGCCGTGCGCGATCGACGCCGGCTACCGTCGCCGTGCCCATCATCGCCTTGCCCTGCTCGCCCATCACCGTCTTCACGTCTTCGAAGTCGACGTTCACGAGTCCGTCGACGTTGATGATCTCCGCAATGCCGGCCACCGCGTTGTTGAGCACATCGTCAGCGCACTGGAAGCACTTGTCCATTTCGGCGTCATCGCCCATCACCTCGAACAGCTTGTCGTTCAGGACGACGATCAGCGAGTCGACGTGATCCTCCAGTTGCTGCGAACCTGCCTCCGCCACGCGCATCCGCTTGCCGCCTTCGAACTCGAACGGCTTGCTGACGACACCGACGGTCAGGATGCCCATCTCCTTGGCGATTTGCGCGACCACGGGCGCCGCGCCCGTCCCCGTGCCGCCGCCCATGCCAGCCGTGATGAAGACCATGTGCGCGCCGCGCAGCGCATCGGCGATCCGCTCGCGCGCCTCTTCGGCCGCCGCGCGTCCCATCTCCGGCTTCGCACCGGCGCCGAGACCCGTGTTGCCGAGCTGGATCACGTGCGAAGCACGCGAACGCGCGAGCGCCTGCGCATCGGTGTTCATGACGACGAAATCGACGCCCTGCACCCCCTTGTTGATCATGTGCTGCACGGCGTTGCCGCCGGCACCGCCAACGCCGACCACCTTGATGATGGTGCCGCTGGTTTCCGTTTCCAACATCTGGAATTCCATATTGCCTCCGTCAAGAAAAATCCTGCTCTCGGCCGTTATTCGGCAAGGGATCGGGCAACCCCCTGTCGCGCGCAAGCCGCCGGCACTCGCGCGAATTCGAAAATTCAAAAATTGCCCAGAAACCAATCCTTCATTCGCGAGAACACCTGCCCCATCGATCCGGACTGCACGGCGACCTTGCGACCGCGCATTCGCTGCGACGAGCCTTCGACGAGCAGTCCCATCGCCGTCGAGTAACGCGGATTGCGCACGACGTCGGCAAGCCCCCCCGCGTACTCCGGCACGCCGATGCGCACCGGTTTCAGAAATATGTCCTCGCCGAGCTCGACCATGCCCGGCATCATCGAGGCTCCTCCCGTCAGCACCACCCCCGAGCTCAGGAGCTCCTCGTAGCCTGACTCGCGCACGACCTGATGCACGAGCGAAAACAGTTCTTCCACGCGCGGCTCGATGACGGCCGCGAGCGCCTGACGCGACAGCGTGCGCGGACCGCGTTCGCCGAGCCCCGGCACTTCGATCATTTCGTCGGGATCGGCGAGCGCCTGCTTCGCGATGCCGTAGCCGACCTTGATGTCCTCGGCGTCGGGCGTCGGCGTGCGCAACGCCATCGCGATGTCGCTCGTCACTTGATCGCCCGCGATCGGAATCACGGCGGTGTGGCGGATCGCGCCTTCGCTGAAAATCGCGATGTCGGTCGTGCCGCCGCCGATGTCGACGAGCACGACGCCGAGCTCCTTCTCGTCTTCGGTCAGCACCGCGAGCGACGACGCGAGCGGCTGCAGAATCAGGTCGTTGACTTCGAGACCGCAGCGGCGCACGCACTTGACGATGTTTTGCGCGGCGGATACGGCGCCTGTCACGATGTGCACCTTCACTTCGAGCCGGATGCCGCTCATGCCGATCGGCTCGCGCACGTCTTCCTGCCCGTCGATGATGAATTCCTGCGTCAGGATGTGCAGCACCTGCTGGTCCGTGGGAATGTTGATCGCCTTGGCCGTTTCGATCACGCGCGCGACATCCGTCTGCGTGACTTCCTTGTCCTTGATCGCGACCATTCCGCTCGAATTGAAGCTGCGGATGTGGCTGCCCGCGATGCCGGTAAAGACGTTTGTGATCTTGCAATCCGCCATCAGTTCCGCTTCTTCGAGCGCGCGCTGAATCGATTGCACGGTGGCTTCGATGTTCACCACAACGCCCTTCTTGAGCCCCTTCGATTCGCTTTGCCCAAGCCCGATCACCTCGTAATGGCCTTCGCCCCGAAGCTCGGCGACGATCGCCACGACCTTGGCCGTACCGATGTCGAGAGCAACCAGCAGATCTTTGTAGTCTTTACTCATAGCGTGCTCATGTGTGGTTCTTTCTCTTACCTCTTGGGCTGCCCGGCGCCCGACGCATCGCCGATGAAACGCATCCCCGCCGCGCGAATCGCAAAGCCGTTCGGATAGCGCAAGTCCGCATATTCGATGTCGTTCCCCCAGCGCGCCGTCACGGCCTTCCAGGCCGCGGTCAACCGATGGCTGCGCTCCTCGAGCGTCGACGCGTTGCGCTCACGGCCGTATTCGATCTCGGTGCCGTTCGACAGTTTCACTGTCCACGCATAACGCGGCGAAAGCGTCACTTCGTCGGGCGTCGCGCCGATCGGCGCGAGCCACTTCTTGAAGTCGAAGTAGCGCGCGACGACTTCCTTCGCCGTGCCGGGCGGACCGTCGAACGCGGGCAAATCGTCGTCGAGCTCGCCCTGATTCGCCGTGAAGAGCTCGCCGTCGACCGAGACGAGTTGGTCGCTGCCCCATGTGCCGAGCGGCTTGTACTCCTCGAGCGTGACGGCGAGTGCATTCGGCCACACGCGGCGCACGCTTGCGCGACGCACCCACGGCATCTGCTCGAACGCCTGCCTCGCCGCGTCGAGATCGACCGTGAAGAAATTGCCCTTCAGGTGGCCGATCACGCTCGCGCGCACGGTCGGCGTATTGATGTGATCGGTGTCGCCGTCGATCAGGAGCGCGGACAGCGCAAACGACGGACGTTGCGCGAGCCAGATCCCGCCCGCCGCGACGAGCGCGGCGAGCGCCAGCGCATAGAGCGCGTTGGCGGCGAGATTGAGCTGGCGAACGTTGTTCCACATGATGTTTGCGTCAGTCCTTGTCGAGCGTCAGCGCGAGCACCTCGACGACGAGCGCCTCG
>JBCNPL010000307.1:0-3952 GCA_039593375.1 Paraburkholderia sp. | reverse complement strand
CTCGTGCTCGAAGTACCCGAAGACGAGCTCCCGACCATTCGCGAGAAGCTGCCTCAACTGATGTGCGGCGTCGCGGAGCTCAAGGTGCCGCTCGTGGCGGAGGTCGGCGTCGGGTCGAATTGGGAAGAGGCGCACTGATCCAGCGGTCGCGGCCCCCTACGTTCAGCGGTGCGCATCACATCGTGATGCCGGCAACAAGAATCAGCAACGGCAACTACGGAGAATCAGGCATGCATCGTTTCATCGTCGTAGGGGGTGGGGCAGGGGGGCTCGAGCTCGCAACTCGCCTCGGCGATCGCTATGGCGGTCGCAAGCGAAAATCGGCTCAGCGCGCGATCGTCACGCTTGTCGATCGGTATCCGACGCATATCTGGAAACCGCTGCTGCATGAAGTGGCCGCGGGCAGCATGGACCCGTTCACGCAGGAGCTCGAATACGCGGCGCAGGCGCGTTGGCACGGCTTCGAATTCCAGCAGGGCGAGCTAGCGGGCATCGACCGCGCCGCGAGGCGAATCAGGCTCGCCCGCGTGCTCGATGAGGACGGCGCCGAGCTCCTGCCGGCGCGGGAGCTCGAATACGACACACTCGTCATTGCCATCGGCAGCACGACCGCATTTTTCGGGGTGCCCGGCGCCGAGCAGCATGCGATTGCACTCGATACGGTCGAGGAGGCCGAGCGCTTTCGCAAGAAGCTCATCGCCGCCTGCATCCGTGCCGAGCATCAGGACCACGTGGCGGTCGAAAACGGGCCGGACGAGGAGCCGCGCATCCAGATCGCCATCGTCGGAGGGGGCGCGACCGGTGTCGAACTATCGGCCGAGCTTCGCAACACGGCCCAGGTGCTTTCCGCGTACGGGCTGCACAAGCTCGATCCGAGCCACGACGTCGGCATCGTCGTCATCGAGGCGGGGCCGCGGATCCTGCCCGCGTTGGCGGAGCGCGTTTCGAGCGCGACGGCCGAACTCTTGCGCAAGCTCGGCGTAAAGCTGATGACAGGCGAAAGGGTGGCCGAGATTGCGCCTGGCCTGGTTCGGACGGCGAGCGGCAAGACAGTGCGCGCCGATCTGACGGTATGGGCCGCCGGGATCAAGGCGCCGGCCGTGCTTTCGCAGCTCGACGGGCTGCCCGTGACGAAGCTCGGCCAGCTCGTCGTGCGGCGCACGCTGCAAACGGAAGCCGATGACGATATCTTTGCGCTTGGCGACTGCGCCGCCTGCTCGTGGCCGAGCCACGACGGCAACGACCGCAAGGTGCCGCCGCGTGCGCAGGCCGCGCACCAGCAAGCGAGCTTTCTGTTGCGGGCGTTCGCCAATCGGCTCGACGGCCGGCCGTTGCCCGAGTTCACCTACCGCGATTTTGGTTCGCTCGTCTCGCTCGGCCACTTCAGCGCGGTCGGGAACCTGATGGGCGGGCTCATCGGCGGCAGCATGCTCGTCGAGGGGCTTTTTGCGCGCTTCATGTACATGTCGCTCTACAGGCTGCATATTGCCGCATTGCACGGTTATCCGCGCATGATGCTCGATACCGTCGCTCACTGGCTGCGGCGCACCACGCTGCCGCGCGTCAAGCTGCACTGAGGAGTCGGGGCGGTAGTACGCGGCGGGTGATCTCAAACACAAGGAGCGAAGATGTTGTCACCTGATATCGATACGCTTGTTCCGCACGTTCCTTTCGACCGCCGCACTTTCCTCAAGGCGGCGATCGGCAGCGGGTTTGCGGCGGCGGTGCTGCCGGTCTCGGCGCAGACCATCCATACCGACAGCGAGGGCCTCGAGGCCGGCGAAGTCGGCTTCCACTCGCAGGGGTCGCTCGTACCCGCTTACCGCGCGCAGCCGCAGGGCAAGAAGCATTTGCCCGTCGTGATCGTGATCCATGAGATTTTCGGCGTGCACGAGCATATCGCCGATGTCTGCCGGCGCTTCGCGAAGCTCGGCTACCTTGCGATCGCACCGGATCTTTACTCGCGACAAGGGGATCCGGGGGCTTACCCGTCGATTCAACAGCTCGACGAGCATATCGTCAGCAAGGTGCCCGACGCTTCCGTCATGGCGGACCTCGATGCAGCCGTTCAATGGGCGGGCGAGAACGGAGGCGACCTGAACCGTCTCGGTGTGGTCGG
This sequence comes from Paraburkholderia sp., assembly GCA_039593375.1. Lineage (GTDB taxonomy): Bacteria > Pseudomonadota > Gammaproteobacteria > Burkholderiales > Burkholderiaceae > Trinickia. The sequence goes on along the minus strand of JBCNPL010000307.1, from coordinate 1,833 downwards.
CTTCTGCTGGGGCGGCAGGCAAGCGTGGCTCTTTGCCGAGCACAGCCGGAGGCTCAAGGCCGCCGTCTCGTTCTACGGGTTCCTGGAGGGCAAGCCTACCGAAACGAAGCCGTTCAACCCGATCGATCATGTTGCCGATCTACATGCGCCCGTGCTCGGACTTTACGGACTTCAGGACAAGGGCAACCCGCAAGATGTGATCGAGCGGATGAAGGCCTTGATCGCGCAAGGACCGCAGGTTGCCCGCGGCTCGCGGTTCGTGGTCTACGACGACGCCGGTCATGCATTTTTCGCCGACTATCGGCCGAGCTACCGCAAGGCCGACGCCGAGGACGCGTGGCGCCGAACGCTCGCGTGGCTGCGCGAGCACGGCGTCGCTTAGCCCTGCGTTCGAGTCGGCTGCCGAAGCGACGACGAGCGGCGACGAGCAGCAACCGACCGGTCGCGACTTACGGCTTCGGCCCCACCGCGATGGGCCGCGACGGCTCCGCGCACCACTCGCTCCACGAGCCGGGATAGAGGGCATAGCCGTGCAGGCCGGCCACTTCCATCGCGAGGGCGTTGTGGCAGGCCGTGACGCCCGAGCCGCACTGCAGAACGACATGTTCGGGCGCCGTCGCTCCGACCGCGGCCTTGAACTCGTCGCGCAGCGTATGAGCAGGCTTGAACCGCCCGTCGTTCGTCAGATTGTCTTTGAAGAAGCGATTCACGGCGCCCGGAATGTGTCCGGCAACGGGGTCGATCGTCTCGTTTTCGCCGCGGTAGCGATCGGGTGAGCGCGCGTCGACGACGAGCCGCTCATGCGTCGACAGGTTCTGTTCGAGCGCGTGGGCATCGACCGTGACCGCGAGTGGCGGCCCTGCCTTGAAGTCGCCCTTCGTGCGCGCCGGCGTTGCCGTGTCGAGTTTATGTCCAGCGCCCTGCCAGGCTTGCAGGCCGCCGTCGAGCACGGCGACCGAATCATGCCCCAGCCAGCGCAAGAGCCACCAGAGCCGGGCCGCGTAGGCGCCGCCCTGCGCATCGTAGGCGACGACTTGTTGGTTTCGCATCAGGCCGCGCGAGGCGAGCGTATCGACGAGCGCGGCGCGCTCGGGCAGCGGATGCCGCCCGTTTTTCCCCGTCTTCGGGCCTGACAGGTCGTGTTCGAGATGCAGGTAGTGCGCGCCGGGGATATGGCCGGCCGCGTAGGCCTGTTCGCCGGCGGCCGGGTCGGCGAGATCGAAGCTGCAATCGAAGACGAGCACCGACTGAGGCGCGTGCTCGAGACGCTCGGCGAGGTTGTCGGCCAGGATCAGCGTCGTGTAATGGGTATGCGGCATGATGGTCCTCGTGGGGAGCGAAGGCTTTGCAGTGATGCTCAAAGTTTAGGGCCTGTTCACGGCGATTTCAGCCGATGATGGGAGGGCGCGCGAATGTCCGCGCGCCGCATCCACTTCGGCGGCATCCGTCGCACGAAAAAACGGGCAAGAAGGAACGCCTTCTTGCCCGCCTTGGCGCGAGGAGATGCCGCTCGATGCCTCTCGGATCGTACCAAGCTCTCGCCGCGGTGCCGCTCGATACCTCTCAGATCGTACCAAGCTCCCGCCGCAGGAACTCGTGGAAGTGCTGCATGCCGTCTTCCATCGGGCTCTGATACGGCCCCACCTGCGATTCGCCGCGCCGCATGAGCGCGAGCCGACCGGCGTCCATCCGCTCGGCGATCTCGTCGTCCTCGCGCGCCGTCTCCATATAGGCGGCGCGCTCGGCCTCGACGAACTCGCGCTCGAAGAGGGCGATTTCCTCGGGATAATAGAATTCGACGATGTTCGTCGTCTTGCCCGGCCCGCGCGGGAT
>JBCNPL010000306.1:0-3961 GCA_039593375.1 Paraburkholderia sp. | reverse complement strand
CGGCGTCTTCTCGAGCCTTGATGTCGAGCGCATCGACGCACAACGTTCCGTTAACCGCAAACACGCCATGCCTGCCGCTTGATCGGTTCAGGCACACCAGCAATGTCGGCGGCGATTCAGGCGTGGGTGCTTTGCATCGCCTTATCGGACAAAGCCGAGCGGCACGCATCGGATGAGCCGACTCGTTAAACCGTGAAGGCAGTCTAAGAGAACTCTTTTTTGACGGTAACCCAACAAAACCACCTGACGACCTAGGAAAATCTTTAGTCGGCCGCCGAGTCGAAAACGGGTTCTTGTAATAAATCGACGGGTTCCGCACTCCGTCGCTGCCACTGTCACACCGGCGAAGAATTCAGTACAAACCTAAAGATTCTGCTGCTGCGATACGTGCATCCCTTGGCTTACCGCCAAAAAAGCGATCACCTAGACTGCGCTCGTCGTCGGGATATTTCAGCGTGCCGAAGTCGGTACCGGCGGCGCCTACCCCATCGCCCCAGCCTTCCTGCGCCTGGCATGGCCCAGCGAATTCACTGCGGCATGGTCGTTTTCTCGAAGGACACGATCGCCGGTCTTTTGGAAAGGGCTCCACCTTCCTCACCAATATGGACTACGAATCATGTCGTCGAATACCGGCTTCCAAAAACGACGAGACACGTAACGGACCTTCACTCCAGGGGAACCAACAGCATGACCAAGCGAATCATTCTCACCTCTGCATTGACGTTGTGCGCAACGCCAGTCCTTGCTCAATCGAGCATTACCCTGTATGGCCGGATCGACACGTCGATCGAATATTCGAACTTCGGTCCCAATCACGCAGTCCACATGGGCAGCGGCGACATAGCCGCCACCTCATGGGGACTCAAGGGCGTCGAAGACCTCGGGGGAGGACTGCGTGCCATTTTCAAGCTCGAGAATGGATTCAACTCCTTCAACGGCGTTGGCGGGCAGAACGGCGCACTGTTCGGCCGCGAATCGTGGGTCGGTCTCGCGGGATCGTTCGGCGCGTTTCAGGCCGGCGTCAACTACACCCCGATTCACACGATCCTCGTCACGTATTCGCTGCCCGCGTACGGCGCGGGCCTGGGCTGGGGCAATGCGGCCGACAATTTCGTCTACGGCCCTTCACTGCGCGTGAGTAACTCGTTGCGCTATGTATCGCCGCGCATCGGCGGGTTCGTCGTTCGTGCACTGGTGGCCAGAGGCAACAACGGCGCGTCGAACGGCGCCCCGGCGTCGCTTGGCGACACCTACAGCGGGGGCGTCAACTACGTGTACAACAATTTGTCTGTAGATATCGGCTATCAGCTTCAACGCTTCAGCCCGGTCAAGACGCTCACCGCGAGTAGCCCGGTGGAAGGCGGCAATTACGCACTGGCCGGCGTGTCGTACAACTTTGGCTTCGTAAAACCCGCCTTCGTTTATGTGAGGCACCGCGGCGGCCAGGACGTTCCCAACATGGCCGGTTCGACCTACGCGAATCCGCATTCCGATTTTTTCGAAGCAAGCGCCGAAGTACCGATCAGCATCGGCAAACTACTGCTCAGCTACGGCCACTATCGCAAGATCGCCAATAGCGATGGCAACGCGGATTCGTTCGGTATCCGTTACGACTATCCGTTGTCGAAGCGCACCATCGTCTATGCCGGCGCCGCCGAGGTTCGCAACGGCGACGCCGCGGCGTTCTCGCTGAACAATGCGGGCGGTCCCGCTGCGCTCGCCGCCCCCAAGCCGGGCCAGAATTCGAACTCGGTCGTGATCGGCATGTTGCACTTGTTCTAGACGCGGAATCGCTTACCGAAATTTTTTTTGAACCGCTACGATGACAGCTGACCGGCTCGATGTTTCGGGGCGGCTAGCTATTCTCATTGCAGCGAACCGAAGCACGATATGGATGCACCGACTCAGCTCCCCCTTGTGTACGTCGTCGATGACGACGAGGATATGCGTACGTCGCTTTCCTGGTTGCTCGCCTCGGTGAAGATTCAAACCCGCTGCTTTCAGGGGCCAGTGGAATTCCTGGAACAGTTCGATCCTGGCGTACCGGGTTGCCTGGTGCTGGACGTGCGCATGCCTGGGGTCAGCGGCTTCGATCTGCAAGCGGAACTCAACCGTCGAGGTGTTTCGCTGCCGATCATTTTCGTTTCGGGTCATGGCGATATCCCGATGTCGGTACGTGCCCTGCAGAACGGCGCGATCGATTTCGTCGAGAAGCCCTACAACTCGCAACAGATGCTCGACCGCATCCAGAACGCGATGAAGATCGCCAGCGAAACGCATCGTGCGAATCAGCACCTCCAGGCGCTGATCCAGCGCATCCGAGCGCTTACGCCGCGTGAGCAGGAAGTACTGAATGGCGTGATCGAAGGAAAAGCGAGCAAGCTGATTGCGCGCGAGCTGGGTATCAGCGCCAAAACCGTCGACGTCTATCGCGCGAGCATCAAGGAGAAACTCGGCGCGACCTCATTTGCGAGCCTGCTCAAGGACGTAATCGAGGCGCGGCACGCAATGGCCGCGCCCCACCCGCGTGGCTAGCTTTCACGGGCAGACATTCAGCCGGCCACTTCCACCGATCAGCCTGCCCTGAATGGGCGCGCGGCCGGGCGTCACGCCGCACGCAGAAATTGCGGACCTAACGCCTCGATCGAGGGACAACCAAGCTGTCCCAGCGTACGGTCGATTTCGGCGCCCAGCAAGGATAGCGCATGCAGCGCACCCTGCTCTCCGCCCGCCGCGACCCCGTAAAGCACCGGTCGGCCGATCATCACCGCATGCGCACCAAGTGCGAGTGCCTTCACCACATCGGTACCGCGGCGAAAACCGCTATCCACGATCACCGTTGCTCGTCCCGCGCAAACGCGAACGATCTCGGCGAGCACGTCGATCGACGGCACGGTGCCGTCGAGCTGACGACCGCCGTGATTGGAAACGACCAAACCCTCCGCACCCGCCTGAATTGCGCGGGTGGCATCCTCGGCATCCAACACGCCCTTGACGATCAGCGTGCCCTTCCAGCGTTCGCGCAGCCATGCCACATCGTCCCACGTGATCGAAGCATCCATCTGGCTCGCCATATAGCCCATGCCGCTACGCACGCTTTGCTGACCGGCCGGCAGATATTCGGCAAGGTTTGCAAACGTCGGCGCACCGTTCGGCATCAGCACATTCCCGATCCAGCGCGGGTGGCACAGCGCATCGACCCGATTGCGCCAGTTCAATTTCATCGGTGCACGAAACGGCCGCTGCGCCCATTCCCGATTGCCGAGATGGGTCGCGTCCGTGGTCAGGACCAGCGTGTCGCAACCCGCCTGAGCCGCCCGATACATCAATCCCGAGGTTACCGCGCGATCCTTCAGCATGTAGAGCTGCATCCAGACGCGTCCGCCCGCATCGCGCGCCAGTTCGTCGACGCGCCGGTTCGACACCGTGCTGAGCGTGAACGGGATGCCCGTCCGCGCCGCGGCCCGAGCGAGCGACAGATCCGCGTGACGGTGGTAGATGCCGTTGAAACCGGTAGGCGCGACGATCAACGGCAACGCGACGCGCTTGCCGAACAGCGTGCTCGACAGGTCCCGCCGCTGGGTGTCGACGAGTGTCTTCGGCACGAAGCGCCAGCGCTCGAATGCGCTTCGGTTGGCTCGCATCGTCACCTCGTCCTCTGCGCCGCCATCCAGATATTCGAACGCGAAATTCGGCAGCCTGCGCCGAGCCAGCATCCGGAGTTCCTCGACATTGCAGGCATGGTTATATTGAGTCGGAACGGACAGACGTCTTTTCATCGGTATTCGAGGCATGGATCAGGTGTGAACGAATTGCGGCGGTTAACTCGCGGCCGACCGTGAGTCATCCATTCGGCGCTTCCAGCGGAAGCGTGAAGCAGAAAGACGTGCCGCGGCCCGGATTGGCTTCGGCCCAGACATCGCCACCATGCCTGGAAACGATGTTCTTGCAGAGCGAGAGC
>JBCNPL010000305.1:0-3962 GCA_039593375.1 Paraburkholderia sp. | reverse complement strand
GCTGCGGGAAGTCGACGCTCTTGCGCATGGTCGCCGGGCTCGAGAGTGTCTCGGAGGGCGAGATCAAGATCGGCGAGCGCGTCGTCAACGACCTCGAGCCGAAGGATCGTGACATCGCGATGGTGTTTCAGAACTATGCGCTCTACCCGCACATGAGCGTGCGCGAAAACATGGCTTACGGGCTCAAGATCCGCGGCGTGAGCGGCGAGGAGATCGAGACGCGCGTGGCCGCGGCCGCGAAGATCCTGGAGCTGGATCCGCTGCTCTCGCGGCGGCCGCGCGAGCTGTCGGGCGGACAGCGGCAGCGCGTCGCGATGGGGCGTGCGATCGTGCGCGAGCCGGCCGTTTTTCTCTTCGACGAGCCGCTTTCGAACCTCGACGCGAAGTTGCGCGTGCAGATGCGGCTGGAGATCCAGCGGCTGCATGCGCGGCTCGCCACGACGAGCCTCTACGTCACGCACGACCAGGTCGAGGCGATGACGCTCGCGGAACGCGTGATTGTCATGAATCGCGGGCACGCAGAGCAAATCGGCGCGCCGACGGAGGTCTACGAACGGCCGGCGACGGTCTTCGTGGCGGGCTTCATCGGCTCGCCCGCGATGAACCTCCTGTCGGGGAGGCTGTCGGAAGATGGCGGCACATTCGAAGTGGCCGGCGGTGGGCCGGTGCTCCCCGTCGACGGCGCGCCCGATATCGGCGGCACGATCGGTCGCGGGCGCGAGTGGATCCTCGGCATTCGGCCCGAGCATATGACGCCGCGCGCGGACGGTCCCCGCGTGCCCATCGTCGTCGATTCCTGCGAGCTGCTCGGCGCCGACAACCTGGCGCATGGGCGCTGGGGCGACCATGACGTGACGGTGCGCCTGCCGCATGGGCAACGGCCCACGCGCGGCGAGGCGCTGCCGGCCGCGCTGCCGATCGAGCATCTGCACTTCTTCGATCCGGCTACGGGCCGTCGAGCGAACTGACCGGCGAATGGACTGGCGAATGGACGAGCGAGCCGGCGAGAACCGGCCGAGGATGCAGCGGGCGAAACGATGACGACCGAGACGAATGATTGGCCTTACCCTCGCGTGGTCGCGCATCGCGGCGGCGGAGCGCTCGCGCCTGAGAATACCTTGGCGGCGATCGATACGGGCGTGGCGTTCGGGCTGCGAATGATCGAGTTCGACGCGAAGCTGTCGTCGGACGACATCGTCTTCCTGCTCCATGACGACAAAGTCGATCGCACCTCGAACGGGCGTGGCGCTGCCGCTGGCATGAGGTATGCCGACATCGAGGCGCTCGACGCCGGTAGCTGGTTCGACGCCCGTTTCGCGGGCGAGCGGATGCCGACGCTCGCAGCGGTCGCCGCGCGCTGCGCGGCGCGCGGTCTCGCCGCCAATGTCGAAATCAAGCCGTGTCCAGGGCGCGAAGCCATCACCGGTCACCGCGTGGCCGTCGAGGCTGCGGGGCTCTGGGCCGGCGCGACCTTGCCGCCGCTGCTGTCGTCGTTCTCGTTCGAGGCGCTCGCGGCCGCGCGCGATGCGGCACCGGCGCTGCCGCGAGGCTTGCTGTTCGGTGCGGTGCCGGCGGACTGGCGCGCACGGACGACCGAGCTCGAATGCGTTTCGCTGCACGCCGACCATCGCAAGCTCGATGCGCAGCTCGTTGCGGAAATCAAGGCCGAAGGGCTCTTTATCCTCGCCTATACGGTCAACGACCCGGCGCGCGCGAGAGAGCTCGCGCGGTGGGGCGTCGACACGATCTGCACCGACCGCATCGATCTGATCGGTGCGGACTTCTTCGGTGCCGCTGCGTGAGACTCTCGCGTAGCGGCTCGACGCGTGCCTATCGGCTACGTGCCAGGAGCCAGCCGGTGAGCAGAGCGAGACCTCCTACCACCGCCACGGTCTCCCACGGGTTTTCCCTCACGTAGTCGTTGGCGCCTGCGACAGCGTGGGCGGCGCGCACGCGCATCGTCTCGCGCGCGCCATCGAGCCGCGCTCTCGTCATATCGATGCGTTTCCTCAATTGCTCGCGCAACTGGGCCGTGTCGGCTTGCGCGCCTTCGGAGAGGGCTTCTTCTAGCTCGGAAAGCAGTTCGCGCATTTCTCCTCCGATGTCCTCGGCGGCGTTGCGGCTATGGCGGGCGATACGGCGGGCGTGTCGTCCCGTGCTGTGCCACGATGTTTCGAGCGCGTCTCGCGTATTCGGTAGTGCGGTCATGGTCGCTCCGTCAGCTTCTTTCCTATAACGGGATGAATAGACCCTGTCCTTTTGGGCGGGGAAGCCAGGAGTCGCAACATCAATGCCAGCGAGCGGCGGCCCGAACGTGCGCCCGCTCGGGACCCATGGTTCGTATGAGGGTACGAGCGCACGCGTAAAAATGGGACGAAACACGCGTAGAAAGGTGATTCGATTCGATTCATCGGCCCCGCGGACCGCCGCCGCCGCGCGCCGCGGCGGTGTTTGCTGTCTCGTCGGGGCCGACTTGCACTAGGCTAGAAGGCGTAGCCGATCTTCGCGTAAGTCACGATAGGATCGAGCCTGATCTTTGCTTGCGTGTGCAGCGTTGTACCAAGCGGTCCCGAGGGAGACGTGGTGAAGTCGGCTGTCGCGCTGACCGGAATGTAGGAGACCGACACGCCGGCGAACCAATGCTTGGTGAGGTTGTAGTTGAAGCCGAGATTGAAAACGGGTGCCCAGGAACGATCTGCCGTCGCTGTGGTCGGACCCCCAAGGACGCTCGATTCGAAAGTGGTGTTCGTAACCTGCGCATCGGTAAACCAGACGCGCGTGACGCCCAGGCCGACATACGGGCGGAACTTGTCGTCAGGCTTTCTGAAGTTCCACTTGAAAAGCAGGGCCGGGCTCCAGAGGCGCGCGCTGCCTAGCTTGCCGAACGCCGAGAATCCGTCGGCCCCGTTGATGTCGAACTTCGGGGGAATGCCGAGTTCGAATTCGGCGGAGAGATGATCGGTGACGAAGTAGCCGATCGAGAGCCCGAGCGTGTCCGATTGGTCGATTCGGGCGCCGGTGTTGGGCTGGTATTGGTTGATCGGCGTGCCGCCCTGGCTGATCACCTTCAACTGGTCACTGGAACTTTGGGGCGAGAAATGGAACCACCCTGTCGAAGCGTAAAACGTGCCGGCCGATTGTGCGTGTGCAGCCGTCGCGCAGGCGAGCGCCACGACGGCCCCCGTAGTGGCCTGTTTTAGTTTCATATGTGTCTTCCTCCATAAAAGGCCCGCCTATTATGAGTAGAAGGATTGATTCAAACCAAGCGTGCTCGCTAGAGCATTCTCCCTAAGCGGGGCGCGCTTGCGGCGTGAACCGCGCGAGCGGCGTTCTTCGAGGCTCGCGCGGCGTTTCGTCCCTTCGGGTAATCACCAACGTTCTTAACGGAATCCAGCATGGCACGGCTTGCACGTCTTTACGTCCCTGAACAGCCGCAGCACGTGATCCTGCGCGGACTCGATCAGCAGCCCGCCTTTGTCGACGAGCAGGATTACGAGCTCTTCGTCGATTGCTTGAAAGCCGCTTCGCGCGACCACCGCCTCTCCGTGCACGCCTACGTGCTGATGCCGGGCGCGGTGCAGCTACTCGTCACGCCGAGCGACGAATCGAGCTTGCCGAAAGCGATGCAGGCGGTCGGCCGGCGGTACGTGGCGCACTTCAACCGCCGTTACTCGCGGCGCGGCACCCTCTGGGAAGGCCGCTACCGGGCAACAGTCATCGAAGGGGAGCGCTACTTCCTACTTGCCAGTCGCGTGATCGAGCTCTGTCCGGTGCGCGAGCGCCTCGTCACGTCGCCGGAAGACTATCGATGGTCGAGTTATCGACATCACATCGGCGTCGCGGTCGACAGCCTCGTCACGGACCACCCGCTTTACTGGTCGCTCGGCAATACCCCGTTCGAGCGACAGCGCGCCTACAAGGAGCTTTGCGAGCAGCCGCTCGACGAGCGCGAGGCGAACGAG
>JBCNPL010000304.1:0-3970 GCA_039593375.1 Paraburkholderia sp. | reverse complement strand
CTCGTGCCGAGCGGCCCTCAAGCGCGCTTCCAGTTGACGGCCGACGACATCGCCCATCACTGGGGACCGCGCACGCGCGGCGTGCTGCTTGCGTCGCCGTCGAATCCGACCGGCACCTCGATCGCCCCCGCGGAGCTCGAGCGCATCGTCGCGGCCGTGCGCGCACGCGGCGGCTTCACGATCGTCGACGAAATCTATCAGGGGCTCTGGTACGACGCGCGCCCGGTTTCCGCCCTTTCTTTCGGCGACGACGTCGTCACGGTCAACAGCTTCTCGAAGTACTTCAACATGACCGGCTGGCGCCTTGGCTGGCTCGTCGTGCCGCCGGCGATGATCGGGGCGTTCGAGAAGCTCGCGCAGAACCTGTTCATCTGCGCGTCCGCGCTCGCGCAGCATGCTGCGCTGGCTTGCTTCGAGCCCGAGACGATCGCGATCTACGAAGCGCGCCGCCTCGAATTCAAGCGCCGCCGCGATTACCTCGTGCCAGCACTGCAACGGCTCGGCTTGTCCGTGCCCGTCGTGCCCGACGGCGCCTTCTATGTCTATGCGGACTGCAGGGGTGCGCCGCATCCGGCAGCGGGCGATAGCGCCGCGCTCACGAAAGCCATCCTTCATGATGCGGGCGTTGCGCTCGTGCCTGGGCTCGATTTCGGCAGCTACGCGCCGCGCAACTACATTCGCGTGTCGTACGCCACGGCCTATCCGTTGCTCGAAGAGGCCGTCGCGCGGCTCGGGCGGCTCTTCGGGCGCTAGCGGGTTTCGGGCCTTAAATGATTTCGGGCGCTGGCACGTGCCAGCGCCCGAGCGAAGAGGCGAGCGGGAGAGCTGAGCGCTGACTTACGAAGCGAGCTCGGCCGAATTGACGTGCGGCGCGCTTGCGCTCGTATCGTCGGACTGGGTCGACGAAGGTGCCGGCGAATTGGCCTTCGCCGTGGCGGGCGCGGGATGCCCCCCATTCATCGCGACCTGCACCCGCTTCGTCGACGCGACGACAGGATGCGTCGGCGCCTGCGGTGCGTTGATCGGCACCTGGCGGCCTCGAGCGACGTCGCGCAAGCGCGAGCGTTCGGCCATCACCTTGGCGCCGTAGCCGCCGTCGTCGCTCGACGTCGACCCGACATAGAGACGAAGACCGTCGGCGAGCGAGCCGCCGCGCGCGATGCAGTCCTTAAGAACGAGCGCCCCGACCGTGATGTTCGCAAGCGGCTCGAGCGCGGCGGATTGCCCGCCGAAGTACTGGAACTTGTCGGAGTGGACCTTCGACATCACCTGCATGAGCCCGCGCGCGCCGACGCCGCTTTCGGCGTAAGGATTGAAGCCCGATTCGATCGCCATGACGGCGAGCAGCAAGAGAGGATCGAGACCGACCTGGCGCCCCGTATCGAATGCCGCTTTCACGAGCTCGCTGACGGGCTCCTGCGCGACGTGATAGCGCCGCGCGATATACGACGCTACAAGGCCTTGCTCGCGGACCGAGACGAGCACGCGGTCGTCTCGCGCATCGGCGGCGACGTGCTGCGACGAGACCATCTTCGCGAGGAAGTCGAGGCTCGCGGCCGAATGGCCGTCCAGCGCGCCGGGCGCGCCGAGCGGGAGCCCGCTCGCGCCGCTGCCGTCGAACGCACCGTCATAGCGCGTGTTGTCGAAGCCCGGCTCGGCCGACGCGACCGAGTCTTCGGCGGCAGCCCTGGAAGGCGGCGCGAAAGGCGGCAGCGGATGGCCGCTCAGCAGACGCGCCGGACCGGCCTCGACAGCGGCGCTCAGCACGGGCATGAGCTTGGCCGCGAGCGTGCCGCGCGCAGTCGGCAAAAGCCAAAGCATGAGCGCGATCGCGATGGCGCATCCGCCGACGATGCTGAGCAGAAGGTGGCTGACACGCGTCCCGCGGTGCAGCGCCGCGCGAACGGCCTCAGCCACGCGCGAATCGGGACGCCACGATAACCAAGTATTCATTCAGTTCTCCCATTGAGCATGGCTTGCCGGGCGATGAAGCCGCGTATCGAACGCTCGTCTGGCAGGCCAAGGCGCCGCAGGCCTTGGTTGGGACCTCGGCGACGCCGGGATACGGCGAGGTGCCGTGGATGACGACACCGACCGTGTGGAGAGCCACGTCGGAGCAAAAGGACCGGCGGCACGCCGTGCGGCATGCACGCGGTGGCTCTCACGCAAAAACGCCAGCGGCGACAACGTGGCGCTGGCAATGGCAACCAACTAATCGGACCGTGGAACGCCTTGCAGGAGAGGCGTACGGTGACGCGTTGCGTCTATGACCGGGGGAAAGTGAACTCGAAACTGCTTGGCCCTGCAGCCAATGCGGACGGATTCTAGCAGGGTTTTATAGATCGTCAATGCTACAAAAACGCAAATCTATGACAAAAAGTAATTAAAGTCGCGTAAAAAACGGCCGAAAACTATGCGCCGCGCGCGTTTCGGCGGTTTTTACCGAGGCCGCCCGAGGAGGGTACGAACATGCGATCAGTCCCCGCGGCGGGTAAAATCACAGGCCACCCAGCGCTCGGCATCGGCCTCCGAAGCCGGCGCTCCACCGCGCCGCCGACTCGGCCGCCTGAACGACAAACCCATGAAATACAAAGACTTGCGCGACTTCATCGGTCGCCTCGAGGAAACCGGCGAGCTGCGCCGCATCCGGCAGCCCGTTTCTCCCGTGCTCGAGATGACCGAGCTGTGCGACCGCGTGCTTCGCGCCGGCGGCCCCGCCCTGCTCTTCGATGCCCCGCCCGGCTACGCATTTCCGGTTCTCGGCAATCTGTTCGGCACGACGCGCCGCATCGCGCTCGGGATGGGGATCGACGACGGCGCGGCCGCGAATGACGGCGCCGCGCTCGAATCGTTGCGAGATGTCGGCCGATTGCTGTCGGCGCTCAAGGAACCGGAGCCGCCGCGCGGACTGCGCGATGCGGGCAAGCTTCTCACGCTCGCGAAGGCCGTCTGGGACATGGCGCCGAAGACGGTCGGCGCTCCGCCTTGCCAAGAAATCGTGCTCGAAGGCGATGACGTCGATCTCGCGAAGCTGCCGATCCAGACGTGCTGGCCCGGCGACGCCGCGCCGCTCGTCACCTGGGGCCTTACGGTCACGCGCGGGCCCAACAAGGCCCGCCAGAACCTGGGCATCTATCGCCAGCAGCTGATCGGCCGCAACAAGCTGATCATGCGTTGGCTCGCGCACCGCGGTGGAGCCCTCGATTTTCGCGAGTTCGCGCTGAAGAATCCGGGCAAGCCATATCCCGTCGCCGTCGTGCTGGGCGCCGATCCCGCGACGATACTGGGCGCCGTCACGCCCGTGCCCGACACGCTCTCGGAATACCAGTTCGCCGGGCTGTTGCGTGGCGGACGAACCGAGCTGGCCAAATGCCTGACGCCCGGTGTCGATACGCTGCAAGTACCGGCGCGGGCCGAGATCGTTCTCGAAGGCTTCCTCCATCCGCAAAGCGGCGAGCCGCCGGCCGCGCCGCCCGGAGCGCCGCCGCGGCCGCGCCAGGGCGCGACGGCTCGATACGAGCATGCGCTCGAAGGGCCATACGGCGACCACACGGGCTACTACAACGAGCAGGACTGGTTCCCCGTCCTGACGGTCGAACGGATCACGATGCGCCGTGACGCCGTCTACCATTCGACCTACACGGGAAAGCCGCCCGACGAGCCGGCCATGCTCGGCGTCGCGCTCAACGAAGTGCTCGTGCCGCTGCTGCAAAAGCAGTTTCCCGAGATCACGGACTTCTACCTGCCGCCCGAGGGGTGCAGCTACCGGATGGCGATCGTGCAGATGAAGAAGAGCTATCCGGGCCACGCGAAGCGCGTGATGTTCGGCGTCTGGAGTTTTCTGCGGCAGTTCATGTATACGAAGTTCATCGTCGTCGTCGATGAAGACGTCGACGTGCGCGATTGGAAAGAGGTAGTGTGGGCCATCACGACGCGCATCGATCCGGTCCGCGACACGGTGCTCGTCGAG
>JBCNPL010000303.1:0-3984 GCA_039593375.1 Paraburkholderia sp. | reverse complement strand
CCTGGACGAGGTGTCGAAAGTCGCTTTGACCTCGCCGCTTCCCCTGCTCGTCGTGGGAGGAACTTCGCTCGACGGCTGCAGACTCGCCCTGTAGACGACCTCGTCGGCAAGCGCGGCGCTCGTTGCCGCGATCCACAGAAGCGCGACAAGTCCGACTTTGCGCATCGTACGCATCTTTTCCTCGCGATTGACACCTTGCCCGTGGCCGACCGCGTCGCGCCCCCCGGCGGCGTCGGCAGCAATCATAGACCAAAGCGGATGGCCATACGGCCGTCGGCATGCGGCGGCGGTCAGCACACCTTGCGAAACATGAGGTCGACCACGGTGCCCGGTCCGATCGGCGTCCAACCGGCATCCTTCGGTTGGGCTTTGCCCGCCGGATCGCCCCCGGCCGTCACGTAGCTCGTATCGATCGCGCGCCAGGCCTTGTGTGCGCAGTCGATCTGATAGCGGGTGATCGACACGGCAACGGGCTTCGTTGCCCCGGAAAGCATCGCGGGGACTTTCCACAGCGTCTTCGCAACGTACTCGAGATAGCCCTCGGGACCGCTTTTGACGCTATCCATGTCGACCTCGTAAGAGAGATCGCGCTCGCTCGTCAGATGGACCCATTGCGCCGCATCGGCATGCGGTGCCGCCGCGAGCGCCACGAAACAAACCAACAATCGCCGGAGCAATTTCATTGTCTTTCCTATGATCGAAATTGGCCCACGACGTCGATTCGAATTTATTTCGGACTTCTTGGCGGCGCTCTTCTTGCTGTCGCTTTCGACGTTCAAGGATTCTAGCAGAGCGATTATTCGCCGCACGCAGCAATATTGGAAATTCCGCGTGCACAGGGAGCGCAGGCCAAAGAACGCGCGGCGCGCGCAAGCAAGGGCACGGCTCGATGCGCGGCAAGCGAGGCTCGGGAAGCGGACGGATCGAACGCTAGCGTGCGCCGCTCGCGTCAGACGCTATACCAGGCGCACTGGCGCCAACGCCCGCCTCGAAATCGTGCACGCGCAGACTGACTTTGCGAGCGTAAGCCGACGATCCGCCGTAGCTCTTCAGCGCCGCGGCGACGTCGCCCTGGGCCGACTGGATATAGCCGTGAAGAATTGCCGAACCCGCTTCGATATTGGCGGTCGGTTCCGTCAGATCGATGTTGTGCACGAGGCGGCGATGCGCGGCGGGCACGACCTGCATGAGCCCGGTTGCGCCGTGCAAGCCGTGCGCCTTCTCGCGAAAGCGCGACTCGATCGAGATGATCGCAAGCACGAGCGCCGGCGGCAGCGAGTACTTCGATGCCGAAGAGATTACGGCGTTGGTGATCTCCTCCGCCTTCGCGCGTGCGAGGCCGAACTTTTCCACGAGCAGGCTCGAGATGCGATGCATCTGTGCCGTCGCGGCTTCGCTTGCGGCCGCATGTCCCGGCGCCGCGGCGCCGCTCGCTTCCGTCGGGACCACCGCGATCCCACCGCTCGCCGGCGCGGGAGCGCCTGTCGATTCGGCGTCCTCCGCATAAGCATGCGTAAGGAGTCCGAACGAAATCAGCAGTGCGCAGAAGACTCGGCTCATGGGTCGATGCGAAACAAATGGTCTCGCATTATAGCGGCGGCCCATCAATCCGCAGACAAAAACGCTCGAATGTCGACGAAGCGTTCTACGAAGCGTAGGGCGCATGGATCGCCGGCAAGAGCCGGCCCGTGGCATTGAAAGTGATTGCTCACTTTCCGACTGAACAGCAACGAGACACGAAGCTGTCTAGGCGCTCGCCGGCTCAAGTACACGGCGAAGCACGGCATCCTCGATCGCGGCGAATGCGGCCGTGCCGCGCGCCCGTGGCCGCGCAAGCTCGACCTGCCGATCGAGTGCAATGCGCCCGCGCTCGATGAGCAAGACACGCTCCGCGAGCGCCACGGCTTCCTGCACATCGTGCGTCACGAGCAGCGCGGTGAATCGATGCTCGCGCCAAAGCCGTTCGATGAGCTCGTGCATTTCGATGCGGGTGAGCGCGTCGAGTGCGCCGAGCGGCTCGTCGAGCAGCAATAGATCGGGCCGATGCACGAGCGCCCGCGCGAGCGCCACACGCTGCCGCTGGCCTCCTGACAACCGCGCGGGCCAGTCGTGCTCGCGGGCCAGGAGCCCCACCTCGTCGAGTGCCGCACGGGCTTCATCGCGTGCCGAGCGCGGCAGGCCGAGCATGACGTTCGCGAGCACGCTCTTCCAGGGCAATAGCCGGGCATCCTGGAACATGATCCGTGTGCGGGGTGCCCCACGCGGTTCGCCACGCCCGCCTCCGCCCCTCGCGAGCTCGCCGTCGTCGGGCGTCTCGAGACCGGCTACGAGGCGCAGCAGCGTCGACTTTCCGCACCCGCTGCGTCCGATGATCGCGACGAAGCTCCCCTTGGCGATCGAGAGATCGAGGTGATCGAGCACGACGCGCTCGGCATAGCGCTTCGAAATCGACCTCAGGACGATCGCTGCCTCGGCACCCGTTTCGATCGTCGCAGCACTGTTGGGGCCGACCGCATCGGCGCTCACGCCTTCGCTCCGCGCCACCCGGGCGGCCGCTTCACCGCCTTCGCCCATCTCGCGCCGAGGCTCGCCCGCGCCGCGCGCGGACGCACGACGCTGCCCGCATAGGCGGGATGCCAGGGCAACAGCCTTCTTTCGAGGCCGCGCGCAAGCAGGTCGGCCAACTTGCCGAGCAACGCATAAAGCAGAATGCCGACCACTACGACGTCCGTTTGCATGAATTCGCGCGCATTCATCGTCATATAGCCGATGCCCGACTGCGCGGAAATCGTCTCCGCGACAATCAGCATGACCCACATCAACCCGAGCGCGAAGCGCACACCGACGAGGATCGATGGCAACGCGCCTGGCAAAATCACGTCGCGATAGAGCACGAATCCCCGTACGCCATAGCTCTTCGCCATTTCGACGAGGTTGCCGTCCACCGAGCGGATCCCATGAAACGTGTTCACGTAGATGGGAAAGAACACGCCGAGCGCGACAAGAAAGAGCTTCGCCTGCTCCTCGATACCGAACCAGAGGATGACGAGCGGAATCATCGCGAGCGCCGGAATGTTCCGAATCATCTGGATCGTCGAATCGAGCGCCGCTTCGATCGGCTTGAACAACCCCGTCGCGAGTCCGAGCGCGAAACCGATGCCGCCGCCGATCACGAAACCGACCAATGCGCGCCAGGCGCTCACCTCGACGTCGGTCCACATTTCACCGCTGCGAACGAGCCCCCACGCTGCTTCGGCAACGGCAAGCGGTTCGGGCAAAACTCGCGCGGAAAGCCAACCGACACGTGCGCTCACCTCCCATGCGACGAGGATGAGCGCCGGGACGATCCACGGCACGATGCGTCTCGTCAACGCCTGCGTCTTCACGGTGCTTCTCCTTTCGATCATTTCGTAGTGAAGGATTCCGCCACCCGCATCCGAGCGGGTTCCGCTCAGCCGTGCGCCACCTTCGGCAAGTGCGTCACGCCGACGATCTCTCCGAAAGGCCCTGGCAGCGGAGAATCGAGGTTCTCGCGCTCCCGCTTAGGCAGCCGCGGGAAGACGAGTTCGGCAACGCGATATGCTTCTTCGAGGTGCGGATAGCCGGAGAGAATGAACGTATCGATGCCCAAATCGGCATACTCGGTCATGCGTGCGACGACTTGCTCGGGATTGCCGACGAGCGCCGTGCCGGCACCCGTACGCACGAGCCCGATGCCGGCCCAGAGGTTCGGATAGATTTCGAGCTCCGCGCGCGTGCGGCCCTTGCCGCCGTGCAATGCGGCCATGCGTCGCTGTCCTTCCGAATCCATCCTGGAGAAATCGGCCTGCGCCTTGGCGACGGTCTCGTCGTCGACGCGACTGATGAGCCGGTCCGCCTCGGCCCACGCCTCGTCTTCGCTTTCACGCACGATGACATGGAGCCGGATCCCGAACTTGACCTTGCGGCCCTTCCGTTCGGCCTTCGCTCGTACGCTGGCGATTT
>JBCNPL010000302.1:0-3991 GCA_039593375.1 Paraburkholderia sp. | reverse complement strand
CGGCGGCGAGCGAGACGTAGGCCAGCAGCCGATGCATCCCGCTCCAACACTCGAGTGGCAACGTGAACCCTGCGAGCCATCGAGGGAACCGCTGACCGTGCGAACGCCGTCGATCTCGCGCAACCACCGTTTCGCTCGAGAGTCCGCCACGCTCGTTCGTCGCCAGCGGTCTCATCGTCGCCTCCGCCTCGAATCTCCACCGCCGGCCGACGCACCGGCGGCCTCGTCGTTCTCCCAGCGCAGGCGCGCGGCGATTTCGACCGCATACGGAGCACCGCCGCCGGCCGCCAATCTCCAATCCGTTATTTCGGCCGAGTGAATCCCCTCGGCGCGCGCCAGTCGATCGACCCAAGCCGTGGCGGCCGGCGCGTCCGCGGCGGTGGCGTCGAGCTCGAGCCCCTTGCCGGTCAGTTTCAGGCGACGCAGCATCACGGCGGGAAGCGGCGTGCGGCTCAGCGTCTCGACGACGCCGAGAAGACGAACGCGAGGCTTCGCCAGCTCGACGGCCACCGCCGCGCGCTCCGCTGCCTGCGCACCGGCGCGCTCGAGTTGCCGGTACTCGGCGAGCGGCGCGGCGAAACCGGCGAGGCTCGCTTCGAGCTCGGCACGCCGCCTTGTCGAACCGGATTCCCCGAACGCATGGTCCCACCCGGTCCACGCGAGGGCCGCAAGCGCGCCGACGAGCACTGCCGCCGCGGACTCCGCGATGAGCCGGCGCCGACGGCCGCGCGACAGACTTTGCCGGTAGGGCAGCAAATTGAATCCGCCGATGCGGAGGCCGATCGGTCGCCCATCGCGGCTCGGCAACGGCCTCGCTATCATTCGTACGCGCCTCGCAGCGCGAGTCCGAACGCGACGGCAAATGTCGGTACGTGCGCCCAGCGATCGGCGTCGCCCAACCTGTCGCGCGAACCCGCGTCGAGAAATGAAGCGCACTCGAACGGGAGCACCGCGCAGCCGAGCACATCGCCCACGTCGGCGAGCGTCATCCCGCACGAGGCAAGCAGGTCGAAGTCGCCGCCCGTCATCACGCAGCCGAGTTCTTCGCCGTCAATCAGCGTGCGCAGCGCGGCAGGCAGATCGACGTGTTCGGGCGCCGGATACCGCACGTGAGCTTCGACAGCCGAGTCGCCGATGCGCCAGCCGTAGACGCCGTCGCCGCCGACCCATACGGCGGCATAGCGTTCGTTCTCCTGCAGTTCGTAGTGGGCTGCGTGACAGAGCGCGCGTAACGCCGCGGGCGGCTCTCCGTCGATGGCGCTCAAAGCGATCCCCGCGGCCGCGGCGGCCTCGACGCGTGCTTCGAGGTGCCGCCGAGCTGCCGCCGCAATCGTCACGCGCGCAGCGGCGCCGGCCCGCGGCGAGGCACCGTGCCCCCCGCAGCCACGATTGCTTTCGTCGATGAACCAGTCCACCGCCAGCGCGTGACGCTCGAGGCCGACCACGCGCTCGGCGTGAGCGTAGACAGAGGGTTCGAGTTCGGTCAGCGTGCCCATCGGCATAGCGCCGCCGACGTCCGCCGACGACAACGCGAGCGGAATCGAATCGATCAGCGTGGCGCTGCCGGGCAGCGCCATGGAACACGCCAGCAACCCGGTCACGCGCCGGCGTGGCCACTCGGCGAAGAGCGCCGCGATCGCACTCGAAACGGCCGCGCCGTCGAGAATCTCGACGCCGGATACGGCGGCACGATCGAACGGCATCGCACCGAGCCATTCGACGCGGACGCGCGCCTCGCGCCGCGCGCGGCGGCTCAGCACGACAAGTCTCACCTCGCCACCGCTCACGTCGATGCCGGCGGCGAAGCGGCGGCTGAATGGCTGAGGCAGCGGCGAGTGCAGCAGTTCGTTTGCAACCAGCATGATTTCTCCTTGCTACGGCCCCGGCCGGCTCGGCCGTGGCTTCGATTCGCATGGGAGAAATTCTGCAGGGCGCGCGATCGTCGCGACATTCGACCAAACGGCCAACGCCGCGCGCGGACTCCGGGGATCATGCCCGTCGAGCCACCGATACCGCCGCCGCTTTGGGCTTCGCGCTCGGCCGATCGGCCGAGCGCGGTCGAAACCGACACGCTTCGCCCGCTATAATCGCGGCCATTCTTACATCAGCTTTCATATGCAGCCGCCCGCCTCGCCGTCCGCGCCCGCGCCCGCGCCACATGGGCGCCGCTTGCTGGCGAAGTTTCTCGCAGGCCTCGCGGGTCTCGTCGCCGCGAGCGCGATCGCGCTCGCGCTCGTCGTCGGTTACGCGTTGATCGTGGCGAGCCCGCGGCTGCCGTCCATCGATGCGCTGACGGACTATCGGCCGAAGATCCCGCTGCGGATCTACACGGCCGATCACGTGCTGATAGGGGAATTCGGCGACGAGCGGCGCGACGTCGTCCATATCGCGGACGTCCCGCTCTATTTGAAGCAGGCGGTTCTCGCCATTGAAGACGCGCGCTTTTACGATCACGGCGGCGTCGATCCGGCCGGCGTCGTGCGCGCCGGCATGGCGGCGCTGACGAACGGCCATGCAACGCAGGGCGCGAGCACGATCACGATGCAGGTGGCGCGCAACTTCTTTCTCTCGAGCGAAAAGACCTACACGCGCAAGATCTACGAGATGATGCTCGCGTACAAGATCGAAAGCGAGCTGACGAAGGATCAGATTCTCGAGGTCTACATGAATCAGATCTACCTGGGGCAGCGCGCCTACGGGTTCGCGTCGGCCGCGCGCATCTATTTCGGCAAGAGCCTCAAGGAGATCACGCTGGCCGAGGCTGCGATGCTGGCCGGGTTGCCGAAAGCGCCGTCGGCCTACAACCCCGTCGTCAATCCGGCGCGCGCGAAGCTGCGCCAGCAGTACATCCTGCAGCGGATGCTCGAGCTCGGCTACATCACGCAGGCGCAGTGCGAAGCGGCGGCAAAAGAACCGCTCGTGCTCGCCAAAGGGTCCGCGCAGCAATTCAGCGTGCACGCCGAGTATGTCGCCGAGATGGTGCGTCAGGCGATGTACCAGCAATATCGCGACGAAGCTTACACGCGCGGCTTGATCGTCACCACGACGATCGATTCGGCTGATCAGGCAAGTGCCTATCGCGCGCTGCGCCGAGGTCTTCTTAGCTACGACGCGCGCCGCGGTTACCGTGGCCCGGAGGCATTCATCGACTTGCCCGCCGAAGCCGGCGCGCGCGCCGACGCCATTGCCGGCGCGCTGTCCACGCGGCCTGACACCGGCGAGATCGCGGCAGCCGTGGTGACGGCCGCCGATCCCCGGCGAGTCGACGTCGTCCTGGCCGACGGCAGCACCGCTCGGATCGAAGGGGACGGCCTACGTTTTTCAACAGCGGCGCTCACTGCGCACGGGCAAACGTCTTCTCGCATTCGCCCCGGCGCCGTCGTCCGTGTCGCGAAGCGCGACGACGGCGGCTGGGCGATCGTCCAGCTGCCGCAGGTCGAGGGCGCGTTCGTCTCGATTGCGCCGCGAGACGGCGCGATCCGCTCGCTCATCGGCGGCTTCGATTTCAACAAGAACAAGTTCAATCACGTGACACAGGCTTGGCGCCAGCCTGGATCGAGCTTCAAGCCTTTCATCTATTCGGCTTCGCTCGACAAGGGCCTCGGGCCCGCGACCCTCATCAACGACGCGCCGCTCTTTTTCAGCGCCGCGCAAACGGGCGGCGCGCCGTGGGAACCGAAGAACTACGGCGGCGGCTTCGATGGGCCGATGACGATGCGGACCGCGCTGCAGAAATCGCGCAACCTCGTCTCGATCCGCATCCTCGCCCATATCGGCACCCACTACGCGCAGCAATACATCACGCGTTTCGGCTTCGACGCCGAGCGGCATCCGGCCTACTTGCCGATGGCGCTCGGCGCGGGCCTCGTGACGCCGCTGCAGATGGCCGCGGCGTACTCCGTCTTCGCCAACGGCGGCTATCGCGTGAATCCTTATCTGATCGCGGAAGTCACCGATCAGAACGGCATCACGCTCGCGCGCGCGGCGCCGA
>JBCNPL010000301.1:0-4008 GCA_039593375.1 Paraburkholderia sp. | reverse complement strand
ATCCGGCCGGCGATCGTTGGCCGCTTCTCGACTCGCCCGCCGCCGAATACGGGGCTCGTATTGCGGGCGCGATATTCGTCGTTGCCGCCGGCTATGCGATCAAGCGCCGGATGCGCCGGCGCGAGGCTGAGCGTGCCGCGTCCGATGGCAGGGACCCCTCTCGCTCGTCCGGCCACGATTAAGCACCTCGTTGCGCCGACGGGGGCGATCGCATCGGCCGGCACGCCGTTTGCGGATTGGCCGTTCGGCTGACTGCCTCGGCCGATGCATGCCGGCTACTCTTCGAACCACTGCCGCCATCCCATCGGGCGGCTTTTATCGGAACAGCCCCACCCGGGCCTGCGTTCCGTTCCGCGTCGCCGCGTCGCGGTCGTTCGCGGCCCGTCCGGTTCGAGAGGAGTCTGCCGATGTCCGTCGTCGTTTTCGTCTCAGCGCTTGCTTCGTTGGCGCGTGTTCGCCGCTCGCCCGGCGGTGGCCCAGGTTTCACGCTCGTCGAACTCATGATCGTGCTCGCGATCGTCGGCGTGGTCGCGGCCTACGCGATTCCCGCTTATCAGGACTATCTCGCCCGCAGCCGTGTCGGCGAGGGATTGTCGCTTGCCGCGGCCGCGCGGCTCGCCGTCGCGGAAAACGCCGCGAGCGGCAACGCGCTCGGAAGCGGCTATGCTTCGCCGCCGCCTACGCGCAACGTCGAATCGATCGCGATCGACGACGATAGCGGCGAAATTTCGATCCGTTATACCGTGCGCGTGGCGCCGGCGGGTAGTGAGACGCTCGTGCTCGTCCCTTCCGTCCCGGACGATGCCTTCGCGCCTACGGCGCGCATCGCGCTTTCGAGCGGCGCGATGCAGGCCGGCTCGGTGACCTGGGAGTGCTTTGCGAGCGGAAAGAGCGCCTCGTCGCTGCCGGCGCCCGGCTCAGGACCGATGCCGAACGAGGCCGCAACGCTACCGGCGAACGTCGCGCCGCCCGAATGCCGTGCATGACGCTCCGAGGGCATTCCGCCGAGCGGTGGGGAAGGGCCGCAGGAACGTAGCGTCGAGCGTCGCACAGCGTAACGTTTTTTTTGTATAGTGCGCCGATTGCCGACCGTCCGTTCCCTTCATGACTTCACCGTTTGCGCGCTACCTGTCGTTTGTGCTGTTGGCCCTCGCGATGCTACTTCCGTACGCGGTGACCAATCATACATACCCGATCCCGACGTTTTACTCCGAGTTCACCGCGCTTGCGCTCTATCTGCTCGTCGGCGCCTCGGTCGCCTGGCTTTCGACGACCGCGCGGCCGTCTCCCGCATTCGCGACGCCGGCCGTCGCGCTCGTGCCGCTTCTCTTCGGGCTCGTCCTGATCGCGCAGACATTCGTGCTTCGCCTCGAGCAGCCCTCGATGAACTGGCTCGGCGCCGGGTTCTTGCTTGCGGCCTTCATGGCGACCCACGCGGGGTATGGGTTTGCGCGCGCGAATCTCGCCAAAGAGGCGTTGCGGTGGGTGGCATGGGCGCTCGTCGTCGGCGGGATTTTTGCGGTGTTTTGCCAGGTCGTTCAGCTCTTTCACGCGGAGGCGCGCTTTGCGCCGTTCGTCGTGGCCTACAACGTGACGGTCGACCGCCGGCCGTTCGGCAACATGGCACAGGCCAATCACCTCGCCACAGTCATCGCTTTCGCGCTCGCCGCGGCGATGTATCTCGTGCAGACGCGCAGGCTCGACGGATTGCTGTGGGCCGTGCTGTCGTCGATTTTCGTGCTCGGTCAAGCGCTTACGGTTTCTCGCGGCCCGTGGCTGCAGACCGGGGTCGTCGTCGCGGCCGGATTCTGGATGGCGGCTGTCACGGCGCGGCGGGGGCACTGGCGCGCAGGCGGACGCCCGTGGTTGATCCCTGTCGCACTCGTCGCGCTTTTCGGCATCGTGAACGTCGCCGTTCGATGGGCGAACGTTCGCTATCACCTCAATCTCGACGTCTCGGCGGCGCACCGCTTCCATGACGTCGGGCAGATCGCGCCGCGGCTCGCGATGTGGAAATACGGATGGACGATGTTCGAGCAACACCCGTGGCTCGGCGTCGGCTGGGGCGAATTTCCGCGCTATCAGTTCCAACTCGTGAAGACGCTCGGCGACGTCGAGATCGCCAACAACTCGCACGATATTTTTGTCGACTTGCTCGCAAAGACGGGTGTGATCGGTCTCGGCGTGGTCCTGATCGGGCTTCTCGCCTGGCTCGTGCGCGTGCTTCGCGCGCCGCATACGCGCTCGCGCGTATTCGGCCTCTCGCTCATCGGCGTGCTCGTGATGCATGCGCTCGTCGAATATCCCCAGCAGTACATGTTCTTCTTGCTGCCCGCGATGTTCGTCTTCGGCATCCTCGAGACGAAACCGCTCGGCTTCGTGCCGCCGCGCGCGTCCTTGGCGCTGCATACGCTCATCGTGCTCGCCGGGCTTGCGGCGCTCGAGCCGATCCACCGGGACTATGCGCGCGCCGAGGTGCTCTATTACGGCGCACGTCCGGGCGAGCAGTATCGCGCGGCGCCATCGTTTCTCTTCGGCGCGTGGGGTGAATACGGGATGGCCACGCTGCTGACGATCGATGGCAACGACCTGCAAACGAAGCTCGCTATGCATAAGCAGGCGATTGCCCTGCTGCCGGGCGAGACGGTTCTGAGGCGCTACGCCGTGCTGCAAGCGCTCGATGGCCGGCAGGCCGATGCGCTCGACACGGTCGAACGGCTCAAGATCTTCGCCACGGTGCTGCACGATTGGCCTGCGCAGCTTTCGGGGCTTTACGATCTCTGCGACGAAGAACCGAAGCTGGCCGGATTCAAGGCCGAGCTCGCGAAGCGATACGGCGTGCCGCCTGAAACGGGGCACGATGACGAGAGCGACGACGATTAGGGGGGTTCCGGCCTAAAGCAAACGGCTCCGCGCGCCGATATCGAGTAAGGATGGGATTCACCGGAATTCGGGTAAGAGAATTGGCATGCACGGCACCTACAATCTGCCGCTCGTCGCGCTGTCGCTCGTCGTCGCGACGCTCGCGTCCTACACGGCGCTGGATTTGTCGGGCCGCATCGTGCTGCTCGGGAACACGCGGTCGCGTCTCGCTTGGCTTGGCGGCGGCGCGGCCGCGATGGGCATCGGCATCTGGTCGATGCACTTCATCGGTGTTCTGTCGTTTTCGCTGCCCATCCCCATCGGTTACGACCTCACGCTCACGGGCGTCTCGCTCCTGATCGCGATCCTCGTCTCGGGGTTCGCCCTGTATGTGATCACTGGTGCGCGGCTGACATGGCGGCGGCTTGCCGCCGGCAGCATCCTGATGGGGTTCGGCATCGCCGGCATGCACTACACAGGCGACGCGGCGATGCGCATGCGGCCCGGAATCGTGTACGACCCGACGCTGTTCGCTGCCTCGATCGTCATCGCGATCGTCGCTTCGGGCGCGGCGCTCTGGATCGCGCGCACGCTCAGCGACGCGGCGCAGCGACATCTGAGCCGCAAGCGTCTCGGCGCCGCCTGTGTAATGGGGCTCGCGGTCACCGGGATGCACTATACGGGGAACTTCGCGGCCACGTTCCTGCCCGGCTCGGTATGCGGCGCGGCGAGCGGCATCGATATGCATTGGCTTGCGACGACAGTCACGCTCTTCACGTTCGCGATTCTGATCGTGACGCTGATCCTGTCGCGCTTCGATGCCCGGACCGCGTTCCTCGCAAGCTCCGTCACGCAACTCAATGGGCAGATCGTGCGGATGGCCACTTTCGACAGCCTCACGGATCTGCCGAACCGCCGGACGCTGAACGAACGGCTGGAGCAGGCGATCGAGAGCGCGAGCGCGGCCGATACGCGGTTCGCGATCCTCTTCATGGATCTCGACGGGTTCAAGACGATCAACGACTCGTTGGGCCACTCGATGGGCGACGAGGTGCTGAAGGCCTTTGCGTGGCGGCTGCGAAACTGCGTTCGCGGAACGGACACGGTCGCGCGGCTCGGGGGCGACGAGTTCGTGGTGCTGCTCGA
>JBCNPL010000300.1:0-4019 GCA_039593375.1 Paraburkholderia sp. | reverse complement strand
TCAGCGCCGCAAAACGAACCGGCAACGCATAGCCGCGTCCGGCCGCATAGTCGACGACCATCATCACGTGCACGCCCGTATCGACCTCCGGATGGTAGTCCGCACGCTGAGGCACGCCGTACAGCGCGTCCACCTCCGGCAACACGCGATTCAGCGCCCCGCACTCACGCAGCGTCTCGAACATCCGCGACGGCTTTTTCTCCATCAAGCCGCGCGAGACCTCCTGCCACACGCGCTCGGGCACGAGCGCATCGACCTCGCCGGCGGCGACCATCGTCTTCATCAGAGCATGGGTTTCGGCCGCGACATGAAAGTCATGAAATCGCGCCGCGAAACGCGCAAGACGCAGAATCCGCACGGGATCTTCGACGAACGCATGCCCGACATGGCGAAACCGCTTCGCCGCGAGGTCCGCCTGCCCGCCGAACGGATCGATGACCGGCCCCATCAATTCCCCGTCGGGCCGCAGCTCCCGCGCCATCGCGTTGATCGTCAGATCGCGGCGCTCGAGGTCCTGTTCGAGCGTCACATCCGGCGCGTAGTAAAACTGGAATCCGTGATAGCCGGCCGCCGTCTTGCGCTCGGTGCGCGCGAGCGCATATTCCTCATGCGTCTCAGGATGCAGGAAGACAGGGAAATCCTTGCCGACGGGGCGAAATCCCTGCGCGACCATCTGCTCGGGCGTCGCCCCCACGACGACGTAGTCGCGGTCCACCACGGGCACGCCGAGCAATTCATCGCGAATGGCGCCGCCGACTGCGTAGATTTTCATCGAAGAATACTGTCGTATTTGGCGATGCCGTGTGTTTCGCTTCTCGCCGCCTCGATCCACTCGCTCACGGCAGGCAGGGCCGTGATGCGGTCGGCGTAGCCGCGCGCGACCTCGGAGAGCTTCGGCTCGTAGGAATTGAAGCGCATGACCACAGGCGCGAACATCGCGTCGGCAATACCAAACGAGGTGCCGAACAGAAACGGGCCGCCGTGACGCGCGAGACACTCGGACCAGATCGCGTCGATTCGCGCGACATCCGCCAGCACGGCCGGCGTGCCGCCGATACCTGGAGCTTTCGCGCGGATGTTCATCGGCATCGCCGAACGCAGCTCACCGAAACCGCCATGCATCTCGCTCGCCACCGAACGCGCGTGCGCGCGCGCCGCCACATCCTTGGGCCATAGCGAGCGATCGGGATAGCGCTCCGCGAGCGTCTCGAAGATGGCGAGCGATTCCCAGATCGACTGGCCATCGTCGGTCACGAGACAGGGCACCTTGCCCGACGGCGAATATCGGCGAATGCGATCCGCCGTCTCGGGCCGATCGAGCTCGACCAACACCTCCTCGAACGGAATGCCGGCATGCCTCATCAGCACCCACGGCCGCATCGACCATGACGAGTAGTTCTTGTCAGCGATTACCAGTTTCATCGATCACTCGCGCAGTGAAAAACAGGTTGAAGGGAAATTGCCGAACGGTCTTCGCGGATCCGATGCGACTCGGCCAATCCAGCCGCCGACGCCGCATCGATCGCGCCATACCCCCTATCGGCCCGCCGTCGTCCGAAACGCACTGAAGCGCGAGCCGAGCGAGGCATTGCCGAGATAAGCCGGCGCGATCGCTTCGACGCTCGCCGGTTCGACGCCGAGCTCGGGCGCAAGCGGCCCGTGCAGGACCGAATCGATCGTCATCGAGTCGAGATTATCGCGCGTGATGAGCGGCTCGCCGGGCAACAACTCGAACCCCATGGCCTGCATATAGGCGAATGCATTGGGCAGCCTCATGATGCGCGCGTGTCGCCCCGTCGCCTCGCCGCAAAAACGCACGAGCGCGTCGAGCGTATAGACAGAAGGGCCGCCGAGCTCATAGGTCCGGCCCGAGGCGGCCTCGAGATCGACCGTGTTGACGATGGCCTTCGCCACGTCGCCGACGAATATCGGTTGAAACCTCGCCTCGGGCCGCGCGAGCGGTATCACGGGGAAGAACCGCTGCAGCAGCGCAAACGTGTTGAGAAAACGGTCCTCGGGTCCGAAGACGACGGACGGGCGAAAGATCGTCGCGGCGATCCGCGCGGCTCCGCGCACGGCCTTCTCGCCGTCGCCCTTCGAGCGCAAGTACATGCTCGGCCCTTCCGGGTCCGCGCCGAGCGCGCTCAGGTGGATGAGCCGATGCACGCTCTTGCCCTCGCAGGCGGCGACGATCTTCGTCGGCAGCTCGACATGAAGTTTCGCGAACTCGGGGCCGTACGGATTGGCGCGCCGGCCGTGCAGCGTGCCGACGAGATTGACGACCGCGTCCGCGCCTTCCACGAACCGCGCGAGATCGACCGGATCGAACACGTCGACCTCGATCACGTCGAGCGGCAGCAGCGTCAAGTGCCGCGCATTGTCACGACGGCGCGTCGCGATGCGCACCCGCTTGCCGGCCGCGACGAGCGCATTCGCGAGATGACTGCCGATGAAGCCGGAGCCGCCGATCAAAGCTATGGACTCATGTCGCATCTTCGCCCTCCTGACGCAGCCTCGCCAAGCCGTCGCGCCCGAATGCGTCTTGCGTGGCCGGGCGCCCCGAGCGCGAGGCTCGAAGCGCCCGCGTCAAAGCATCACTGCTCGGGCAGGATGACGCCGAGCCGCGCCTTCAGCGATTGAGGACGGCCTTCGAACAGCGCCGCATAATAGACGGTGTTGGACATCACGTTCTTGACGTAGTCACGCGTCTCGTTGAACGGAATCGTCTCCGCGAAAATGGCACCTTCGACGGGGCGCGTCAACGCCGCCCGCCACTGGCGCGGACGGCCCGGCCCCGCGTTGTAGCCGGCCGTGGCGAGCACGGGCGAGCCGTCGAACTGATTGTAGATCATCGACAGGTAGCTCGTGCCGAGCAGGATGTTCGTGTTGATGTCGTTGAGCTGCTCCATCGAAACGGGCCCGAGCCCGATCTTCTTCGCGACCATGCGCGCGGTAGCCGGCATCAGCTGCATCAGGCCACCCGCGCCGACGCCCGAGCGCGCATCGATGATGAAGCGCGACTCCTGACGGATGAGACCATAAGCCCATTCGACGTCGAGCCCGTTCGTCTGCGCGTCGCGCTCGACGATATCGCGGAACGGCGACAGGTAGCGCAGCGAGAAATCGTGCTCAGCCTGCGTGCGATCGGCTGTATTGACCGTGCGATCGTAAAGCTGGATGCGACGCGCGTATTCGGCGACGGCGAGCAGTTGCCTGTCCGTCATGCCGCGCAGCGGCCAGTTCCATTCGCGATTGCCTTCGAGCCGCAGATTGAGCGCGTAAAAGCGCCGCGCGAGCTCGAAGCCCGGCGTCTTGCTCGCGGCCTCGACTTCGGCGTCGGTCACGACCGTCTTCGGCGGCACGGTGATCTTGCTGCCAAGCTCCTCGGCAGCCAGTTGACCGTAGAAGTCGAAGCGCGATGCGATCCGCCCGAACTCGTCGTTGGCCGCCGCCGTGTCGCCCGCCTGCTTCAGCGCGCGCGCATGCCAATAGATCCACGCCGGCCGAGCGCGCAGCGCCTCGGGCATCTGCTCGATCGACCAGCGCACCATCGTCCAATCGCCGGCGAGGAGCGCGCTGCGCGTACGCCATTCGTAGGCCGGGTATGAAAGCGGCGCGTTGGCCGACAGGCGGAACCAGTCGACGGCGCCCGGCACCTGATGCACGGCGGCCTGATAGCCGATCGTGCCCCAGCCGATCGCGCGCTCGGCGAGCGACAGCGACGGCGCGATCGTCGCAAACGTGGCCGCGGCCGTGGCGGCGTCGTTGTGCGCCATCTCCGTGATCGCGAGCAACGCAAGCTCGTGCGAGGGGGTATCGAGCCCGACGCCGCGCGCGAGCAAGAGCGGCGGCGCGCTGGTCGCCTGCTCGATCTGCGTCGGATCGGGCTTAGCCGTGCCGAGCGCGTCGAAAAGACGGCTGCCCGTCGTCGTGGCACCCTGCTCGTAGGAAAGGCGGATCTGCTGCCAGACGTCGTCGGCCGTGAACTGGCCGTTGAGCGCGAGCGACGTGATCAGATC
>JBCNPL010000030.1:0-16796 GCA_039593375.1 Paraburkholderia sp. | reverse complement strand
CTCAATGACGCGCGGCATCAATGGGGCGGGTATAGCTTCGTCGTTGGGGATCCCAAGACGTTCGGTACTGTCTATGTCGCAGCGGCCAGCGGCCAGCGGCCAGCGGCCAGCGGCCAGCGGCCAGCGGTCAGCGGCCAGCGGCCAGCGGCCAGCGGCCGCGGCATCATTTACGGAACATCGTCGAACTAGTCGCAACCGCTAGCAAAACCGCTTGCGGCACGGCCCGGGGTGCGCGAAACCGGGCCGTGCGTCGCCGACGGCAACAAATGTCATGCAGAAGACATCACCGCGCACACGCCGCTCCTACACTGCGCTGCAATCGGGTCCAGCTCCTCGGCCGGACCGCCCGCAACGAGAAAGGGAGACGCGATGCGCTACGCCAACAAAGTTCTTTCCATCGACGAGGCCATCGTCCACGTCCGCCGTGGCAGCCGCCTAATGCTGGGCGAATTCGTCGGCGCTGGCGAGCCGGCCTGCTGCATCGAGGCCCTGCTCGCCGGCGGCGTCGGGCAGCTCACGCTCATCACCAATACGCCGGGGCTGCGCGGCGGCTTTCTGAAGGCACGGCTCTTTGCCTCCGGTCAGCTCGCCGAATTCATCGGCACGCACGTCGGCACAACCGACGAATCGACGCAAGCGTACCTGAGCGAGAGCGTGCGCGTAACCGAATTCTTTCCGATGGGGACGTGGGCCGAAAAGGTGCGTGCAGGCGCGATGGGCCTGGGGGGTGTGCTCGTGCCGGTGGGGGTGGGCATCCTCGATCAGCCGGGGATGTTCCCCGCGCGCGGCACGCCCAAGCCGACGATCGCCGTGAACGGCCTCACCTGCTTCGTCGAACCGCCGCTGCGCGCCGACGTGTCGATCATCAAAGGCTGGCGCGCCGACACCTTCGGGAACGTGGAGTTTCGCGGCACGGCGCTGCAGAACCAGCGCGACATCGCCATGGCGGGCGACTACACGATCGTCGAGGTCAACGAAATCGTGGAGGTGGGCGAGATTCCGCCCGAGCGCGTCGGCTGTCCGGGCGTGTTCGTCGACGCGGTCGTGCAAGGGTTGTCGTTGGAAGATCAGCACGCGCTGTACAAACGGCACTGGACCAAACTGGGCCGCCTGCCGGCCGCGGCCGTTGCCTGATCCCCGGAGGAAATCCGCCTAGGGAAAGCGCACCGAAGCCAAGGAGATCGACATGCACGCCCTACCCGACCATCCCAAGCAACGCATCGCCGCCCGCTGCGCGCAAGAACTACGCGCCGGCGAAGTCGTGAACCTCGGCCTCGGAATTCCCACGCTGACGGCCAACTACCTGGACGCGGACGCCGGCGTCATCTTCCACACCGAGAACGGTGCGTTCGGCTTCGGCGGCCGGCCAGCGCTCGATGCGATCGACAGCGACCTTACCAACGCCGGCTGCGAGCCGATCACGTTGGCGCCCGGCGCGGCGATCATGGACCTTGCCACCTCCCTGGGTGCCATGCGCAACGGCTATATCGACGTGACCATCCTCGGCGCTCTGCAGGTGGACACGCTAGGCAATCTCGCGAACTGGGCCTGCAATCGAGGCGGCAAGTGGTGGCCGGGCATCGGCGGGGCGATGGATCTTTGCTACGGCACGCCCAAGGTGATCGCGGCGCTGGCGCATACCGACAAGCATGGCAACTCGAAGATTCTGCCGCGCTGCACCCTGCCGCTCACGGGCAAGGGTTGCGTCAAAGTGATCGTCACCGAGCACGCCGTCTTCGACGTGACCGAGATGGGACTCGTGCTGCGCGAGATCGTCTCGCATGCGACACTGGATGACATCCGCGCCATGACCGCGGCGCCGTTTGCGTTGTCGCCGCTGTTGCAAGCTCGTACCGCCTGAGGAGCGTTCATGCCCGATACTGTCGATTGGTTTTTCGATGTCGTCTCGCCGTTCGCCTATCTGCAGTTGGAGCAATTCGACAAGCTGCCGGCAGGCGTTGCCATCCGTCCACGACCCGTGGTGCTGGGCGCGATCCTGAACCACTGTGGCCAGAAGGGCCCCGCAGAGATTGCCGGCAAGCGCACATTCACGTACCGGTATGCGCTTTTTCGCGCCCAGCAACTCGGCATTGCCTACCGGATGCCGCCCGCGCATCCGTTCAATCCGATCAAGGCGCTGCGGCTGACGATCGCCATGGGCGGCTCGCTCGACGCCGTCCGCGCGGTGTTCCGGCATATCTGGCGCGATGGGCACGACGTCGCGTCGCCCGACGGTTTCGCCACGCTCTGCGAAGCCGTCGGCTTTCCGGAAGGCAAAACCGCCGTCGACCAGCCCGCCGTGAAAGATGCCCTGCGCCGCCACACCGACGAGGCGATCGCGCTCGGCGTATTCGGTGTGCCCACGCTCATGTATGAGGGCGAACTGTTCTGGGGTGAAGACGCTACCGCGCTTTTCCTGCAATGCTTGAACACCGATTGGCTGGACACGCTCGAAGTGCGGCGCGTGAGCGCGTTACCGGTCGGAATCCAGCGTGGCTGATCATCCTCTCCACGCGCGCCCCGGCATCAGTCGTGCGCGCCTCGCCCATATCGCCGCGTGGTCGATCGAGCTGCCCGGCGACGAGGCCGACCGCGCCTGCGCCGGCATCGTCGAGAAGACGTATGCGCGCGGCACCTGCATCTGCCCGAAGAACACCATACTGGAGAGCTGGACGGGTGTGGTGACGGGGCTCATCAAAGTCGGCACCGTGTCGCCCGAGGGGCGCGGCATCACGTTTACGGGCGTGCCGGCCGGCGGCTGGTTCGGCGAAGGCACCGTGCTCAAGAACGAGCCGCGCCGCTACGACATCGTCGCGCTGCGCGATACGCGCATGGCCTTCATGGACCGCGCCACCTTCATGTGGCTCGTGGAAAACAGCGTGGCCTTCAACCATTTCCTCGTGCGCCAACTCAACGAGCGGCTCGGTCATTTCATGGCGCTGCTCGAATACGACCGCCTGCTCGACGCCACGCCGCGATTGGCGCGCTGTATCGCCTCGCTGTTCAACCCGGTGCTCTACCCCGGCGCGGGCAACCATCTGGAAATCACGCAGGAAGAGCTCGGTCTGCTCTCCGGCATGACGCGACAAGTCGCCAATCAGTCGCTCAAGGCGTTGGAGAAAGACGGCGTGGTGGTGCTGGAATACGGCGGGGTAACCGTGGTCGATCTCGAGCGGCTGCGCAGCTACGGGGCGTAGTTTCGCTCACCCAGAGCCTCTCGGATTTAGTGTGCCGAGGTCATGAGACGATAATGTCCGCGTTATGTTCAATCGGCTGAGGGATGACGGCGGCCCGGCAGGGACGGCGGCAGCCGGCAGACGATTCACCCCCGGCCCTTCGTCACCCTCGGCCCAGCGAGCCGCACGAACCCTCTTCGTCACACCCTCGGGCCGCATGGCCCGCTTGAACCCTTCGTGTCCAATCCTGGCCCACGGCCGGGATTTCCGGGCCGCTCCGGGCCGGCACTTTTTCATTCGTTCGAGTATCGGGCCGCATGGCCCGCACCTCTTTCTATCGGGATGCCTTGCGCAAGGGATGTTCCGACAGATATACCCTCAGCGCAGCATTGATGCGCGTTTGCCAACCATTGCCCGTGGCACGAAACGCCTCCAAGATATCCGCGTCATAGCGGATGCTGACCTGCTCTTTCGGGCTCGCCAAAGGCGGACGACCAGCACGGCGCTTGGCCATGACCTCCCCGAACGGGCGCAGCCGCTTGAACTCCTCGTCGTTCAACTCTCGCGTGTCCGGGTCTGCAGCAATACCTCGCTGGATCGCCGCTTCTTCCTCGTCCGTCGGATAGACGAATTTACGTTTGCTGCTCATAGCGTTGAACCTCTCTACGGTTGGCCTTGCGCAAGCTAATGATCCTGATGGCATCGCCTCGATACGTGAACGCCACGCAATACACCCGGTCACCCAGCGGCGCATAGCCAATGAACCGGTCCTCCTCATAGTCGAAGCGATCGTCTGCCTCAACTTGAGCCGCGCTCCAATTCAACTCGGCTGCCACAGCCAGTGAAACGCCGTGCTTCCGGCTGTTGCAGGCATCCTTGGCAGGATCGAACTCGATTTTGATGTGCATTATTGTAGCTTCAATAATTATTCCGTGCCACCCTTCGAGATGGCCCCCACTTCCTTTTGTCCATACACCCGCTTGAGCAGCCGATTCGGCCGCGCCTGCTCGATCCGCTCGGCTTCCTCCCTTCGCTCCAACCGCGCCGGGTGCGTCGCCGTGTGGATCTCCTTCAATGCCCGGATCGCCACTTGCATGTAGACCTGCGTGCTCGTGAGTTGCGCATGCCCGAGCATCACCTGCACGAACCGCACGTCCGCCCCGTTTTCCAGCATCAGCGTCGCCATCGTGTGCCGGAACAAGTGGCACGAGCCGCGCTTGTTCACCCCCGAGCGCTTGATGTAGTCCGACACCATGAGCCCCAAGCTGCGCGTGCCGATCGCCTCGCCCGTCAACGCCAGGAACAGCGTGCCTCGTCGTTGCCCAGCGCGATCTGTGGCCGCACTTCATCCAGGTACTTGCGGATCCACGCCAGCGCCCGCTCACCGATCGGAATCAGCCGATCGC
Source organism: Paraburkholderia sp. (assembly GCA_039593375.1). Taxonomy (GTDB): domain Bacteria; phylum Pseudomonadota; class Gammaproteobacteria; order Burkholderiales; family Burkholderiaceae; genus Trinickia. The sequence continues at coordinate 12,214 of JBCNPL010000030.1, read as the reverse complement.
GCTTGCCCTTGCCCTCGCGCACCATCACCGCCCCGCGCTCATGGTCAACGTCGTGCACGTGCAGGCTCACGAGTTCGGCTCGCCGTATCCCCGTGCTGTAGAACGTCTCCAAGATCGCCCGGTCACGGATGCCCAAGCTGCTCGTCACGTCCGGTACGTTCAGAATCCGCTCGGCCTCGTCGGCACTGAGCACGTGCTTCGGTAGGCGTTTTTCCACACGTGGCATATCGAGGTCGGCCGCCGGGTTCGAGAGAATGCGGTGGTTACGCACCAGCCACCGAAACCACACCCTCACCGGCACCAGCCGCATATATTGACTGCGTCCCGATAACGCCTCGCCGTTTTGCTTCCGATATAGGAACAAGTAACGTTGATAGCGCTCCAGCACCGGCCGCGTCACCTCTTGCGGATGGGTCACCCCTCGCTCGTCGCACCAAGTGATGAACGCGCGCAAATGCGTCTCGCGGTGCTCGACCGTCCCTTCGCTGTAATTGCGCACCCGCATCCACTCCAGAAACGGCCGCATCTGGTGGTACAAGCTGTACGGATCGTCCGGCGGGCCGATCACCGGCAACGGCGCGCGCGGCGTGAGTCGCTTTCTCATTTTGCAGTCCTAAACAACGCGGGCTAAAGAAGGGGCGCTTGACCTTTGCCCGTTATATGTCCTGGCGCCCGCTCCAACCGCCTTTTGCTCTTCGCCTTGCTCCACTTGGCTTGGCGGCCCATTTTCTCGGTCCAACTTGGCCCCAACTTCGGGGCAAATTGGGGCCAACTTGCTGTCGGCCAAGTCCAACTTGCGTCCATCGTTGTCCAACTCGCTCGGGTCAGTGAGCCCCGCCAGCCTCGGCTCGCTCTCGGCCGCCCCGTCGTACATCAGCTCGTAGCGCAGCAAGTACCCGCGGCTGCCACCGTGGACCACCAAATACTCGAGCTCGGCCAACCGCATGCAATACACCTTCAGTTGGTTGTCGCTCCAACTCGTGTAGTCACGCACGTCGCGGCGCGTGAAGCGCACCTCGTTTCGTCTAACATGCTCGCGCTCGCTGATCTCGACCACCATCGCGTGAATCAACTTCAGCAAGCGCCGCGTCTGTGGCGGCAACTCATCGAGCGTACGACCCAGCACCTCGTGCGCAATCCGGTTCGCCAGCGCGATATCGCTTTTCGTCACCTCGATGTACGTGAGCGTCTCGCCCCGGTGCGTCACCGTCTTATGCGACCGCTGGTACTGGTGCAAGAGCGCAATCGAGCGGATCAGCGTCAGGTACTTCATGTGGTCCCGGCGCGTGCGCGTCTTGTCGTCCATGAACGTGAGTTCGTTCGCGTACGGGTTCACCACGTGCATCGGCTTGAGCAAGCGCTGCGCGTTGCGATGCAGCTCGACGATGTGCTGCCGGTCCGTCTCGGCCAGTAGCCCTTCGAGCGTTTGCTTGGCCCGCTGGCGCGCGTGGATCTCGCGTGTCTGCTCGCGGCTCTCGTTGATCGTCAGCACCAAGCACCGGTTCAGCAATTCCTCGTCGACGTCGATCGCCGTCGTCGTGAGCATCAGCATCACCGGCCCTTTCACGCGGTATTGCTTGGTCACGAGATTGCCCGTCGCCTCGTCCTTGCCTGTGCTCGCAATCGTCAGCTCGCCGTCGGACTGCAACAGCTTCAAGGCATACGCCGCTTGCCGCACCCCCTCTTCCTCGGCGATCGCCAGAATCTTGTGCTGCAAGTCCGTCTCGCCCAGGTAGGACAAGCTCTGCCCCGTCATCGCGCTGTACTGGATCCGCTCTTCATCGGGCATCAGATCGAGCACCGCGTCCATCAGAGAACTCTTGCCCGCCGCGCTGCTCGATTGGATCAGCACCGCCAGCGGCGCGTCGAGCTTGCGGCTCACCGCCGCGAGATACCCGGCCTGCAGGTTCGTGCGCTCGCCCACCACGCCGCAGCGCGCCATGTCCGCTTCTAGCCGCTCGACCAGGTTCGGCGCTTTCAACCACTCGACCGCCGCGGCGTGCTCGAGCGCATCGAGCTCGACCCGCGTTTCCTTCGGCGAGAGCGTCGCTCGGATTGCCTCGTCCTGCATCGTCTCGAGCTTGAGCAGCACCCGCCCCAAGTCGCGCTTTAGCGTGTCTTCCTGGCTGCCCAATTCGACCGAGGCCGCCTTCAGATATCGCGCTCGCACCTTCGCGCTATACACGTCCAGCGTATCCACGTGGTACGCCCCGTCCACGCCCGTGCGCCGCACCTGCACATTCACGCGCATCTGCTCCGGGCCCAGGTTCTTTTGCCAACCGCGGATGCGCCACACCCGCTCGCCGAATGTGAACACCAACTCGCCCGACGCCGTCTCTTGTACGTCGCCGTCTTCAAGCGGTTGCGCAGTCGAAGGCGGTGCCGGCGTCGCTTCCGTCGCTTCCGTCACCTCCTCTTTAGCCCGCTCAACTGGCGCAGGCGTCGGTGGTTCGCGCGGCTCAGTTGTGGCGGCTAAAGGAGAGAGCGGTTTTCCCTTCATCACTTCTTCAATCGGCGTCGGATCCACCACAGCCGCCGGCGCCGGCCGCTTGCCCCTGCCGATCCATTCGGCCTGTTGCAGCAACACCCCCAAGGCTCTTTTCCGCCGGCGTCACTTTGCGCGCGTACTCGTTCGCATCCATCCCCTTCGGGAACAGCACGCGCCACGTCTCAACGCTCGCTTCGTGCAACTCCGTCGCGAGGCTTTCCGCTGCGGCGTTGCCCGCCTCGTCGCGGTCGTATGCAATCCACACGCGCTCGGTGCCGTGACGCTGCGCAGGCTTGTCCGCACGTTCGCTTAACGACTCTTCACAAGCGATAAGCCCGGCCAGAGCCGGGCTCGTCGTATGTGGAATGCAAACGACTACCAGTGAAAGATGTTTTTCAACACTACGTAAGCAATAAACCCCATTATCGCGGCAAAGCAAATCCACCAACGAATCAGTCCAGCCTTTGACGACGGTGAGTTAAAAGGGAAGCCCGGCATATTTCACCATTTCAATCCAGTCGAACCTTGATTCACGGAGTAACCCCCTCCGACGGATACCACATTCTTGTTACCACCAACCGAGACACCTGCCCCAAGACCGAATACGGTTGCTGTGCCGTTGCCGGGGGAATACATAATGCCGCCCCCAGGCCCACCATAGCCCGCCACCGCTCCACCAGAATATCCGGAGGCAAAGTTGTTGGCTTGTCCAGGACTAGTCGTTGTCGAATTTAGGTAACCGACAGATACGTTCGCGCCCACGCCCGTCGGGTTAGGCAAGTTCATGTTAACGCCTCCACCGACAAACGCATTGCCATCACGCGTGAAAGTCCCCCACACACTACCAACATAGTAATCCAGCTGGAAGTTCACAAAGTCCGGCGCCCTCACCAGTCCCGGATTCGAACCCGTCGTCGTCGGCTGATACGTTAGCCCACTCCCCTGCGTATTGCCCGCGATGTACTTCTGCAAATCGGGATTTCCGGGCGCCACGTTCTGCGTCCAAACTGCTTGTCCGTTCTGATTCTGACCGTAATAGGTCCAGTCACTCCCATCTTGCGGCTTGGCCCCCGACGCAACTTGGTTGCCACCGTAATAGATCTTTCCATCTACGGTCAGGTTCATGAGGGCCATCTGATCTTCAATCTGCTGCTCCGTGTACTTGCCGTCGCTTTCGTCAGCGAGTTTCTTGGCCACCGCCTTTTCGTCCCTATTCGGATCCTTGTCGGCGTGGAACTGCCGATTGTAAAGATCAGAAGTGGATTTGCAGTTCTCGCAGTATGTTAACGCTGCCCCACGTGAACGAGCACGACCGCCCAACTTCAACGCCGACCAGCCTACCGTCCGTTTCGCGCTGTTCCGAAATGGGTATGCATCCGCCAGAAATGGTTACAGTCGGCGTACCTTGCTTCGACAAAGGAAACTCAATAGCAGCGTCATCGGGAATGCGATGCGTGAGGGTGACGCTTTCGATGTAATCGTCCGGTAACGTAAAAATGGGGGCGCCGTCGACCCATAGCGTGTAGTAGTCGTGTTGGAACGGCGCCTGACTCACGCAAAGCTTGCTCAGGTGGGCCCCGTTAGTTTGCGACTCGCACCGAGGTTCGGCTGCACAAGCTATGTTCGCTGCCGCTAGACCCCCGAGCAGCACTGCCGACAACAAACGCTTCATCATATCGGTCCTCATTGTCTTTTTGCTGGGTTGATAGCACCCAGATCATAAACTGCGAGATGCCCCAGCAAGGCTTCCACGGTCATTTCCCCTGCTTGGCTACGTCAAGTTGGTGCCTAAATTCATCCACGGGAGGCAATGGGTAATCGTGCGTGTCACAACCCTTCCTCTTTGCGAGTTTTATGTTCTCAATCGCCTTCCGCTCATAACGATTGAATGGTTCAGCATACGGCGACGGCGCTTTCTGATCGACCAGAAAAAGCTGAACGTTAGCCCCGTTTACGTCACCCTTCTTTCCGTAACCTTCGTCGAAATTCCTAACCGCCCAATTATTCAAGTACGTTGCAACTTTCGCATGCTGCTCGCATGTCATTTTTTCACCAACGTCGCTCGAGCGATTGGACGCGCATCCAAGCAATGTTTGCACCATGATAAAACAAAGAACGCATCTAACGATTGATTTCATATATCATTCAAATCCAGTTTTCTATTTTTCCGCTTCGTTTACTTCTCTCACTCAGTTAAATAATGCTTGATCGGCGATTATAAATTTTATTAACCAGCACGACCCGATTACTGAAAAACCATATTTTACCATTATTTCATCACACATAATCCATCAATCGCCACTGCCGAACCCAGCGTGACAAGAAAAGCTAACGCAAATATGACAACATTTTCAATAAGTCTTTTTCTAACCACCAAACCCTCATCATTGAAAAAATCACTTCGAAAAGCAAAGCCCTTCGATTGATCGATAAATGGTGCTGCCTGGTTCACCCTTAACTTTCTCTCGAACATCACCCTTTTCATGCCGATCGTTACCCAGGCTAACGACATCACCGCCGATACCCAACCAGCAATCGCAAGCGCGTGCATCAGTGCACACAAAACGCCAGATTTTCTCGGCAACCCGACGAATGCCCAAAGTGCCCCTCCCAGGAAGGCCACAATGAATGCAAAAAGTTTCCCTCGAAAATTATAAAAAACGCTGTTACTCTTCATTTACGACATTCCTTTAATGACACCCATGACCACCAAAGACGCTAAACGTACAAGTAGTTGTCGTAGTGGTCGAGAAAGTCACCCCAATCACTGGAGCAGGAGCACCACGCAGCCCTCCACCAAAACCGATCCCCCCAAAATCGTTATTGCTATCCAGTGTTATTGTCCCACCGGCACCGATACCCGCGGCGTAACCGCCAACGTTGATATTGGTGGAGGCGCCTCGAAGATTGCTCGATGGCCCGAATGTGACGCCGTACGACATTCCCAACGATGGATCAAATCCGTATGCTCGGCCACCCGTGGCATAGACGCCTATATCAAACGGCGACGCTCCAAGCCCTGGGTTGACGTAGGCCCCGATCCCTCCTGTTACACCCATACCTAAGGACATGGTTCCGTTTGGCCCTGCGGTAAATGTCGGAGACGTCGGTAGTCCGCGAGGAATATGCATCCAATTCGACAAGCCGGCTGACGGCTGTCCGGCGCTCATATACTGACTCCCTGAATTCAAGTCCAATGCCCATTGCGGCGAATTAATCGTCTCCTGTTGCTGCTGCGCGATTTCGCCGGTAAATGTCGAGTATTCAAGCGGCTGCATAATCAACTGATTGCCGGACGAGTCGGTGATAACGTAGCTCATTGCTTGCCCGCTTCCGTTCACGTTGGCCATCACAGCGTATCCGGTCGGCGTCGAACCGATGGCTACTGGCGACGTACCTTGCACCATTTGCAGCGTTGCGCTGCAACCGCTCCCAGATGAATCCTTTTCGCAACCGGCCAACTCTTTATCGAAATCCTTCTTGTGCTCTTGCCGATTGTAAATAACAGCCGACTTGTAATACAGCGGGCGTTAAAAGGTCCGAAGCGGCTATGCCTTATAGCCATACGCTTGCTTCAGCGCGTCAGGGTATCCAAAGAACTCATCAAGAAGCGCCAAATTGTGTACGACGGCATCGGTGCTGGCTTCCAGCTTGAAACGCTCGCTCGCTTCGTAGGACCAGAAATCCGACGGACCAAAGTATTGCGGCCCGATTGCCAACTCAAGGCTGCATAAAAACGATCCTCTATCGCTCAGGAGTCCAATTCGAATCACATGGCTTCTTTGCACCAAAAAATGGGTATAAATAACACCCCACTCTCTATTTTCACTACGCAGAAAATTTGAGACATGTCGATTTCCATGCTTTTTATAGTAAGAGAAAACAGTGCCGTCGACCTCGTCGAGACCCGCGGCGTCATTTCTTAATAACATTGAAGAGCCCTCCTTGTCCAGACGTAACACGATACCCGGAGTCGACGAAGAACTGATACTCTAGGCCCGTATAGGATTTGGGCGGGACCAGTCTCGGGTCAACGGTTAATGCAAAGGACTTCCCTTGCGCCATCTGCTGCTCCAAGAACGCCTTATTGATGTTCCACATGTTATCGGCACCCATTTGGCTCTGGACGGTGCCCCAGTCTGACATTGAAAAGTAGGTCGCCCCACGGCTTTGAGCGACCGCTTCATACGAGTCGGGGCTGCCCGCGATGTACTTGCCAAGGATAACCTCCGATGACGACGCATTGTGCGTAGAACTTAACGCTGCTTGATTGTAGGCCTGCTGCAGCAAGTCAGGCGATGCCCCGTCACGATAAAAATTATTGATCTTTGCGGCCAATGTGACAGCGGCACCGGTGCCAGCGGGCATTGCAGTGCTCGCTACAAGCTCCCCGAGAGCAATGCTTGCTTGATTGGCGCAAAGCACCGGGTTAGCCGCGCATGCTTCGACCGCAGCAGCAATCCCTGTTACGGCTTCAGGTCCCAGCGCTAAACCACCTGTGACTCCCCCAACAATAGCGAGCCCTGCTGCCGGATGAGGCACCCCGCCAGGCATTGCCAGTTGCTCCGGCGTCGGTGACCCGTCCGCGTTCCCGAACGCCAACGGGTTGTTGTAGTACTGGTCCTTCGTGAACAGCGCACCAGCGTTTTGTGTCAGGTACTGCGCCGCCGTCGCGTCGTACCCTAGACCTCCGCTTGCTGCCGCGCCGTCAACTCGAATGTATCCGTTGGCCAGCAGCATCTGCTGGGCCTAATCGGCCGTAATCGTCTGCCCGGTCTTATCTGCGTAAAACTGTGCGAAGTCCTTCGCATTGTCCTTCGCCCACTGCCACTCATCGGAGTGAAGCTGCCGATTGTAAAGGTCAAGACTTTTTGCCGAATAGTCGAGACAGCTTGCCGCGGAAGCCCTGCGGTGGCGGCACCCAGCCTGGCTCCAGGAAGTCGTAAACGTTGTCGTAGTGCGCCAGCGGACGGATGGGCATCAGTTCCATTGGAACCAGAGGATGGTCGATCTGCACGGGAATGCCTCGATACCAGCACAGCTTGGCCTCCAAGGTACCGCGGTAAGACATGAACTCTTCTGCCACATCGCCGCTTCCTTTAATAGCGGCGTGCTTCTCTTGGATTAGCTCTTCCAGCCCTTCCTTATCGCCCTTGAGCAAAAGCGAAAAGAAATCACGGCCTTCGGCACATTCCGTTCGCAGGGGCTTTCGGCCATGCTTTGCGATTTTTTCGATCATGGCACGAACTGTTTCGTCGTCACCGAGGATAGCCCTTTGCAACATGTAGACGTGGAAACGGCTATAGAGCGGATTGTTACGGTCGCTCACCAAATCCGGTGTTTCTACACAAGCAACCGCTTTGACGATCTCCGCGCAGTCAGATAGCAGCGAAATCTGAATGTCGCTTCCCACCTCGAACGAAGCGCCCCCATCCTGCCCAACGCTCGCGTGAGCGAGCTTCGATGCCAGATAAAAATCCTGCTTACATTTCTCGAGGTCGCGCTCGATGAAGTAGGCATGGAGCGCCCTGGTTCTCGCATAACCGGCAAGGTCGTACAGAACGGTCCCCAACCTGACCGTCTTTCGACGATGCAAGAGCCGTTCGATTTGCCCAGGGCACGCCCTTTCTTCTGCATTAAGAAGGTTAGTTAGCCTTTGCTCGCGATTCAACGTAGCCATTATTTCACCGCCCCAACTTCACGACTGTTGCTCCCTGACTGTCAACACCAGTAACCAATTTTACGAGCTTCCCGTCGTTTCGCGCTGCGGCAATGATGTCTGCCGTTTGCATAGCAGCGGGGTCACCCGTGTCTCGCAGGCGCTGGATTGCGCCCTTCACCCAATCATCTGTCATCTGCGTCGGCAAGGACCCGGAAGGGCCATTCAGCTTAATCGACCCGTTCGCATTGAGCGGCTTGACCTCGTTGATGTAGACGGTGTCTCCCTTCACATACACTCCGTCGAAGCAATTGACACCACATTTTCCGTCTAGCTGCGTGTAGCCGTTACGCGCGAAGTAATTGTTCACGACAAATTCGCGCGCGTCACCCTGCAAGGTCGTGTTCGGTAAGTTGTCGATCTGAGAAAGCATTGCACGTTCCGCAGATGACAACCCAAGCGACATGCCCTGATTCGTAACCTGGCTGGCCGCAATGTTACCTCCCCGCGATGCAATCACATCGCCAGCGAGCGTCGCATCAAGCGCCCCAAGGGCCCGCCCAATGGTGTCGGCCACTCGGTTGGTCAGCGCGCCGCCGAGCAGCAATTGTTCCAAGGTGTAATCCGGCTGTGCCGAACCATTGGGGGTGGCGAGGTAATCGAGCCTGTTTTGATCGCGCAAGTCCATCCCCGGCAAAACAGGTCCCGGAGCCTGTGTCCCGAGGATGTAGTTGGTGTACTGATCGGCGCGCTGCGCGGGCGTGGCGCTGAAGTACGTTTCTACGCCTCCGTCCGCCATCACCGGAGCTCCGTTGGCCATAATCGGTTTGCCCATGTACGGAGCCAGCATGTCCTGCGCGGCCTGCAAGTTCTTCAGATACGCGTCTGCACCGCCAAGCGCGCCTTCGCTATTCGGGACAGCGGCAGTCTGCAAGACGTTCTGGAGGTACGCCATGTTCTTGGCGTTCGCGGTGTCGTCTACTTGTCCTTCGGCCACGCGCTCAAGTAAATCGGACCACGCCGTTGTCGTTGACGAAACGCAACTAGAGTCGCCATTACAAATCGCCTCAGCTTTGTCTTGCGCCAGCTTCTTGATCAGTGCGCGTTCATCCGGATGCAACTGCCGATTGTAAAGGTCCGCGTTCGACGCCGTAAACGCCCCTGAGCTGCCGCCCACGAGCATGCCCACGCTACCGGCGAGAACGTTCCCGACGATGTTGCCAAGAACCTGATCGACACTGCCACTCGGCCCCATCTGTTTGGCTAGGTCATTCAGCTTGCGCGCCAGCGCCGCCGACGCTCCTGCGCCAAGCGCACCCGACAGCGCATTACCACCGCCCAAACCCGCCAACATCGCGCCACCAATCGTATGCAGCGCAATGCGGTTGGTTCCGCCGTCTGCCCACGAATCGGCCTCCGCTTGATACTGCGTCGCAAGATCCATCTGCCCGGCGGCCTTCGCTTCATCGGCCTTCTGCTGCGCTTCCTCTTGCTTTTTGCTCGCGTACGTTCCAATCGCTTGGGCCACCGTCTGCCCTGCTGCACTGGCCGCGTTCATCAGGTCCGACTGCTGCGACAACAGGGCCTGCACGTTCGGCGTGCTCGCGACCTTGCCGTTCAAGTCGGATGTATCGCGATCAAGGGCGGCGAGATCCTGTGTCTGGCCCGCTCCGTTCGTAATGTCAATCTTACCCTGGCTGATCGCGCTTCGCGTCGTCGCGCTGGAACTGCCGCTCGCGTTCTGGCTCAGCATTGGCGTGACACCGCCCGCCCCGCTGATCGACGATGGTCCGACCGACTTGCTGCTCACACCTAACGAGCCGCCCGCGCTGAAGCCGCTGCTGCTGGCGCTGTACGTCGAATGATCCTGGATATCGCTGAACGTCAGCGTGCCCGTCGTCAAGCTGTTCTTGGACGCGTCTGCCGCGCCGGCGATATACGCCCCAACCAGATTCGTGTTGCCATTCACGTCGATGTCGAACCCGCCCGTGCCCGCCTGAATGCCCGCTTGCTCCGCTACCCCCGCATAGCTTCCGTTGGCACTGCCGTGTTGCGCGCTAAAACTCGCGCCACCACCGCCCATCGTACTCACGCTGAACCCACCACCCGCGCTCGACTGGTGCGCCGTACTCACCGTCGTATCCTGCACGCTCGCGATGTTCAGGTTACCGCCGACGCTCGCCAACACTTGATTGCCGCTCACGTCCGCGCCAACGATGTTCGTATCGCCACCGCTGACGATCGTCACGCTATTCGCGCCGCTGACATGCGTGTTGTTTTGTATCGCGGCGTCCGAGTTGCCGTCGCCATGCGCGTTCTGCATGGAAGCAGAGATACCGAACCCATTGGTACCGATCGACACGCCGATGCTCGCACTCGACGACGAACTCAAGCTGCGCGTCGAATCGGTGTTCGTCGTATTGACGAGATCCACCTGGTTCTTCGCGATAAGGGCCACGTCACTCGCATTCACATCCGAGCCCGCGATCGTCACGTTGCCGCTGCCGGGGGTCCCGTCACCCGTCGCGATGAACGTTGCCGCACCGCCCGCCTGCACCGACGAGCCGCGCTGCGTCGTCTGATCCTCCGACGACTGACTGGAACTATGGCTGGACCCGACGCTCAGTTGAATCCCGATACTCGGCGCGCTGGGTCCACTAGCACCATTCAGCAGTGACGCCGCGCCCGTGATGCCGGATGCGATGTCCCCTGCCGCGGCTATCGCATGCAGCGCCGACGCTCGGCCATTGCCGTCCGCGGAATCTCGTGCCGCCTCCGTTTGACTGATGGCATTGTTGATCGCGTCGCCTACTGAGCCCGATAATCCGATCGTCAACCCGCTTTTGCTCGTCTGCTGCTGCGTGGCGTGATGCGACGTATCTGTCGCCGAGTCGATTATGACGTTCGCTGCGGTCCCCGTCACGTTCTTCGCGGCAATCAGATCGCTACCGGTCACATGTAGGTTGTTGCCAGCCTGCACGGTCAAATTACCGCCGAGCGATCCGATCGTGCTCGCATTGTTCGTGACGCTCGATTCCTGGTCCGTTTGCGCGAGCTTGCTGCTGCCGATCGATACCGCGATCCCGCCACCCGCCATCAGACCCGAGTGATGCTCCTCGTAACTCCCCGACGACTGCATCGTGTCCTGTGATGTCGTGATGTTCACGTCATGCGCCGCACTGAGCAACACGTCGTTCGTCCCGACGATCGTGCTGCCGGTGACATTCAGGTCCTTGCCGCTCGCGATCGTCACGCTATCGGCCGAAATCGTGCTGCCGTCGGCGAGAGTCGTCGTCGTATCCCGCGTGCTCGCTTTGCTCGTGCTGCTAAGGAAGCCGCCGTGGCTACCCTCCTGTTGACTGTCGAACACATGCGTCTCGGTCGCCGCACCGATGTTCACGTCGCCGGCGGCCGCAAGCGTCGCATTGCCTTTCGCCAAGTCGATGCCGCTTCCGATCACGTTGATGTCTTTGCCGGAGCTGATACTCAAGCTATCGCCGCTTTGCAGTGTCGTCGCAGTCAGCGCGTCGTCGGACGTGTGCAGCGCCGCCGCATAGCTGCCGTGATGGTCACTGCCTGAGCTATTGCTGTCCAACGTCGACGTCGCCTTCGCAGCCTGCAATGTCACGCTGCCACCCGCCGCGATCGTCCCGCCGCCACCGAGATTGATGCTCGCACCAGTCGCCGTGAGATCGCCGTTCACTGCAATCAAAGAGGCGCCTCCGACCTTAAAACTGCTGCCGGTATCGCTCACGGCGTGCGTGTCGGACACGCCGTTCGCACCAGCCACCACCTTGGTCTCCCCCGTCTGCTGCACGCCGAGATCCCAGTTCCCACCAACGCTCATCGCCAGATTGCCGCCCACCGAAAGACTGCCGGCGTTCTGCTCGAAGTTGCCTCCGGTCACGATCGCCGCATCGCCCGCCACATCGAGGCTCGCTAGTGGCGCCAGCGTCGTCGTAGTCCGCGTGGCGCCGGTCGCGCTGACTTGATTGACTGTTTTCGCAGCCGTATCGAGTATCAGATTGCCGCCCGCTTGCAGGGCAAGGCTTCCGGCCTTCACCGTC
>JBCNPL010000003.1:0-43931 GCA_039593375.1 Paraburkholderia sp. | reverse complement strand
GCGCAACCCATCGGCCAAGTTCGCCGAGCTCGGGCGCATCGTCGGGAATCCCGTTCCGATAGAGCCGTACGTGAACGCCGAAGCGCGAGAACTCGGGCTTCAGTACGATCGGCCTCGTCCCGGCCCAAGCGCGCGCCTCATCGAGCGACGTTACCAGCGACGAGCATGGAACGTTGACGCCGCACCCTTGCGCAAGCGAAAGGAAACGCCACTTGCTGTGGATCTGGCGCAACTTGTCGAAATCGTCGGCGAGCACGCGGATGTTGCGCGGTAGAAGGTGCCGGTAGCGCGAGACGAAGAACACCTCTTCGCAGGTGGGCACGATCAGATCGATGGCGTGCCTGCCACAGGCGTGCGCGAGATCCGTCGCGAATCGAGCCGGTTCGTGACGGGGCGACGCGATGCGCAACGTCGCCGCGACTGCCCGCGACGCGCCGCTGATCGAGCAGGGAATGCTGTCGGCGATCGTGACGGTCCAGCCCTGACGCGCGAAGCGGCGCGCGTGATCGAGCGCGACCGGCGCTCTTCCACCCAGTATCAGAACGTTGCGCGTCATGGCGTTCCTATGTCGAATGCGTCGTGACGGAGCTGCCCGCCGACGGCCTCGTGGCGCAAACGATCCGCCTTCGCTTGGCCGCATTGGCGCGCGCTTCGAGGGGCACGCGCAGCCACGCCGGACGCGTCATTCCTTGCCTGGCGATCAATTCGTCGATCGCTCCGCGGACCGAGGCGAATGCGGCATCTTGGCCCTGCACGGCCAAATGCAGCGTCGCGCCATGCTGCGCGAGCGTGTAGTCGACGACACCGTCGCCGTGACGCGCGACCGCATGCCGGACGGCATCGGGAAAGAGCGGCATCAGCCGCCCCGTGGCGCAAGAGGGTAACCAGAGCACATCGTCGAGCCGGCCATCGATGGCGGCCAGCGCACGCGTGACACGTCCGCATCGGCACGGTTCGCTCCGCACACGCAGTATGTCGCCGAGCCGATAGCGGACGATCATCTGCGTTCGTCGCGTGAAGTCGGTGACGATCGGCACAAATCGGGTTCGCGCTTCGTCGAGCCACTCGGGTTCGATGTGCACGAACTCTTCGTTGAGGTGCAATGATCCGTGCTCGCATGTATAGGCGAGAAATCCCTCCATGCATTGGTACAGCTGGTGCACCGGCCTGCGGAAAGCCGCGCCGATGCGCCGTTCGTCATCGGGTTCGAGAACCTCGGCGACCGAGACGATTTTGCGTGGCGCGAGCGGCAAGCGACCGTCGATCGATTCTCCCGCGAGCCACGCGAGAACGCTGGCGGGGGCGACCAGCACGTCCGGATCGAATTTCGCCAACGCGCTCGTATGAGCGTGCGCGCCCGATTGCAGATCGAAAAAGCGAAAGTCGATGCGGCGGCTCGTCAGCGTTGTGTAGAGCGCACTGTTCGCACGTAGAAATAGAGCGACGCGCAACGGCGCCGCGCGCGTCGCGAGGCACCTCATCAGATCGGGATCGAGTGTCCGAGCGAGCAGGATCCCGGCCCATGTCGCGCGTTCGCCGGCGCTCGCGAGGAAGACGCCGGGGCGCCCCTGGGTGCCGCTCGACAATCCGGCCGTGAGCGCCGAATCGAAGCCAGCCGGAGGGGGCTGCGAGGTTTCGGCGGCGCGCGCCGCCGCGAGAGCGTCCTCGAGCTCGATGCCGCGCGTGTTGAAGCTCGAGAAGCGTGCAAGCATCGTTTGCTTGTCGACGATCGGCAACGATGAAAGGTCGCTGACCTGCAGCTGCCGATAGAACGCCGCTTGCTTCAGCGTTGTGGCGAGGAAAGCGTCGAGCCGACGGCGTTGCCAATGTTCGAGCGAAGCGCGACGCTTGAATCGCAGACCATAACGCGCGCGCAAGAAGGCCTGCGCCATGCGGGCCAATTCAGCGGGGCTCATGGCTCAGTCGTTTCCACGTGGATTCACAATGCGACGGCACCATCAGGAGGTTCTCTTGTCTGGCCAGGATTTGCCTGAGCGCGGCGAACGTCGACAGATATTCGCGCTTGTCGGCGAAGAGCTGCGATGCGATCCAGGTCGGCGGGCGGTCGTGCCTGAGCGCTTCGAGCGACCAGCAGGCGTCCGCGACGAGGAATACGGTGCGGGCTTCGGTCGTTTCGAACAGTAGCCCCAGCTGACCCGCGGTATGCCCGGGCAAGGATACGCCGATCACGCTTCTATCGCCGAGCAGATCGAATCCGTGACTGAACGGCTGCATCGAGTCCGGCAATGGAATCCGTGAGCAATCGTCGACGTAGCTCAGCTTCGAATCGAACCGGTCGGGAAGCAGCGTACGCAGATAGCCGCGGCGCAAACCACCGATGCGCGACGCCCGGCGCATGGCCTCGACTTCCGCTCTCATGACGAAGATCCGCGCCTGCTCATAGTCTCCGATTCCCGCAATATGATCCGCGTGCAGATGTGAGACGAACAGATGCTTGACGTCGCCAGGCGTGAAGCCGTGACATGCGAGCTGTGCCGCGAGCGACTCGTCGGGGTTCAGTGAAACCGGCGTGACGAGCCGGTATAGACGCTCCGGAAACCGCTCGGTCGCGGCAAAGAAGGCGTTACTGTAACCGGTATCGAACAGCATCGGGCCACGCTGTGGGTGAATCAGCAGGCCTGTGAGCGCGGGAAACGGAACAGCGGCGAATCGTCCGCCTCGCTGCGCGATGCATTCGGGATGCGAGCACTGCCCGACCCTGAGTAGGCGAAAGCCGATCTTGGTACTCATCGACCTTCCTTTTGCCGCGCCGCAAACCATGCGGCCGTACGAGCGATTCCTACATCGAGCGGGACGCGCGGCGCATAGCCGAGCAATGTTCGCGCACGTGTCAGGTCGAGCGTCTGCGAAAACGCCAGCAGCCCCGCCGAGTAACGCGTGATCGGCGGCTCCCAGTCGGGCCGGAGCCGCGCGGCTTGCTCGAGAAGCGTGGCTATCGCGTCGGCGAGCGGATAAGGAACACGGCGCATGCGAAGCTCGAATCCGAAGGCTTGCGCGAGCTTCGAGTACATCGTGTGCACCGTCATCGGTTCGCCGTTGCTGATATTGACCGTGACGCGCTCGAGATCCGCGTTGAGCGCAAGCATGACGGCGTCGACCACATTGTCGACATAGGTGAGGTCGATCAGCGCATTGCCGCCGCGCATGAGCGGCAATCGCGATACCTTGGCGACGCGGAAGATGCGCGGCAGGAGCGTGGCGTCCCAGGGGCCGAAGATCGCGCGCGGCCGAAGCACGACGACGGACCGGATACTCGCGCGGCCGACGAGTTGTTCCGCGATTCCCTTGGTCCTCGCGTACTCGTTGACCGGAGGCGGCAGCGGCTCGTCTTCCCGGATGCCTGCGCGGTCACGGAAATCGAAGTACAGGCTTGGTGTGGAGATATGCAGCAGCCGCGATATGCGCCGCGCTTCGCATGCGGCGATTACCTCGCGCGTGGAAGCAATGTTGGCGCGCTCGAACGCTTCGCGCCGACCCCATGGAGACGACAGCGCGGCGCAATGTACGACTGCATCGGCACCGGCGGCCGCCTCGGCCACCGACGCGGCGCTTTCCGGGCGGCCGTGCTCGAGCATGACGAAATGCATGTCGCGATCAGGCTGCTCGACGGCGGCGAGCACGTCCGACGCATGGTTCCGATCGCGTCCGGTGAATACGACATCGTGGCCCGAAGCGTTCAGTCGCCACACGATATGGCGTCCGAGGAACCCCGTTCCACCCGTTACGAGAACACGCATGTTCAATACACCATGACCATGCCGCCTATCGTCAAACCGGCGCCGGAGCCGAGCAGCATGAAAGCGTCTCCGCGCTCGAGCCGGTTCGTGGCGATCGCGTGGTGCAGGGCGGAAGGAAGTGAGGCGCCTACTTGATTGCCGAAGTCGGCGAGGATGTCGACGGTGCGCGATGCGTCGATGCGCAACCGCTTGGCGAGATGATCGAGTGCGAGGCGGCTCGCCTGGTGCGGAACGACGAGACG
Source organism: Paraburkholderia sp. (assembly GCA_039593375.1). Taxonomy (GTDB): domain Bacteria; phylum Pseudomonadota; class Gammaproteobacteria; order Burkholderiales; family Burkholderiaceae; genus Trinickia. Next base: position 39,931 of record JBCNPL010000003.1, on the reverse strand, counting down.
GATGTCGTCGAGCGCGAGCATGGCGCCGTCGAGCAACTGCGACACCAGGCGCGGCAACTCCCGAGAGGCGATCCGAAATAGACGTGGCCCGTCCATATGAAACATCGTGAGAGGCATCAATTCGATACCAGGCCGTGCCGGATGATACCGGGAGCCGCCCGCTTTGATATGGCAATCGCCGGCGCCTTCGGCGTGAGTTTCGATGCACGACGCGAGAATGCGCGACGCTTCGCCGGGCGAGGCTTTACGGACGATAGCGGCTGCCGCGCCGTCGCCGAAGATGGCGGATTCGCCGAGCGTCGACCAGTCGAGCGAAAACGTCGCGATATCGGCCGAGACGATCATCACATTGCGATAGCGCCCACGGTCGACGAGATAGCTGATCGTGTCGAGCCCGACCAGAAACGAGAGGCAACTCGCCCCGATATCGAATGCGGCAATATGCCTTGCGTTATCGCCTAGCTCGTTGAGAATCATGGCGGCGTTATAAGGCAGCGCCTGGTCCATTGTCGCTGATGCCGCGACGAGGCAATCGATATCCTGCCATTCGAGACCCGAATGCGCGAGAGCGTTCGAGCACGCCTTCGCGGCGAGCGAGGCGGCGCTTTCATGTTTCGTGTAACGACGGGCACGCACGCCGTACCGCTCGAAGACCGTGCCGACAGGCAATCCAAAACGCCGGTCGATTTCTTCGCTCGTCAGGACGTTTTCCGGAACGGCGGCGCCGGTGCCGCAAATGCGAATGTGACGCCGTTGGTCGTTCAAAAAATCTTCCCTCCGCATGACAGCCCCCATTAACGCCATCGCTTCGATAAACAGCGCTTTTGGTCGCCGACGAAATTTGCACTCCTGGCGGCCGATACGAAGATGAGCGTAGCAAAGCGCCCGAGGCTAATAAAACCGTAAGTTAAACGCAAGTGGCGAATCGTTTCTGACAACCGCCTTTCATTGGCGCGCCAATGTGCGAGCCTCGCGTCACGGCAAGTCGACAGATTGTCGGCATCGTCAGCCAGCGCGGTTTGCTGTATCGAGTGGAATACGAAACTGGCCACGGCAAGAATGCCTGGTGGCTCGAATTCATCTTGGCGATACCTGGCACGCGGCCTGCTGATTGTAAAAGATCGCACACCTCATCCGGAGAGAGATCATGGCCACAAGCACGGAGCCGAGCGTCTATAAGGTCACGGAAATTATCGGCACGAGCCCGACGTCCTGGGAGGATGCGGCGAAAAATGCCGTGGAAACCGCCGCCAACTCGCTGCGAGACTTGCGAATCGCCGAGGTTTGCAAACTCGACATGAAGGTCGACAACGGCAAGGTGGTCGAATATCGCGCGCGAGTGTCCCTGTCGTTCAAGTACGAGACCTGAGCGGATCGCATAGGCGGCGCTCAGCGCGTCAACGCCCGCCTTCTGCCTCATTTCCTCGTGTGAGTTGCGGGAAGCGAAGCACCGGCGCGCGCCGGTCTTGGCCCGCTCGGATCATTGCTCGATTTGCCGGCTGTACAGCGCCTTCTCTTCGCTGAACGCGCGCGCGACGGCCGGGCGCGCGACGATCCGCTTGTAATACGCTTCGACTGCAGGCCACGCGGCAATGTCGATGTCGCAGTAGCGCGCCCAATTCAGGACGACGACGAGATAGGCATCGGCAACGCTGAATGAATCGACGAGCCATTCGTTCGAAGACAAATGCCTCTGCAATAAACCGAGACGCGAATCGACGTTCTGGCGAGCGTAACGCTTGACCTCGGTGCTTGCGTCGGGGTCGAGCAAAGGTACAAAGATCGCCTTGTGCAGTTCGGTCGAAATGAAGCTGAGCCATTGCTGCAGGCGTGCCCGCGCAAATCCTCCGACTGGAGCGAGGCCGGCGGCGGGGAAGTGATCGGCGACATAGGGGAGGATCGCTGCGTTTTCCGTCAGCAGATCTCCATCGTCGGTGCGCAGCACCGGCACTTGGCCTAGCGGATTGACCAGCAGAAAGTCGGTGCCGTCGGACACACGCTTTTGCTTCGTGCCGACTTCGAAGTAACGCGCCTCGACGCCGGCTTCGTAAAACGTAATGCGAGTCGCAAGCGAGCAGGCCAGCGGCGAAAAATAGAGATCCATGCCTTATCTCCTCGTTCGAATTTTTTGTACTATAGTGAACATAAATGCCCAGCGTCAAGAATTTTATTCGATATGGTACAAAAAGATGATGAAGCGGAGGTGAAGCGATCGCGTGGGCGCCCGCGCGCCTATGATCCGGAAAAAGCATTGGCCCGCGCGCGGGACACGTTCTGGCAGAAGGGTTACAGCGCTACGACGCTCGACGATCTCGGCGCGGCGATGGGAATGAATCGTCCGAGCCTGTATGGGGCGTTCGGTGACAAGCGCGAGCTCTACCTCGCCACCCTGAGACGCTACATCGAGGCGAACCGCCAGGCGATGGACGAGGCGCTAGCCTCCGATTTACCGCTGCCGCAGGCGTTGCTGCACATCTACGACCTCGCCCTCGGGCTCTACTTTCGGGCCGGTCAGCCTTCGAAGGGGTGCTTTTTGATCGGAACGGCCGCTGTGGAGGCCGTCGACGATACCGATGTCCGCGGCTTGCTGGCGAAGGGCTTGCGCGAGTTCGACCGCGCGTTCGAGGCACGTTTCAAGCGGTCGATCGAGCAAGGCGAGCTCGATGCGGGTGCGGACCCTGCCATGCTGGCCAAACTTGCCTCGGCGATTCTCCATACCCTGGCGGTGCGTTCGCGAGCGGGTGACAGCCGCGCGTCGCTGTGGGCCACGGCCCAGGCCGCGGTCGCGGTCATCTGCGGCGGCGAGGGAGGAGCCGGAAAGTAGTTCAATGCCGAGCGGAAATGGCCGACCGTGCAGCGAGGTGGTGTTCTCTCGTCACGAGGGCTGCCACGGCGAGTGCGACGGCGTAAGCGATCGATACGAGAAAATAGGTGTACCGCAGACCGACGGCTTGACTCAGCCAGCCGCCAAGCGCAATGCCCGTGATCGAGGAAAACTGCGTTGCGCTCTGCGCGACGCCGATCAGATGTCCCTGGCCACGGCTTCCGGCCGCATGCGATATCAACGACATCAACACAGGCGTCGTCGCGGCAAGCAGCACCCCCCATAAGAAGTAGATCGCGGCGAAGACACGAACATCGTGCGTTGCGCCCGCTGCGAGCGTCAGAACGGCACACGACGCGGCGACATAGACGATGCTCCGCAACGCGTCGGGAAGCCGCTTTCTTTCGAAGTATCGAGCCCAGAGCGATGCCGATACGGCGAAGCCGAGCGACATGAGCGCGTAGCAGAGTCCTGTCATCCAGTTGCCGACGTGGAACACCGAATCGACATAGAGCGAGAAGGGGGACTGCGTCATCGTGCGACTTGCCAGCAACACGCCCATGATCGCCAGTAATCCGCCGATCGGTCCTGCCCGCCAAAGCTTGGGCGAATGGTCGGCAAGGGGCGACGAGCTTTTCCTCTCGTTCGTCGATGACGACTGCGACGTTCGCATGTCAGGCACGACGAGTACGACGGCGAGCGCACAAGCGGCGCAGAGCAAAGCCGCAACGATGTTGATCCAGAAGAATGTCGCATGATCGAGGATCACGCCGCCGCAGATCGCGCCGACGATCGATCCGACGTTCGTCGATACTTGCAGATAAGCGAACAGGCGAGTCCGACGAGAAGCATCGACTACCGTTACCCCGTAGGCTTGCGCGGGTGCCGTGTAGCCCGCGCATGCGCCCTGCACGAGGCGCAACGCGAGGACGGCCCATACATTGTCCGCATAGGCGAGCGCGGCCTGCGTGAGTGCCAGCGCAAGCAGCGCACGACACATCATCAGCTTGTGGCCGGTGCGATCGCCGATGCGCCCCCAGCGTGCGCCCATGAGCATCATCCCGAGCATCGGGCCGACGTACACCGCGACTGCCGCGAACCCGAACTCGAAGCTCGATGTGGCAAGTGCTTTCAGACGGACGGGCCAGAACGGGCCGCTCATCTCCATGGCGCTGATGGAGACGAGTTGCACGGCAAAAAGCAGATGTACAACGCGCGACGCTTGCGCTGGCAACACCGCATTCCGCGTCATCGATCGGCTCTCGCACTTGCCGGTTTCACCGGTACAAGAGGATTCGACAACCTATGCTCGATCCGATAGTCCGAATACGTGAGCAGGTGCATGCGCAACACGGAACGGCTAGGCCACGGTTGATCGAGAAAGGCGGAACGTTCGGTTTCCCAAAGTACGCTATCGACGTCGTCCGAGAAGAGATCGAACGTGCGCGCCGTCTCTTCACGCAGAATGTCCCATAGTCGACGTGATGCGAGACCATACTCCTGCGTCAGCAGCAAGGCGAGCTCGTGAAGATGACAGACGAAGCAGGCATGGAGCACGCATGAGCGCACGAGCTCGATGTCGTCCTCGAAGACGGTCGGCAAAATGCCCGGATGAACGTACGGCTTCAACTCGTACCCGCGCGCGTTGAGCAGCGGCGCGAAGGTTCGCCCGTCGCCGAAATCACGCATCGCAAGCCGCCTAGGCGTGCCGTCGCGGGCGAACAAGATGGAGGCGTTTTGCTGATGCGCTTCGAGCGCGATGCCGTAACGGAGGTAGATGCCGATGACGGGATAGGTTACGGCTCTTGCGTATGCACGAAAGTATTCGTCGACTTCGTGCGCCGTGGCGCGCTGACCGTTGCGCTCGATAAACTCGGTGACGAGTGGACGACGGCTGGCTGGCGAGCGCGTCGAAAGCGCCGCGACGGTGACGGGTATGAGATCGTCGGACCGCTCGAAGGCGCCTGCGCTCGCGCGATAGGCGACCGAAAGGTAGCGTCCCGGACCGTCTTCCTGCTTCACGGCATGCTTATAGTGAAACGCCACTTCCTCCGGAAAGATTTCGAGCATTGCGCCGAGGCGATCGTCGGCGGCGAGGATGCGCTCGATCACGGTGCTGATGCGCGGGCCCATGTGAATCGACTTCGCCTGCAGGCTGCGTTGCTCGCTCGTGAGCCAGAGTGCGATCGGCAGCTTGATGAACGGCACGGGCCCCGGCAGCCTCGGCATCATCGTGCGAAACGACATCGTCGGAAGCGTATCGATGTCCGGTCCATCGACGATGAGCAAGCCATCCTCGATCTCGGGCGCGAACTCTTTGCGCACGAAATGTTCGAGATGCCAGCTATGGATCGGCAACGGAAGCCACTCGCGTTCATCGAGTTGGCGTTCGTTCAGATGGGCTTTCCATCGTGCCCAGACTTGCGGGAATTGGCCGGTGAACCAGTCGTGATAGCTGCCGACGCGCAGCATGCGTTCCATATAGGCCATGTCCGTGCGCAACGCCGCGATGCGCACACGGACGCAAGCGTTGAACTCGGGCGAGAGGGCCGCCACTTGCTCCGCGTCGAGATCCGGTTTGCTTTTCCACGTCGGATAGTACGGGTGGCCTTCGAGCGAGCCCCATCGATCGAGCAGCACGGCGGCATCGCGCACGGTATAGTGACGGCGCAAATATTCGATGAATCCCTTCGCGCCCGCCGCCTCCATCTTCGCGCGGAGATCGGCCTCCCACGTCACGCGATGCACTCGAGCCAGCACGTCGTTGTCGATGCTGTTCTCGATATCGCGCACGAGTCCCTGCACGCCGTCATCGGCAGCGGGAAAGTCGAAGGACGGCCGCAGCAGGTCGACCAGCTGATCAGGGCTTTCGACCGCGGTGCGCGTCCCGTTCGCCCCGATCAAAATGATATCCCCGCGGTTGACGAACGTATCGCCCGGCGCCGCCCATAGGTCGGAGAAGTGGAGAAGGGCGTGGCGCTGCCAGAGGGGCAGATAGGCGCTCGTTCCTTCGGGAGTAAAAACGAGTGCGGCGCTATCGACGATTCGCTCGGCGAAGAGGCATCGCACGATGCGCCGCAGCGCGTTGCGGCGCGACGCGAAACGAACGGCCTGGTGCTTTTCGGGCGCCGCCGAGGCGCTGGCGCCGGCCGATTCCGAGGGTAGGTGTTCCATAGGACTCCTGATCAAGACGGCCAGATTCGAGGGAAATAATCGAGCGCGGAGTTGCGCAGTTCCCCTATGTAGGAGACGTTCCAGCGATAGATCTCGTCGATATGCGGCAAGTGGACGTCCAGGCGCTTTCCCATTTCGACGAGCAGCGCAAGGCCGTACGCCACGTCTTCCTGAAACGCACGGCTTTCGCGGTCGATGAGATAGCCGACATCGTCGGGCGCCGGGACGAGCGGGGCCAAGACCCCGTCGTAGGCACGATTCGTTCTCAAGACCGACAGCATGGTTCCGGTATCGGCGATCTGATCGCCATAGGCCTCGACGATTTCGTGCCTGAGCGGTTTCACCGAGGATAGATCGATGCCGAGCGTGCGCTCGAGCGCGCTTTTCAAACGTTGATTCTCATCGTCGCAGCGCTCGATGAAGTACGCTCCGAGTTCGGGGCAATCGTTCCACCAGCGGACCGGTTGCGAGAACGGCCGCCCATGCCATTGTCCATAAGGGCCGATGAGTGCGTAAATCACCGAGCTGTGCATGATCGGATTGCCCGGCGTGAGCGTGATCTCCAGATAGTCGTTCAACAGCTCGATGCGTGCGTCGTAGAGCCGCGCCAAATGTGCGAGCAGCCGTTGCCTCGCCGCCGCGCTTTCGCGCGAGTGCGTTGCGACATGCAGCGTGAGCTTCGCGCCGCCCATCCGAACCGATACGCCGGGGTTCAGATCGAAGGCGATATGCGCGACGTCCTTCATGCCCCAGATGACGACGTTCGGAAGCTCGCCTAGTACTTGCTCGGCGAGCCAGTCGAAGCCGCAAAATCCTGGAATCGCGCCGACGAAAACCGTCTTGCCGGTCGGCAGGCATCGGGCAATTCGCTCGAGCAGCGCGGCTCGAACATGTGCCGGAACCGTAACGATGACGACGTCGGCATTTTCGAGCGCTTCGGCGGCATCGCAGGTCACCAGGTCGAGGCTCACCGTTTGCCTCGTGCCGTCAGGCATGATCGCGGTCATGCGGCGCCCGGCGTCGAGGTGGCGATCGACGACCGCTTCGTTGCCGGTCAGCAACGAGACGCGAACGCCGGGACGCGCTTTGAGGAGCACGGCGGCGAGATGACCGGTTCGCCCGCCGCCGCATACGGTGACATTGAGCGGCGGCAAGCGAACGTTCGCAGCGTCGATCGCGCTCATGCGACATGCAGCCGAGGTGTTTCGCGCGGCTTTTCGATCGAACGATCGTCGCCGAGCCATTCGTCGAGCTGTTCCCAGACGAGCGGATCGAGCAGATCGCGCTCGCGCAGCCAGTCTTCGCTGAAGACGGTGTGCAGATACTTTTCGCCGCCGTCCGCCACGGCCACGAGGACATTCCCGCCGATGATTCCGTTATGGATGAATTCGAGCGCTTTATAGATGACGCCGCCGGTCGAGCCTCCGACAAGCAATCCCGTCTTGCGTGCGATGTAGCGGGCCGTCTCGAAGGCCTGCGCGTCGGAAACCCGCACGCCCATGTCGATGCAGCTGTAGTCGAGCACGAGGCCTACCGTATCGCCGGCTGGCGTTCCGGTGCCCGACTGATAGTAGGCGTGCCCAGGCTGGCCGAATACGATCGAGCCGTCGGGCTCCACGGCGATGGTCTTCGTCGCCGCGTTGTGAACTTTGAGCCCGTGCGCGATGCCGGTCATCGACCCGCCGGTACCGACGCATCCCACATAGGCGTCGATATGCCCCGCTTCCGCGATGGCTTCGCGCACGAAATCCGCGTACCCGCCCGCATTGGCGGCGTTGTCCGACTGATTCATGAACACGGCGCCGGGTATCTCGCTGGCCAGCTCGGCGGCCATTCTCTGACGCTCGACGACGGCGACCTCATCCTCGCGATATTCGCCTTCGACATAGCGGATTTCGGCGCCGAGCGCACGCATGACAGCGATCTTGTCGGGGGCCGCGTGATGGTCGACGACGGCGATGAAGCGCATCCCGAACTCCACGGCGGCGATCGCGAGTCCGATGCCCGTATTGCCCGAGGAGGACTCGACGATGATGCCGCCGGGCGCGAGCCTGCCCGACTTCAGCGCGGCGAGGACCATGTTGCGCGCCATGCGGTCCTTGATGCTTCCGCCCGGATTGTTCTTTTCGACCTTCAGCAGCAGCCTGGCCTGCCTTGCCGGAACGGAGAGACTGAGAATCGGGGTGTTGCCGATCAGATCGGTGACTTTGTTCAAGATCATGCCCAAACCTCCATGCGATCGTCAGCTGAGATATCCATGCGGCCCGCGGCGTCGAACGTTGCGGCGACACGGCGGGGTATGGGGTGGCGGTGAAACTCGTTTTCGAGCAGGTCCATCTGATAGCCTGCCGTGTTGGCATAAACGAGGAGGTCTCCCGCTTTGGGTTGCCGAGAAAAATGGATGAGACGATTCGTAATGACGTCTTCGTCGAGGCAACTGTGCCCGGCGATGTAGGCGCGCACGGGTGCATGCGGCGTGCAGCATCCTTGCCCATGGGCGTTGTTTTCGTCGGTATCGATGAGGATCGGATCGACGAGAAACTCCGAGGCAAACCACGTTTCGCAGGCGCTGAAGCTGGAGCCTTCCACGAAGACGGCGAGCGTGCCGTTCGCGAGCGATTTGGCGCGCGTGATGCGGAAAATGGAAAGTGCGGCCTGATCGACCAGGCAGCGCCCGGGCTCGAGTGCCAGGGTCAACCTTTCGCGGTTCAGATATCGTGCGACCGAGAGACCCGGAGCGCACGGCGAGGCGAGCAGACGTCGGAGCCATTCGGTCGCGCCGACGTTGCCGCCATAGGGATAGAACGAGGACGGAACGCGCGAATTTCGATAATCGGTTTCGCACTGGTTCCGCAAAAACGCGTTGTATAGCGCGCTATCGACATATCGCACCGGCAGCCCGCCGCCGATGTCGAGCAATCGCGGCGAGAGGCCAAGCGCCCGTGCGGCGTCGATGAGCGGGACGAGTTCCACGATGGCGTCGACGCGCGATTCGAATCGATAGCCGGACAGATGAAAATGAAATCCCTCGAACCGAAGCCGCTCACGTAATGACGGAAGGCGCCGCAAGCAGTCGAGCGTGTCGTCGTCGGTCATGCCGAACCGGCTCGCGCGATGCGCGTGAGGCTGGTAGCGCAGCAGAATGCGCGTGGGGCGATCCGCATCGATTTCACGCGCGAGCGCGACCAAGTCGTCGAACTCTTCGCGTGAATCGATCACGATGAGCGCCCCGGCGCCGATCAGCGCCGCATGGAAGACACGCGTTTTGGCGGGGCCGGTCGCGCAGAGTCTGTCGCCGTTCACACCCGCGCGTAGGGCGTCTCCGAGCTCGTGGATGCTCGATACATCCACGCCGATTCCCGATTGCACGGCGGCTCGCACCAACGCATTCGATTTGTTGACCTTGGCACCGTAGAAGATCTCGAACGGCAGATCGTGCTCACGCAGCACCGCGCGCAACGCGTCGACGTTTTCCATGAGCACGTCCGGCAAGACGATGTTGAGCGGTGAGCCTGCTTGCCGCATGAGCCGTCGGATTCGCTCGGGCGATTCGTCGACGATTCGCGCTACATGGCGATGAATGAGCGGCGGAAGCGTCTTGCCTTCGATGACGAGACTTCGCGAGGAAATGCTCGAAGCCGTCGGCGCGAAGTGGGCGGCGCGCATGATCGCGGACGTCCTTAGAAGTCCACCGACGCGGACATGAAGACCGTCCTCGGCGCGCCGAGCGAAAGCGTGCCGAACGATGCCACGCCGGACCAATATCTGCGATCGAACGCATTGAGCACGCCGGCGCGCCACGTGGTCGACTTGCCGTAGATCTTCGTCTTGTAGCGCGCGCCGAAATCGAGCGTCGTCCACGCAGGGACGGACTGCGTATTCGCTTGATCGACGTACTCGCGCCCTGTGAGGTTGACGGCGCTCGTCAGCGTCAGGCCGCTGATCCAGGGCGTATCCCATTCGGCGCCCGCGTTGGCCATCCAGCCCGGAACGCCGACGGGGCGGTTTCCTACCGTCGCGGGACTGTTCGTTTTCGTGAGCGTTGCGTCGATCCAGGTCACGCCGCCGAGCAGTCGCACGCCGTTGATCGGTTCGCCCGAGACGTTCAGTTCGATACCCTGGTTGCGCTGTTCGCTATCCACGGCGAACGTGGTGCCGAACAACTGTCCGCTGGGCTTCGTGATCCTGAATGCGGCGAGCGTTGCGAGAACGTTGCCGAACTCGGCCTTGACGCCGACTTCCTGCTGTTGGGTTTTGTACGGCGCGAACACCTGCCCTGCGTTCGACGCGGTAACAGGTGCGATATCGCCCTTGCTGAGCCCTTCGATGTAGTTCGCGTAGAGCGAGACGTTTTGCCAGGGCTTGACGACGATGCCGGCGAGCGGCGTAAGGGCGCTGTCGTTATACGACGAAGAGCGAGCGCCCGTCGTCGCGTTGAAGTTGTCCGATTGGACATGCTGTTGCCGTACGCCGAGCGTCAATTGAACGCGTTCCCCGAACGCGCTCAACGTATCGGCGAGCGCGAGGCCGGTCAAGGTGGACGACGATATCTTCGGTACGCGTGCCGGCGCGGCCACGTTCGGTTCCGCGCTCGCGACGGGCGAGTAGATGTTTGAAAGGATCGCGCTGCCCGTGTTGTTCGCGCTCGCGACGCGGTCTTGATACGCGCTCGCCTCAAACACAATGGCATGTTTGACAGGTCCGGTGTCGAGGCGGGCACGCAGGCCCGTATCGGCGGTCGACCGGTTGACTTGGAATTTCGCGTTGAACGGAGTCGACGACGTGTTGCCGAGTGCGTCGAGAATGGTTGGCGTCTGATCCGAGAAGCGTGCAACATCGGTTTTCGCGCCGCCTGCGTCGGCGAATACCGTCAAGGCGTCGTTGACATCGTATTCGGCATGCAGCAGCGTCGACATCTCGTTGGCCTTCCACCAACCCCACGGCTGCGTGACGTTGCGGCGACCGTCCGGCGCGTCCGGCACGGCGACCCCGGGTGCGACGAGGAAGGGCCGCGTGGGCGCATCGACCCACTGGTATTGCTCGATCATGTCGAGCGACGCGCGAAAGCGTTCACCTTGATAGTCGAGCGCCAAGTGACCGACTTCCGCTCGCGACTTCTGATTGTCGAGAGCGGTATCGCCTTGCCGATGCAGCCCGTTGAAGCGAATGCCGAACTGTCTCTCACTGCCGAATCGGCGGCTCAGGTCGATGGATTCGCCGACCTGCGAGTCCGACGCATAGTCGAGCGTGACGTGAGTCAAGTCTTTGTTGAGCGGCCGCTTCGGCACGACATTGACCACGCCACCGACGCCGCTGTTCGGCGACATGCCATACAAGAGCGCGCCCGGCCCCTTGAGTATTTCCACGCGCTCGAGGTATTCGGTGAAGAGATGGTAGTTGGGCGAGACGCCATAGACGCCGTCGAACGCGATTTCGCTGATGTTGCCTTCGTTGATCGGAAAGCCGCGGATATAGAAGGAATCTGTCACGCCGCCGATTTGCCCCGTAAAGCGGCTCGAAGGATCCTTGCCGACGACTTCCGCGAGCGTGGTGGCGTTCTCGTCTTCCATCGTTTGCGAGGTGTAGCTCGTCACGCTGAAGGGCGTATCCGTGACGTTCTTGTTGCCAAGCAGTCCTAAGCGACCGCCTTCAGCGATCTGGCCGCCAGGCAAGGCGGGCGGCAATTCCGTCGATGCTTGGGCACGAACGACGACCGCTGGCAAGGCGTGTTCGGTCTGCGCTTTCTTCGTTGTGCTCCCGTCCTCCGTGGTTTCGATAGCGGTCTGCGCGTAGCTTTGCGCGAAGCCGGCGGCCAATGCCCCGGCGAAGAGAAGGCGAACGGCCGCCGAGAGCGGCGATGGAATCGGCGACGGTGAGTTCGCCGGTGAAGATGCTGACGAACCTACGGCCCTTGCTTTGCGATGCCACTGCATGACGATGGATTTCCTCTTCTTGATGATCGATGCCGGTGAGTGCGGGTCTCCGCGCGTCTCGCCGAAGACGGATGAACAGTAATATAAATGCGAATCATTCGCAATAGCGTTTGTAAGAAATTTGGCGTGCCTGGACTTTCTGCGTGAGATCGGAATCGGGGGAGGCGGCGCGCTTGGGCGCTGGCCCGGATGCTGTGTCGCTATGCTGATTCGCGACCGGCAAGCGCGCCCAGCGCGCGGGAAGCATGGCGGGCGAGGGATTTTCGTTCGATCGTGAAAGCTAGGAATCGAACGCTTGCATAGGCTTTTGCTGAAAAGCCGGCCGTTTTTATTTCATCGTGATGTAGCAACGAGCGAGATGATCACACAACCCATTCCGGCAGCGTTGCTCCGGGTCTTGCTCGTCGTCGCGTTCGGCATGCTGGCCGCGAAGTTACGCCGCAGCCGTACGTTGCGAGAGACGCACGATAGCGTCAAGCATGGAAGGCGAGCCCTTTGTCGATCGTCACGCCGCTGGTCGAGAGCGGTGCGACTTGCTTGCGGCGCTCCCGTGTCGGCGCGGTCCCGAACGCGTCGCGATAGCTCTTGCTGAAATGACAGGCCGACTGGAACCCGCAAGCCATCGTTATGTGCATGATCGACATGTCGGTTTGCAGCAGCAGCTCGCGTGCGCGCCGCAACCGTAGCGTCAGATAGTAGTGGGTCGGCGTCATGCCGAGATGCTCGCGGAAAAGCCGCTGCAATTGGCGCTGAGACATATTGGCCAGCCGCGCGAGCTCCTCGCGCGAGAGCGGCTCTTCGATGTTGCTCTCCATCAGCGAGATCACTTCGAAGAGCGATTTATTCGCGGAGCCGAGCCGCGCGACGAGCGGCATCCGCTGCTGTGCTTTAGGATCGCGCACGTGCTCGACGATGAACTGTTCGGCGATCTGCGTTACGCGCGCCGTGCCCACGCGCGGAGCGATCAGATGCAGCATCATGTCGAGCGGAGCGACGCCGCCAGTGCAGGTGACGCGATCGCGATCGATGACGAAGAGCTCCTTCAGGAACCGCGTTCCCGGAAACTCTTCCTTCAGCGCCGACATGTTTTCCCAATGAATCGCGCATGCGTACCCGTCGAGCAACCCGGCGCGCGCGAGCGCGTAGGTTCCCGTGCAGAGGCTGCCCAGCATGGTGCCCGAGCGTGCGAAGCGGCGCAGTTCGGCAAGGTGCGCGGGCGTCGTCGAACGCTGCACGTCGATGCCGCCACAGACGAAGACGATATCGGGAGGCTGCTCGAGCGAGCTGACCGGCATGGTCTCGACCGACAGCCCGTTGCTCGCGGTGACCGGACCCCCCTCCGGACTGACGACCGACCAGCGGTAAAGCGTTTGTCCGCTCAGATAGTTCGCCATCCTAAGCACTTCGATCGCGTTCGAGAACGCGATCATCGTGAAGTTCGGCAGCGCCATGAACGCGAACTTCGCGAGCGACGCGGTACGGTCGATTGACATGGGGCGTTCCTTCGATCCTCGGTGTTGCCGCCGACGTGGGGGAGTCGGCTTTTGCATTGTCCGACCCATGGCAACAAGCATGCCATACGGCTTAACCCTACCCGCCATAAGGGCCGGAGCGGCATGCTGCACTGCAATCGTGCGCGGAGCGCGTCAGCCGGGCGCGGGAACGGCGCCGCCGTGGTGCGCGCCGGCGACTTGTCCAAAACGGACGTGCGTGTCGTAAAAGGCAAAGAACGCGTCTGAATTCATCAATCCCCGCCAATGGCGAACGACAAGAATAGAGCCGTCGTCAACGAAAGCGGGCGGCGCCCCAAGTCAAGCCAAGCCTGGCGCGGCGCTGCGCAAGACTCCACCACGGAAACGTCATGTCGAACACACAGTCGTTTTTCACGCAGACTCTCGCAGATCGCGACGCGCCCGTACGCGGCGCCATTCTGAAGGAACTCGAGCGCCAGCAATCGCAGGTCGAGCTGATCGCCTCGGAAAACATCGTCTCGCACGCCGTGCTCGAAGCGCAAGGTTCCGTGCTGACCAACAAATACGCCGAAGGCTATCCGGGCAAGCGCTACTACGGCGGCTGCGAGTTCGCCGATGAAGTCGAAGCGCTCGCCATCGAGCGCGTAAAGAAGCTCTTCAACGCCGGCTATGCGAACGTGCAGCCTCATTCGGGCGCACAGGCAAACGGCGCCGTCATGCTCGCGCTCGCGAAGCCCGGCGAGACGATTCTCGGCATGTCGCTCGATGCGGGCGGGCATCTCACGCACGGCGCGAAGCCGGCGTTGTCGGGCAAATGGTTCAACGCCGTGCAGTACGGTGTCGATCGCGAGACCCTGCGCATCGACTACGACAGGATCGAAGCGCTCGCGCACGAGCACAAGCCGAGCCTCATCATCGCCGGTTTTTCGGCCTACCCGCGCGTACTCGATTTCGCCCGCTTTCGCGCCATCGCCGATAGCGTCGGCGCGAAGCTGATGGTCGACATGGCCCACATCGCGGGCGTGATCGCCGCGGGCCGTCATCCGAATCCGATCGAGCATGCGCATGTGGTCACCTCGACCACGCACAAGACGCTGCGCGGCCCGCGCGGCGGGTTCGTGTTGACGAACGACGAAGAGATCGCGAAAAAGATCAATTCGGCCGTGTTCCCCGGCCTGCAAGGGGGCCCGCTGATGCATGTCATCGCGGGCAAGGCGGTCGCGTTCGGCGAAGCGTTGCAGCCGAGTTTCAAGCAATACATCGACAGCGTGCTCGAAAATGCTCAGGCGCTCGGCGCCGTGTTGCGCGAGGGCGGCGTCGATCTCGTCACGGGCGGGACCGACAATCACCTGCTGCTCGTCGATCTGCGTCCCAAAGGCCTCAAAGGTACGCAAGTGGAAGTCGCGCTCGAGCGGGCCGGCATCACTTGCAACAAGAACGGCATTCCATTCGACACGGAAAAGCCGACGGTGACTTCGGGCATTCGCCTCGGCACGCCGGCCGGGACTTCGCGCGGATTCGGCGTGGCGGAGTTCAGCCAGATCGGCCGCCTCATTCTGGAGGTGCTCGATGCGCTCACGCGGCACCCGGAAGGCCATGCCGAAACCGAACAGCGCGTGCGGCGAGAAATATTCTCGCTTTGCGAGCGCTTCCCGATCTATACGTCACGCGTCTAAGCACCGGAGCAACCGATGTCCACTCTGCACGAGAACAGCATCATCATCGACGGTCTCAACATTTCGAAGTTCGATCGGTCGGTGTTCGAGGACATGCGCAAAGGCGGCATCACGGCCGCGAACTGCACCGTGTCCGTCTGGGAGAGCTTCCCCAAGACGGTCGACAACATTGCGCAGATGAAGCAACAGATTCGCGAGCACAGCGAAATCCTGACGCTCGTGCGTACGACCGACGACATCGCGCGCGCCAAGCGGGAGAACAAGACCGGGATCATCCTCGGCTTTCAGAACGCGCACGCGTTCGAAGACAACCTCGGCTATATCGAGGCGTTCGCCGACATGGGCGTGCGGGTCGTGCAGCTCTGCTACAACACGCAGAACCTCGTCGGGACCGGCTGCTATGAACGAGACGGCGGGCTTTCGGACTTCGGCCGCGAAGTGATCACCGAGATGAATCGCGTCGGGATCATGGTCGACCTCTCGCATGTCGGCGGCAATACGTCGTCGGAAGCCATCGCGTTCTCGAAGAAGCCGGTCTGCTATTCGCATTGTCTGCCGTCCGGGCTCAAGGAGCACCCGCGCAACAAGAGCGACGCTCAGTTGAAGGAAATCGCGGATGCGGGCGGCTTCGTCGGCGTGACGATGTTCGCCCCGTTTCTGAAGCGCGGCATCGACGCGACGATCGAGGACTACATCGAGGCGATCGACTACGTCGTCAACGTGATCGGCGAGGACGCGGTCGGCATCGGCACCGACTTCACGCAAGGCTACAGCGTCGATTTCTTCGACTGGCTCACGCACGACAAGGGCCGCTATCGCCGCCTGACCAACTTCGGCAAGGTCGTCAATCCGGAAGGCATTCGCACGATCGGCGAGTTTCCGAACCTGACCGCCGCGATGGAGCGCGCCGGCTGGAGCGAGGGGCGCATCCGCAAGATCATGGGTGAGAACTGGGTGCGTGTCTTCCGCGAGGTATGGGGCGCCTGAGGCCGCCTTGCACGTTTGTCGAATCGTTACTTCACCAAGGCCACTTCATGCAACCGCAACTGCCGATCGACGTCAATCCCGAGACGGGCGTCTGGACCACCGACGCGCTGCCGATGCTTTATGTGCCGCGCCATTTCTTCACGAACAACCACGTGGCGGTCGAGGAGGCGCTGGGCCGCGAGGCCTACGCCGAGATCCTCTACCGGGCCGGCTACAAATCGGCCTATCACTGGTGCGACAAGGAAGCAAAGCAGCATGGCCTGGCCGGCATGGCGGTCTTCGAGCACTACCTTAAGCGCCTGTCGCAACGCGGATGGGGCCTCTTCCGAATCGCCGAGGCCGATCCATCGCGCGCCCACGCGCGAATCGAATTGCGACATTCGTCGTTCGTGCTCGCGCAACCGGACAAGCGCGGCAAGCTTTGCTACATGTTTGCCGGTTGGTTCGCGGGCGCCATGGATTGGGTCAACGATACGAGCGAGGCCGGTGCGCGTGGGCCACGTTCGCAATCGAAGGAGACGCAGTGCGCGGCCGAGGGCCACGAACATTGCGTGTTCGAGGTTTCGCCGCTCGCCTGAGTCGAGCGCGCGAATAGCTGTGGAGCTAGCTGTAAAGCGCGTAGAGCGCCACGACACGGCGCCTGGAAATTGCATTAGAGGTCGATCGAGATGCGCTACCCCAATCTGTTCAAGCCGCTGACGTTAAACACGCTCACGCTGCGCAACCGTATCGTCAGCACGGCGCACGCGGAGGTCTATGCGGAGCCGGGCGGACTTCCCGGCGATCGCTATATCCGCTACTACGAGGAAAAGGCGAAAGGCGGCGTCGGCCTCGCGGTGTGCGGCGGCTCGAGTCCTGTCTCCATCGATAGTCCGCAGGGCTGGTGGAAATCGGTGAACCTCTCGACCGACAAGATCGTCGATCCGCTGTCCCGGCTCGCCGAAGCGATGCATCGTCACGGCGCGAAGATCATGATCCAGGCGACGCACATGGGCCGCCGCTCGGCATTCCACGGCGAGCACTGGCCGCACCTGATGTCGCCTTCCGGCGTGCGCGAGCCCGTGCATCGCGGCAATGCGAAGATCATCGAGGTGGAAGAGATTCGCCGCATCATCGGCGACTTCGCTTCCGCGGCCAGGCGCGTGCAGCAGGCCGGCATGGACGGTATCGAGATCTCGGCCGCGCACCAGCATCTGATCGACCAGTTCTGGAGTCCGCGCACGAACTTCCGCACGGACGAGTGGGGCGGCAGCCTGCAAAACCGGCTGCGGTTCGGCGTCGAGGTACTGAGGGCGGTGCGCGAGGCCGTCGGAAAAGACTTCGTCGTGGGCCTGCGCATGTGCGGCGACGAGTTCCATGAGGATGGTCTCGATCACGACCAGTTGAAGGAGATCGCGCAGGCGATGTCCGAGACGGGACTGATCGACTACCTCGGCGTTATCGGCTCGGGCGCGGATACGCACAATACGCTCGCGAACTGCATGCCTCCGATGGCGTTGCCTCCCGAGCCGTTCGTGCATCTGGCGGCGGGCATCAAGTCGGTCGTCAAGATTCCGGTGATGCATGCGCAGAGCATCCGCGACGCAGGGCAGGCCGAGAGGCTGCTCGCGAGCGGCATGATCGACCTCGTCGGCATGACGCGCGCGCAGATCGCCGATCCGCATATGGTCATCAAGATTCGCGATGGCCGCGAAGACGAAATCAAGCAGTGCGTCGGCGCCAACTACTGCATCGATCGCCAGTACAACGGTCTCGACGTGCTCTGCGTGCAGAACGCCGCGACGTCGCGCGAAGCGACGATGCCGCACGTGATCGAGAAATCGCGTGGGCCGAAGAGGAAGGTCGTCGTGGTCGGCGCGGGCCCCGCGGGTCTCGAGGCGGCGCGCGTCGCACGTTCGCGCGGCCACGACGTCGTGCTGTTCGAAAAGGGCAGCGAAGTGGGGGGGCAGATCATGCTCGCCTCCAAGGCGCCGCAGCGCGAGCAGATGGCGGGCATCGTGCGCTGGTTCGACATGGAGACGAAGCGCCTCGGCGTCGATCGGCGCCTCGGCGTCGAAGCCGACGAGAAGGCGATCATGGCCGAGAAGCCCGACATCATCGTGCTCGCCACGGGCGGCCGCGCGTTTTCCGATCAGGTGTCCGCATGGGGCGTCGTCGACGGTCTCGCGGTCAGCTCGTGGGACGTGCTGGCGGGTCGCGTCGAACCGAAGCAGAACGTGCTCGTCTATGACGGCGTCAGCACGCACGCCGGCGCCGGGGTCGCCGACTACCTCGCGAGTCGCGGCTCGAAGGTCGAAATCGTGACGCCGGATGTGAAGGTGGCGGACGACTGCGGCGGCACGACGTTCCCGATCTTCTATCGGCGCCTTTATGCACAAGGCGTGATCCATACGCCGAACTACTGGCTCGACCGCGTGTACGAGGAAGACGGCAAGAAGATCGCGGTGCTGCGCAACGAGTATACGGAAGAGCTCGAGGAGCGCGCCGTCGATCAGGTCGTCATCGAAAACGGCTCGACGCCGAACGACGCCCTCTACTGGAAGCTCAAGCCGGAATCGGTGAACCGCGGTCAGATCGACGTGCACAAGCTGTTCGCGGCGGAACCGCAGCCGTGCCTCGCGGAAACGCTCGGCGACGGCCGCTTCCTGCTCTTTCGCGTCGGCGACTGCATATCGATGCATAACATCCACGGCGCGATCTACGACTCGCTTCGTCTTTGCAAGGACTTTTAATCATGAGCCCGGCGTTCATGATCACGGGGTTGCTCTGGCTGTCGATGGCCGGCCTCGCTTATGCGCTCGCGCGCCGTGCGTCGTACTGGCGTCTCGGACGCGCCACGCCGGCCGGCATGTACGGCTGGACCGACTTGTTGAGAATCCCCAAGCGATATTTCGTCGACCTCCATCACGTCGTGGCGCGCGATCCCTATATCGCTCGTACGCACGTGGCGACGGCCGGCGGTGCGATCGCCGCGCTGGTTCTCGTGTTCGTCAACTACGGACTGGCGATCTATTCGCCATGGCTCGACAGGCTGATTGCCGTCGCCGCGCTGGCAATGCTCGTGGGCGTCGTATTCGTCTGGCGACGCAGGCGCGACGCTAGCGCGATCCCCTCGAGGCTGTCGCGCGGTCCCTGGAATACGCTGCCCTGGCTGCTCGGGTCGTTCGCCGTCGGCTTGGTGCTGCTGACCTTGTTGCCGGCCGCGGCGACCTCGGGCGTGCTCGCCGTCGTCATCGCCTTGCTGATCGCGGCGGGTGCATTCGCCATGACGTTCGGTGCGGCGCGCGGCGGACCGATGAAGCATGCGCTGGCTGGGCTGATGCATTTGGCCTTCCATCCGCGCCGCGAGCGTTTCGGCGCGGGGGATGCCGAGGCGTTTCCGCCGACGGCGCTCAAGCCTCTCGATCTCGAGGCGCGCGAGTACGGTGTCGCGACACCGGCCACGTTCCGCTGGAATCAGCTGTTGAGCTTCGACGCCTGCGTGCAATGCGGAAAGTGCGAGGCGGCGTGCCCGGCGTTCGCCGCGGGTCAGCCGCTGAACCCGAAGAAGCTGATACAGGACCTGGTGACGGGAATGGTCGGCGGCACCGACGCCCACTACGCCGGCAGTCCGACCCCGGGCATCGTGCTCGGCAAGCATGGCGGAAAACCCGATCTGCCGATCGTCTCGGCGTTGATCGAGTCCGATACCCTCTGGTCGTGCACGACCTGCCGCGCATGCGTGCAGGAGTGCCCGATGCTGATCGAGCACGTCGATGCGATCGTCGACATGCGCCGCAATCGGACGCTGACGGAAGGGGACCTGCCCGGCAAAGCGCCCGAAGTGCTCGCGAACCTGCGCGAGACGGGCAGTGCGGGCGGCTATGACATCGCCGCGCGCTATGACTGGGCCGTCGATCTCAACGCACGCGTCGCGGAACCGGGAAAAGCGGTCGAGGTCCTGCTCGTTGCGGGTGAGGGTGCGTTCGATATGCGCTACCAGCGCACGCTGCGTGCGCTCGTCAAGATCCTCAACGAGGCCGGCGTCGACTACGCGGTGCTCGGCGGGCGCGAGACGGACACGGGCGACGTCGCGCGGCGCCTCGGCGATGAGGCGACGTTCCAGCACATGGCGAAGCGTCTCGTCACGACGCTCGATACATTGAGCTTCAAACGCATCGTGACGGCCGATCCGCACGTGATGCATAGCTTGCGCAACGAATATCGCGCGCTCGGCAAGCACTATGCCGTCCAGCACCACACATCGCTCATCGCCGAGCTCGTCGAGAAGGGCAAGCTCTCCGCGAAAGCGTCGGCGGCGCTCGCGGACAAGCGCATCACCTATCACGACCCCTGTTATCTCGGTCGCTACAACGGTGAAACGGAAGCACCGCGGCGCGCGCTCAAGTCGATCGGTATCAAGGTCGTCGAAATGGAACGCCATGGCATGCGCGGGCGCTGCTGCGGCGGCGGCGGTGGTGCGCCGTTGACCGATATCGCGGGCAAGGCACGGATTCCCGATATTCGCATGGCCGATGCGCGTGCGATCGGCGCCGAAGTCGTCGCGGTCGGCTGCCCTAACTGCACGGCGATGCTCGAAGGGGTGGTCGGGCCGAGGCCCGAAGTGCTCGATGTCGCCGAGCTCGTGGCAGCAGCATTGGAGTAAAGCGCGATGAATACGATCAAGCGAATCGACCCGCGCAGGCCGTTCACGATCGCGCGCTCCGGACTCAAACGGATCACGCTCGGGGAAGACTTCGTCGCCGGTGCGACGGTCGACGGCATGCTGCCCGATCCGACACATGCGCGCACGCATGGCGGCGCGGCGGCCAAACCACGCCGCGCGATAGAAAACCCGGGGCGCTGCTTGCTGGTCGCCGCTCATAGCGATCGCGGCGCGCTCGATGAGCACGCAAGGCAGGCCGTCGCGGCGGCGGCGATCGTCGCCGACGCGCGCACGGAGGTCGTGCTCGTCGTCTTCGGCGAGTTGAGCGACGATGCGGCCGAGCTCGGCGCGGACAAGGTGATCGAATTGCGCTCGCTCGGGCGCCCGGCATTTGCGCCCGACCGCGAGTTCGAAGCGCTGCATCGCTGCGTGGCGCAACTGAAGCCGGCGCATATTCTCATGCCCGACAACGCAACCGGCGATGGCGATCTGGGCCGACGGTACGCGGCGAAGACCCGCGCGAGCATCGCAACGCATGTCGTGGAGATCGACGCGGAGCATGTCGGCATATACATCGACGCCGGCAGACAATACGGCACGCGGGCATGGCCCGACGTCATCCTTCTCGCACCCGATGCCGTATCGGCCCGGCTGCCGTTCCGGGGAGCGGGGGAAACGCTCGACATGCCTGGCGCGATCGAGGAAAGCGCATCGGGACGAATCGAGCCGGATCGGTATGCGGACTTGGGCACGAGTCAGCTCGACGCCGCCGATGTCGCGCTCGAGGAAGCGGATTTCATCGTCTCAGCCGGCAATGGGGTGACCGACATCGCCGCATTCGAGGCGTTGGCGCGTACGCTCGGCGCGGCGATCGGCGCAAGCCGAGTGGCGGTCGACAACGGACACTTCACGCGCGACAAGCAAGTCGGCGCGACCGGCAAGACTGTCAACGCCAGCGTCTACATCGCGTTCGGGATCTCGGGCGCCGTTCAGCACCTGCAAGGGATCAAGGATTGCCGCCATGTCGTGGCGGTCAACCTCGACGCCAGCGCACCGATCGCCAAGCGCGCGAATCTGACGATCGTCGGCGATGCGCGCGAGACCATCGCGGCGTTGACCGAAGCCGTCGCTTCGGCGCGGGCCGCAAGCGCGACCGAGAGCGAAGCGCGCGCGCACGGCGGCAAGAGAATGACGGAAGGAGTCGCGGCATGAGCGGATCGGAGAAACTAGGACGAATCGCGGTGCTCGTCTCGATCGGGAAACACCGCGTCAGCGCGGCGCCGCGCTACAGCCGCAATGACGCGCTCGCGCTCGAAATCGGGCGCCGCCTCGCGCGGGCGCACGACACTGAACTCGACGTGTTCCATGCGGGCGACGCCGAGGACCCGGCGCTTCAAGACTATCTGGCACTCGGCGCCGGCCGCATCGAAGTGCTGCGGTGTCACGAAGGCGACGATGCGGCGGAAGCGCTGGCGAGGCGTCTCCGCGGCACGGCGCTGGTTCTCACGGGCACACGCGCCGAAGGCGCCTACGATTCGGGGATGCTGCCCTACCGCCTTGCGGCGGAGCTCGGCTACACGTTGATCGATTCAGCCCTCGACATCGCGGTGGAACGCGGGCGCGCCGCGGTCACGCAATTCATGCCGAAGGGCGTGCGCCGGCGTGTCGAGGCGGCGTTGCCCGCGGTCGTCGCCGTGCACCCGCAGGCGAGCGCGCAACCGCGCTATGCCTATGCGCGCATACCCGGCGGCTCGATCGTCCCCGATCGCGCACCGGCGCGCCGCGACGCCGAGGCGGCCGAATGGCGCATCGCGCCCGCGCAGCGCAAGCCGATCAAGTTGGTGGCGGCCGAGAAGCGCACAGGCCACGCGCGGATGTTGATGGCCACGACGACCGAGAGTCGTGGCGGAAACGTCGTAATTGAAGGAACTTCGGTCGAAAAAGCGCAAGTCATTCTCGACTATTTGCGCGAGCATCGACTCGTCGACTACTGATGCGACGAGCCGATGGCCGGCACGTCGAGCACTCGAATTTGAACCTGGGACGTTACGAGGTCGGACAGAAATGAACGTATCCGCAGACATTCGCCAACTTGTCGAGCGGCGCAAAGAAGGCTACAGCCTCGAGGCGCCCTTCTATCTGAGCGAAGAGATCTTTGCGCTCGACATCGATGCGATTTTCCGCAAGCACTGGATTCAAGTGGCCGTCGAGCCGGACATCCCCGAGCCCGGCGACTACGTGACGATCGAATTGGCCGGCGAGTCGGTGCTCATCGTCCGCGATGACGATATGGGGATTCGCGCGTTCCACAACGTTTGCCGCCATCGCGGGGCGCGCCTTTGCAACGAGGAGAAGGGCACCGTCGGCAACATCGTCTGCCCGTACCATAGCTGGACCTACAACCTGGACGGCGCGCTGATGTTCGCCGAACACATGGGCGAGAAGTTCGATCGCTGCAAGCACAGCCTCAAGCCCGTGCACTTGCAAAATCTCGCCGGACTCATCTTCATCTGCCTCGCCGACGAACCGCCGGCCGACTTCGAAATGATGCGCGCAGCAATGGAGCCGTATCTGCTCCCGCACGATCTCGCCAACTGCAAGGTCGCGGCGCAAGTCGACATCGTCGAACAGGGCAATTGGAAGCTCACGATGGAGAACAACCGCGAGTGCTATCACTGCGTCGCGAACCATCCCGAGCTGACGATCTCGCTTTACGAGTATGGCTTCGGCTACCAGCCTTCGCCGTCGAACGCCGAGGGCATGGCGGCCTTCGAGCGCACCTGCATCGAACGCGCCGCCCAGTGGGAAGCGATGAGCCTGCCGTCCGTCGAGCTTGACCGCCTGTCGGACGTGACGGGCTTCCGAACCCAGCGGCTGCCGCTCGATCGCTGCGGTGAATCGCAGACGCTCGACGGGAAGGTGGCCTCGAAAAAGCTGCTCGGCGAGTTCAAGCGCGCGGACCTCGGCGGACTCTCGTTCTGGACGCAGCCCAATTCGTGGAATCACTTCATGAGCGACCACATCGTGGCGTTTTCCGTGATCCCGCTGTCGGCCGGCAAGACGCTCGTTCGCACGAAGTGGCTCGTGCACAAGGATGCCGTCGAAGGCGTCGACTACGACGTGAAAAACCTGACCGCCGTCTGGAATGCGACGAACGATCAGGACCGTACCCTCGTCGAGTTCTCGCAGCGCGGCGCGGGGAGCAGCGCCTATGAACCGGGACCCTACTCGCCCTATACGGAAGGACTCGTCGAAAAATTCTGCGATTGGTACATCAGGCGGCTCGGCGCTCATATCGGCGCTTGACGGACAACGGCAACGGCAACAGCAACGGCAACCAAGAGGTAATTTCGATGATGCGAGACGCGCAAACTTTCGAGCCAGGCGAGAGCCGACTCACGCGGCCCGCGTTCTGGAGCCGGCTCGGCGAACGCTGGACGAGCGACGCCGAGGAGACGCTCGTCTGCTGCCAGATCCGGCAGGAAACGCACGATGTGAAGAGCTTTTTCTTCATGTCGCGCGAAGGGCGTTCGTTTGCGTTCGAGCCGGGGCAGTTCATCACGCTCGAACTCGAGATCGACGGCGAGACGATCAACCGCTGCTATACGATCTCGTCGGCGCCGACGCGCCCGCACACGATTTCGATCACGGTCAAGCGCGTGCCGGGCGGCAAAGTATCGAACTGGCTGCATGACACGCTGCGCGCGGGCGATACGGTTCGCGTGCTCGGGCCCGCGGGCGAGTTCACCTGTGCGCGGCGTCCCGCCGGCAAATACTTGTTCCTCTCCGCGGGCTCGGGTATCACGCCGTTGATGTCGATGAGCCGTGCGTCTCATGAGCTCGGCGAGGACCGCGACATCGTCTTCGTCCATAGTGCGAGAACGCCGGACGACATCATCTTCGCGCGCGAGCTGGACCTGATCGCCGCGAACCAGCAACGGTTTCGCACGTCGTTCGTCTGTGAGCGCATCGGACAGAGAACGAACTGGCATGGCGTCACCGGCTTCCTGAACCTTGCGCTGCTGAGGCTCATCGCGCCCGATTTCATGGAGCGCGAGGTGTTCACCTGCGGGCCCGCGCCGTACATGAAGGCCGTGCGCGATATGTTGGCCGAAGCGGGGTTCGACAGCGCGCACTACCACGAGGAGAGCTTCACGTTCGGTGCCCCGCCCGAGCCCGTGCCGGTGTCGGTGGCGGTGCCGGGAGAGGCAACCTCGCAGTCGCAGCCATCGCCGACGCGACCGGACGAGCCGATCGCCGCGACGACGTCGGCCGAGCGCTATGCCATCTCGTTCGCCAAGAGCCGGCGCGACATCGAATGCGCGGCCGACCAGCACGTGCTCGATGCGGCGCGGCAAGCCGGCTTGCGTCTGCCGGCTTCTTGCACGCAGGGCATGTGCGGCACGTGCAAGGTGAAGCTCGTTTCGGGCCAGGTCGACATGAAGCACAACGGCGGCATCCGGCAGCGTGAGATCGACCAAGGCATGGTGCTGCTTTGCTGCAGTAAGCCGCTCAGTGACCTCGTGATCGAGAAGTAGCAACAACGTTCCACCCAGCAAAGCCCGCACGGCCATATAGCTTTCCTTTGCGCGCATCGCACGAGTCGTTTACAGGCAAGCGCGTGTCGCAAAGCGAACTCTTTCCAAATTATTGGCCGCTCAATGTAGACACTCCAGTATCGTTAGGAGACCTGATCATGAAACTGTTGCAGAGACTGATGCTCACCGTTGCCGCCGGTGCGGCGCTCGTGAGCGCACTGCCCGTAGCGGCGGATACGAAACCGACCATCAAGATCGGCTACGTCGAGGGCTGGGACGACAGCGTGGCTACGTCCAATGTTGCCGGCCAGATCATCGAAAAGCGTCTGGGCTACCCGGTCAAACTCGTCCCCGTTGCGGCGGGCGTGATGTGGGGCGGTGTTGCACGCGGCGATCTCGATGCGACGCTTTCGGCGTGGCTGCCCGCCACGCACGGCGCTTACATGGCCCAATACAAGGACAAGGTCGTCGATCTCGGCGCCAACTTCTTGAATGCGAAGATCGGCCTCGTGGTGCCCGCCAACGTCAAGGCGACGACGATTGCCGATCTCGAGTCGGAAAAGGACGAGTTCGGCGGGCGTATCGTCGGCATCGATGCGGGCGCCGGCGTCATGATGAAGACGGCCGATGCGATCAAGGCCTACAAGCTCGACTACCAGCTCATGCCGAGCTCGGGCAGCGCGATGACGGCCGAGCTCGCGCGCGACATGCACGCGAACAAGCCCGTCGTCGTAACCGGATGGGCGCCGCACTGGATGCTCGCCAAATGGAAGCTCAAATTCCTCGAGGATCCCAAGAAGATTTACGGCGAATCGGAGCACGTCGACAACGTGATCAACCCCGAGCTCGAAAAGAAGGCGCCCGCGGTCGTGGCGTTCCTCAAGAAATTTCAGTGGCAGCCCGGGCAGATCGAGAGCGTGATGCTCGCGACCGAGAACGGAGCGAAGCCCGATGAGGCGGCGAGCAAGTGGATCGCCGCGCATGGCGACGAGGTCAACGGCTGGCTGGCCGACGCCAAGTAGTCGTCGCCCGGCGGGCGATGAGCCGGCAGGTCCGTGGGAGATGCGCACCAAAATGGGGCGCATCTCCCTTTTTATATGGGAGCGAATAAGGAAGCCTTAATGTCGATTCGGCAAAATAATTGCGGCTTTGCTGTCTAACTGCTACTTCCAAAGGAGAACCTAATGGCCGAACAGACATCGATAGCTGCTCAGGAAGCAGCAGCAACGGAATGGGCGACCAAGGTCCCTCAGGTCACCGCCGTATTCTGGCTCGTCAAGATCCTCGCCACGACCGTCGGTGAGACCGGTGGCGATGCATTGTCCATGACGCTCAAGCTGGGCTATGCGACCGCGACCCTCGTTTTTCTGGTGTTTTTCGTCGTTACGCTGACTTTGCAAGTTCGCGCGAAGCAATTCCATCCGGCCATCTATTGGGCAGTCGTCATCGCCACGACGACGGTCGGCACCACGACGTCCGACTTCCTCGATCGGACAGCCGGTTTCGGCTACGTTCTCTCGTCGGCGATTCTGTTCCTGGCGGTGCTGGCGGTTCTCGTCTTGTGGCGCGTCACGGCCGGCCGGATCGAATACCAGCGCATCATTCGCCCGCGCGACGAAGTGTTCTATTGGGTCACGATCCTGGTCTCGAATACGCTCGGTACCGCGCTCGGCGACTTTACGGCAACGAGCCTCGGGCTCGGTTTCGAGCGCGGCGCGCTCGTGTTCGCGGGGCTGCTCGTGATCGTTGCGCTGGCATGGCGGTTCACGAAGCGCATCCCGATCGCCGTGCTCTTCTGGGCAGCGTACGTGCTGACACGACCGCTCGGCGCGACGTTGGGCGACACGTTGACGAAGCCGCATGCAGAGGGCGGGCTTTCGCTCGATCGCATCTCCGCCTCGCTCGCCATTCTGGCCGCGATGGCGATCATCGTCGTCATCCAGCATGTCGCGCATGACGGCACGAAGCGCATTGCTTCGGAATCCTCGAACTGAGCGTCGCTAAGGCGATTCAAGTTGCGCTCGCTCGATCTCTTGCGGATGCAGACAGCGATAAGCATCGAAGAGCTCCGAGCAGAGCGTTGCAAGCGCCTCGAGATTCACGGCCTGATCGGCGTGCTCGACCTCCTTCGCGTTGAGCACGTCTTCGAGAATCGGTGCGAGGCGGCGCAGTTGTCGGAAGGTCGCGGAATCAAGTTTCATATTCGGGGTTCCGTCGCAGGACTGCGCTGCAGTCCTGATTCTGATCGGTCGCATGGGGTGCAGGCGCTCGAGCACAAGCACTGCAGCCGGTGCGGGGCTTGCGGCGAGTCGTCTCGTCTGTCGTTGCACGTGGGGGACCAGCATAACGCGGACCGCTCGAAAGGCCATTACGTTTTGTTATTGGTTGTTAGGGCAGGGCGTCGGCGTTACGTGCGGTTACATCATCCACATTACCGTTTCACCTCTTTGCCGCCGCGCGGCCTAGCATGGACCGCGTCACTTGAAGACAGCCGTAATCGAAACGGCAGGCAATCAGGGAGCGATACGAGCGGCTAAGAGCGATATGCGGTGAAAGTCGCCGAGCGCCGAGTTGCGTTCGTCGCTGCATCCGGAAGCGGCGAGCCTTTTCGGCTCGCAGGTCTCGCCGCTTCGAAGAACCGTTCGTTCAGTCAGGCGTTAGTTTCCGCCCAACGGTTGCGGCCATTGGGCCGTGGGCCTGGCCGGTTTTTCCGTTGGCATCGGCATGGCTTGATTGCCAGACTGCGTCGTGCCAGGTGTCGCACCACCGATTCCGGTCGTCTGCCCGGAGCGAGATTCGGCTGCTTGAATGTCCGACGGGTATTGCGGGTCTTCGCCCGCAGCGGGGTTGTAGCCAGCCTGTTCGACGCGCTGCAAGTCTTCGCGCACTTGTGCACGGGTGAGAGGTGCATTCGATTGCTGCTGCGCGAATGTGACGGCGGGGCCCAATAACGCTGCGCAAACGATGCCGGTTCGAATGACTAATTTCATGGTCGTACCTCCAGGTCGCTGAAGCGACTGCTCACGGCAATGAGCAGCGATCAATGGAGAATAGAGCAGCAACCTTAAGGCCCAATTACGATTTGGCGCGAGCGATTTGGATCGTTTTACGGCGCGTTACGGTGGTCGAAAGCGATGTCGGATCCCGTCAACGAATCGAAAGCGTCAGGCGTGGACGAGGGCGACTGGCGGCGGTGTCGAAGGAGCATCGCGCTCACTTCTTCGGCAACCCTTCGAATGCCTCGACGGAAATCATGGCCGCGGCGTTGGCCGGCGCGGGGCGTTCAGCGGGCCGAAACACCGCGTCTCCGCGCCGGATCGCTCGGCGTGAGACGATGCACGTCCCGGATGAATTGGCCGAGCGGCGACGCCACCGCTGCTCACCGTAATGGCAACGGCCGGGTTCCACCCAGCGAATGACGAGCGTGTTTTCAGACTGTTCGAGAATCTGGATCTGGACGCGACTAAGATCGGGAGCGGAAAATTTTTTGGTCCTCATTTCTGTTCCTTGAAACGAGCCCCCTTAATGTATTCGCCAGCAGCGGCGAGAACCATCGCCATATCTCGACAAACACAATTTTCGAATCCGCAATAATGGCGTGTGGAATGGCCGGATTTGTCCGATTGTTCGCAAACATTGGCTAATTGCGCGGTATCCCCGCCCGATTGTCCGAGCGAATGGCTGTGCGACTATGTGTTGTGTGGTTAATTCGTATTGACGCGATCGCGCCGGTGCGTCAGCGGCGCGGCGTTGCGTTTCGACAAAACTGTGTTGCATGCGGACGTGTCCGAGTCGTTGCCGATCGGCGCGCTTCGCATCACGGCAACTGCAACCCATGTGTGACCGTGGGCACGATCGAAGCCACCAACAACGCCGCCATCGTCCAGTTGAATGCGCGCAAAACCGCCGCGCTCGACAACAGGCGCCGGACGGCCACGCCGAACGCGGCCCAGACCGAAACGCTCGGCAAGTTCACGATCGCGAACGCAACGGCCAGCGAGACTGCGTTCATCAACAGACCGTGGTCGAGCCGAAACGTCGTCACGCCCGTGACGGCCATCATCCATGCCTTCGGATTCACCCATTGGAACGCCGCCGCTTGCAGGAAAGTCATCGGCCGCCGATTGGCGTTCGATACCGACAGCGATCGCGACGTCGCGATCTTCCACGCGAGATAGAGCAGGTACGCCACGCTCGCACCCTCGAGCGCGGCATATAGGCTCGGGACACGCTCGAACAGTTGCCCGAGTCCCAACCCGATCGACACCATCATCACCGTGCAGCCGAACGTGATTCCGGCCATGTGGGGCAACGTCCGGCGAAACCCGAAATTCACGCCGGAAGCCAACAGCATCGTATTGTTCGGACCGGGCGTGATCGACATCACGAGCGCGAACGTCATCGCTGCCGGCAGAGTTGCATAGAGAGAGGGAGACATCGACGGCCGGTCCTTATCGATAAGCGGGTTTCATTGGAGTCTACCTAGCGCGTCCGGTACGGTACCGGTACGGTTGTTCGGATAAATGTCGGTACGGTCGAGCGGCTAGCATTCGTAACCGTCCGGAAACCCGCGCCAGGCATGGGCTTTGCGGGGCGCGGCGCCTTTTTGAACGTCTTACCGTTCCTTACGGGTAAACACCGATCATGTAGTTCGATTACCTGCATAAGATACGACAATATGAAATTTGGCTACATCGCTCGATGCGCCGATTGATCGTCGAAGTGGCGCGAGCGAGGTTGCGATTCCCTGCATCAAGGTTGCCGGTGCCTGCCTGGCGTCCGAGGCGGTCGATCCGTTGCCAGCGAAATCCGGTGCTGTCCGTAAATCAGATCAACGCACATGGAGAGACACATGCAGGTCAATCGTTGGCCAATGGCGTTGCTGTTGGCGGCTGTCTTCGCTAATGCCCATGCGGGCGACAGCGACAATGCAGGACTTCCCTCCGCTCGTTCGCCGGCGTCGCCGGGTGCCGATTTCGCCGCTCATCGGCGCGCGGAGAAACTGCTCGAGCAGATGACGCTCGACGAGAAGCTCCAGATGATTCATTCGGAGTACGAAATGAGTCAGGTGCCAGGCGGTGGGGCAGGCTACATCCAGGGCGTACCGCGTCTTGGCATTCCCGACCTCGACATGGTCGATTCGGCAACGGGCTCGGGCAGCACCACGCAGCCGAGCACGACGTTTCCGGCCACGATCGCACTGGCGGCAAGCTGGGACCGGCCGCTCGCTTATCGGTTCGGTGCCGTGATCGCCGACGAATTGCGGGCGCAGGGGTTTGCGATGGGATTGGGCGGCGGCACCAACCTCGCGCGCGAGCCGCGCGGCGGCCGACTCTTCGAATACCTCGGCGAAGACCCGGTGCTGGCCGGCGAGATGTTGACGGCGCGTACGTTCGGCACGCAAGACCACAAGGTCATCGCGACGATCAAGCACTACGTCGGCAACGAACAGGAAACGGGGCGCATGGGCGGCAACAGCCAGATCGACGAGCGGACGCTGCGAGAGCTTTATCTGCTGCCGTTCGAAATCGCCGCGAGGGTGGCTCGGCCCGGCAGCGTCATGTGCAGCTACAACCGCGTCAACGGCACGTACTCGTGCGAGAACTCGCATGTGCTCAGCGACATTCTCAAGCACGAGTGGGGCTTCCAGGGGCAGGTACAGTCCGACTGGGGAGCGACGCATAGCACCGCGAACGCCATCAACGCAGGCCTCGACGAGGAAGAGGACGTTGGCCCGACCGTCTATCTGACGCCTGCCCTCGTCAAAGAGGCGCTCGATAGTCACGCCATTTCCCAAGCCCGGCTCGACGACATGGTGCGGCGCAAGCTCTACGTGATGATCCGCACGGGCGTGCTCGACGATCCGCCCACGGGCGGCACGCCGATCGACTTTTCGAAGGCCAACGCGTTTGCTCAGGCCGCCGAGGAGCAATCGATCGTACTCCTCAAGAACGACAACGGCCAATTGCCGCTCGTCGCATCGGGGCTCTCGCGCATTGCTGTGATCGGCGGCCATGCCGATGCCGCCGTGCTGACCGGCGGAGGCTCCGGCAACACGCGGGACCCGGTGACAGGCTCGTTCGCCGGATGCGGTGGCCTAACTTTCGGTTCGTCAACCGGGTGCAACTGGTGGACGAACCCTTGGCTCAAGCTCGACGTGCCGATCGTAAAAGCGATCCAGGCGTTGGCGCCGGCGGCGCAGGTGAGCTTCGCGGGCAATAGCGATCAGCAGTCGCCGTTCAGAGCCTATACGTCTCAGGAGATCGCACAGGCTGCGGCGCTCGCGGGCCAGTCCGACGTCGCGATCGTCGTCGTGGCACAACCGGCGGGCGAGGACTTCGGGGACTTGTCGAGCCTCGGTCTCGCGAACCCGACGAATCAGGACCAGTTGGTCGAAGCCGTTGCAAACGCCAACCCGCATACGATCGTCATCGTCGAAAGCGGCAATCCCGTATTGATGCCTTGGAAGGACAAGGTCTCGGCAATCGTCGAGGCCTGGTATCCGGGCGAGGGCGGGGGGCGCGCCATCGCGAACGTGCTGTTCGGCAACGTCGACCCGTCGGGCAAATTGCCGGTCACGTTCCCCGCGCGCGATCAGGATACGCCGACCTGGGGCGTCGACGGCACGTTCGCGACCGATCCGATCTACTCCGAAAAGCTCGATATGGGCTACCGCTGGTATGACGCGAAGAACATCGCGCCGCTGTTCGAGTTCGGTTATGGCTTGTCGTACACGCACTTCAGCTACTCGAACCTTTCTGTCCGGTCCGGGCCAGGGCACATGTTGACCGCAAGCTTCACGGTCAGAAACGATGGCCGTGTCGCCGGCGCCGAAGTGCCGCAGGTCTATCTCGGCATCGACTACAGCGGCGAACCGCCGAAGCGGCTCGTCGGCTGGCAGAAGGTTTATCTGCAACCGGGCGAAGCCAGGGAGGTCCGCGTCACGATCCCGCAGCGGATGCAAAGCGTCTGGGATACGGCGAGCAACGGATGGAAGTACGTGCCCGGCAGCGCTGTATATGTGGGTGCATCGTCGCGCGATATCCGGCTGCAGAGCCGATGATCGATCGATGAGCGGCGGCGACTAGCGACGTCCGATGGGAAGCGCCGGCCATTTCGCCGGCGCTTCCGCGTTGCCAGGCCACGGCAGTTCGTCAATCGATTGCCGCATGCGAACCGACGTCCGCCGCGTGCGAACCCGGCTTGCGAATCAGAATCAGCAGCGGAACCGCGACGAGCGTGGCAATGAACATCAGCTTGAAATCGTCGAGGTAGGCGATCATCGCAGCCTGCTGCGTAATTCCGCGGTCGAGCATGGCGATGCCGACTCTCGAGCCCGATGCGAGTAGCGGCTGCACGGCCGGGTTGAACGCGGTGATGTTTGCCGCGAGGTCCGCATGCGAGACCTGCGTGTAACGGGTCATCAGTGTCTGAACGATCGAAATGCCGATACTGCTGCCGATATTGCGCATCAAGCTATAGGTGGCCGTGCCGTCGGCGCGCAACTCTGGCATCAGCGTCGAGAACGTGAGCGTGCTGAGCGGCACGAACACGAGGCCCAGCCCGAAGCCCTGCACGACGCCGGGCCAAACGATGTCCGACTCCGAGAGCACAACGGTGTAATGCATCATCTGCCACAA
The DNA here is from genome assembly GCA_039593375.1 of Paraburkholderia sp. Lineage (GTDB taxonomy): Bacteria > Pseudomonadota > Gammaproteobacteria > Burkholderiales > Burkholderiaceae > Trinickia. The sequence continues at coordinate 7,042 of JBCNPL010000003.1, read as the reverse complement.
GGCGAATGCCGAGATCAGCATGCCCGCGAGCAACATCAGTCTCGAATCGATCCGCTTGAGCAGCCTGCCGGCAATCAGCATGGCGAGCATCGTGCCGGCACCGCTCGGCGCCGTGACTAGCCCAGCCGCGGCGACGGGATAGCTCATCAGATTCTGCAGCATGGGTGGAACCAGCGCGCGAGTCGCATACAAGACTGCACCGACTATAAAAATGAAGAACGTGCCGACGGCAAAATTCGGATCGCGCAGCAGCTCACGCTTGAAGAATGAGACCTTGCCCGCGGTTGCGGTATGCGCGACGAAAAACGCGAAGCTGATCGATGCGATCAATGCCTCCGCGACGATTTCCTTGGATCCGAACCAGTCGAGCTGCTCGCCGCGGTCGAGCATCGCCTGCAGCGCGCCGATGGCGAGCGCGAGCGTAGCGAAGCCGAACGCGTCGAACGTTACTCCGCGCCGCGGCGCTCTTGCGGGCAAGAAAGCCGCCACGCCGGCCAGCGCCATGATGCCGATCGGCAAGTTGATGAAGAAGACCCAACGCCACGAGTAGCTTTCCGTCAGCCACCCGCCGAGCGTCGGGCCGAGAATGGGGCCGACCATCACACCCATTCCCCAGATCGCCATGGCCTGCCCTTGTTTCTCGCGCGGATTGACGTCGAGCAGGATCGATTGCGAAAGCGGCACGAGCGCGGCCCCGAAGACGCCCTGCAGCAGTCGCGAACATACGATTTGCGTGAGTGTTTCGGACAAGCCGCAGAACACCGATGCGATCGTAAAGCCCGCGACCGAGATCGTCAGCAGCCGTTTCACGCTCAGGCGGTCCGACAGCCAGCCCGTGAGCGGCGTGGCGATAGCGGCGGCAACGATGTATGAGGTCAAGACCCAGGTAATTTCGTCCTGCGAGGCCGAAAGACTCCCCTGCATATGAGGCAGCGCAACGTTTGCGATCGTGCTGTCGAGCGTCTGCATCAGCGTCGCGAGCATGATCGAGACCGTCAGCATGGGCCGATTCAGTGGACGATCTGCTTTGGTCGGGGCAAACGACGCTGCCAACGAAGTCTCCTGTGCAATGGCCTGTGGCTGAACGCTGTCCCTTCGGGGGCTCGAAAGCAGCTCGCTTGGGGGCTCGCCTGCGCGGTATCGGCGATGGTCATCGATTTGATAAGCACGCTTATTATATCTGAGCTTATGGGCGTCCGAAACGGTAGAAGCGCCGAGCTCGTTCGATCCGTTCCCCTATAATCCGCGCATGGACAAAAGCTACGAAAGCCGATTGGGCTTCCTGGTTACCGATGTCGGGCGCCTGTGCGGGCGCCTTTACGACAAGCGAGCGAAGCGGCTCGGGCTGACGCGCGCGCAGAGCCGCGTGCTCGCGTATCTGTCATGGAAGGGCGAGATGAATCAGGCGCGGCTCGCCGAGCTGCTCGAGATCACGCCGATCTCGTTGACTCGGTTGCTCGACCGAATGGAAAGCTTCGGATGGATCGAACGCGTGGCGAGTGACGACGATCGGCGCGCATTCACGATTCGGCTCACTCGCAAAGCGCGGAACATCTTTCCCCGCGTGCTGGAAGTCGGGGACGAGGTGGCAGAGGAAGGTTTCCGAGGCATATCGCCCACGGAACGAGAAACGTTGATCCGACTCTTGCAACAGGTGCGGAGAAATTTCGTCGAAGGGATCGGAGAAGGGGTCGAGTAGCGCTGAACCGTAACGGAGCCGCCGCTAGCAGGAGCCCCGCTCGATCAACTGGAAGCCCACGTCGAACTTGCGCTGCCGTTGCGCGCGCCCCTCGATCTTAGCGATCAGCATGGATGCGGCGAGCTTCCCGATCCTCGTGCCGTCGATGCGGATGGTCGTCAGCGGCGGGTCCGTGTCGGCGGCGAAGGTCTGATCTCCATAGCCGATTACCTTCAGTTGTTCCGGGACTCTTATATCTCGGTGGCGCGCTTCGATGAGCACGCCGAGCGCCATGATGTCCGCGCCGCAAAATACCGCGTCTATCGTCGGATGCTCCTGGAGCAGGCGAGCCAGCGCGCGGCGGCCGTCGCCGAGGGAGGCGGGGGAGGCGACCGATACCACAGGGAGCGTCCGATTTCCATCGAATGCGCCGATGAACGCATCGGCGCGCAATTGCGCGCGACGGTCGCCCGGCGTGACGATCGCCGGGCGCAGCGCACCGCGCTCGCGCAGATAGCGTGCCGCCGATTCGCCGACTTTCTCGTGTGAGAAGCCGATCAACATGTCGAGCGGCGTGCGCGTGATGTCCCATGTCTCCACGATGGGGATCCCCGACGCGCGCAATTTTTGGCGCGAGGCTTCGGAGTGCACGACGCCCGTCAGCACGATGCCCGCGGGACGTCTGCCGATGATTGCATCGAGCAGCGCTTCCTCGCGCGATTCGTCGTAGCCGCTTTGGCCGAGCAGTAGCTGGTAGCCGCCCGCATCGAGTTCAGTGGTCAACGCCGCCACGGTTTCCTGAAAGACTCCACCCGCCATTGCCGGAATCAACGCGACGACGAGGCGGCTGCGGTTCGAGGCAAGCGACCCCGCGATCAGGTCAGGCGTGTAGCCCGTCTGCCGCACCGCCTCGCGGATCCGGGCGAGCGTTTCGCTCGAAACGAGCTCGGGATTGTTCAGTGCTCGAGAAACCGTGACCTTCGTGACGCCGGTGAGCTTGGCCAGATCGCTCAATGTGACGCGGCCGGTGCCTTTGCGAGAGCGTCGCGGGGCGGTGATGGCCGTGGCGGCAGCGGTTTCGGTCGAAGGTTTGGTCACGGAATCGATGGGGCCTGTCGAAAAATCAGCTGGCAATTATCCCAGAAGCCGACTACCATCGCATGGTGTTACCGGTTACATATACCGGTAACAGATCACGATATGAATAGGTTCTGCGAATTCGGCGAGCCGTGCCGCTCGTCCACGCAGCCCCGATGGAGACGCCGCCCACATGGTGCAGACCACGACCGTTTTCGAAGGGCCATTGCTGAGACTCGCTCAACGCGACAACGTTCTGATCGCGCGCGAAGGGCTAGCGATCGGGCAACGGCTAGTCCTCGGCGGCCTATCGGTGCGTCTGCGTGCGCAGATCGAGCCTGGCCACAAAATCGCAGCCGTTCGCCTATCCACCGGCGAGCCGATTCGCAAATACGACACGGTGATCGGCGTGGCCGCCCGGGATATCGAAGCAGGCGAGCACGTTCATACGCACAACGTCGCGCTGACGCATCTCGACTGCGAGCCGGGTTTCGGACTCGACGTGAAGCCGGTGGATTACGTCCCGGAGGCGCAGCGTGCGACTTTCGCCGGCATCATACGGCCGGACGGGCGTGTCGCGACGCGCAATTTTGTCGGAGTCATTGCCTCGGTCAACTGTTCATCGACCGTCATACACCAAATCGCCGAGTGGTTTACCGCCGAGCGTCTGCGTCCCTATCCGAACATCGATGGCGTGGTCGCGTTCGCGCAGACGAGTGGTTGCGGGATGTCATCGCCGAGTGAGCACTTCGACGTTTTACGTCGCACGCTCGCGGGCTACGCGCGGCATCCGAATCTCGCCGGCGTGCTGATCGTGGGGCTTGGTTGCGAGCGCAACCAAGTGGGCGACTTGCTCGATTCTCAGGGTTTGCGGACGGGAAAGACGACACACGCGCTCGTCATGCAGAGCGAAGGCGGCACGCGCGCGACGATCGCGGCCGGCATCGCCGCGATCGAGAAGATGCTGCCCATGGCCAACGATATCGTGCGCACCCAGGTGCCCGTCAGCCACTTGAAGATCGGGCTCGAATGCGGCGGCTCGGATGGCTTTTCCGGGATCACGGCGAATCCGGCCCTCGGCGCCGCGATGGACCTGCTCGTGCGTCACGGCGGGACCGCAATCCTTTCGGAGACGCCCGAGATTCACGGCGTCGAACATATGTTGACGCGGCGGGCAGCGACCCCCGAGGTTGGCCGGAAGCTGCTCGATCGACTTGCGTGGTGGGAGCGTTACACGCGTGGTCACAACGGGCAGTTCAACGGTGTGGTGGGGCCGGGCAACCAGCGGGGCGGGCTCGCGAACATCTTCGAGAAGTCGCTGGGATCCGCTATGAAGGCGGGCACGACTCCGTTGCAGGCCGTCTACGAATACGCCGAACCGATCGATCGCGCCGGTCTGGTTTTCATGGATTCGCCGGGCTACGACCCGGTTGCGGTAACCGGCCAGATCGCAAGCGGTGCGAACCTCATTTGCTTCACGACGGGACGAGGCTCGATGTTCGGCTCGAAACCCGCGCCGACGTTGAAGCTCGCGAGCAATACACCGATGTTCGTGCGGCTCGAAGACGACATGGACATCAACTGCGGGCTCGTACTCGACGGCGAACGCTCGATCGCTGAGATGGGGCAGGAAATCTTCGAGCGAATCGTGCGTGCCGCTTCGGGCGAGCGAACGAAGAGCGAATTGCTGGGCCTGGGAGATCACGAGTTCGTGCCGTGGCACATGGGCATCGTGAGCTGACGCCCGCGGCGTAGCGCACGGCCAAAAGAGCAGCGCACCATCACAACAGAACAGGAGACACGAGATGCAGCCAGCCGCACAACGGAGGGGCCCGTCGAGGATGAGGTGGTGGGTCGCCGGCTTGATGTGGGCCGCGATCGCGATCAACTACATCGATCGCACCGTATTGTCGGCTGCCGCGCCGCGCATTCAATCGGAGTTCCATTTAAGCGCGGTCGAGATGGGCATCGTGATGTCCGCGTTCTTCTGGTCCTATGCGCTTTTGCAGCTTCCAGCTGGCATGTTGGCCGATCGCTTCGGCCAAAAGAAGGTCCTCGGCTTCGCAGTCCTCTGGTGGTCGCTCGCGACCGCAGCGACGGGCATCGCGAGCGGTTTCCGCTCACTGGTGGCGCTGCGCGTCGCGCTCGGCGTCGGCGAGGCCGGCGCCTACCCGAGCAACGCGGGCATCGCGACGCGCTGGTTTCCGCGCCAGGAGCGCGCGATGGTGGCCGGAATCTTCGATAGTGGGTCCAAGCTGGGCGGGGCGGTCGCGTTGCCGCTGATCGCCGCGATGCTTGCCGCTTTCGACTGGAAGCTGACGTTTTTGCTGACAGGGCTGCTTGGCGTCGTATGGCTGGTCTTTTGGGCGATCACGTTTACGGATTCGCCGGCGGACAACAAGCGCGTCGGCGCCGACGAACTCGCGCATATCGAACGGGGCCGAAACGCCCCGTCGATTTGGCATGCCACGCGGTCGGATTGGCTTCGCCTGCTTGCACATCGGAACATCTGGGCAATGTGCATCGGTTTTTTCATGATCAACTACAACTCGTACTTCTTCATCACGTGGTTGCCGACGTACCTTGTCAAAGCGCGCGGTCTGACGTTGATGCAGATGGGTTGGGTGGCGTCTTTGCCATTGCTGGCGTCGATCGTCGTCGAGATCGGGGCGGGCTGGGCGTCCGATCGCGTGTATGCCTCGGGTCGGCTGTCCCTGACCGCGACGCGCAAGCTCTTTCTCGTGATCGGCCTGCTGATGGCTTCGAGCATCGGTCTCGCGGCCTATGCACATTCGGCCGTGATGGCTGTCCTGCTGCTTTGCATCGCGAAGTCGGGAACGACGGTCGCGGCGTCACAGGTATGGGCGCTGCCCGGAGATGTCGCGCCGCCGAACGCGGTCTCGATGGTCGCGGGCCTGCAGAACATGGTGTCGAATCTCGGCGGCGTGATCGGGCCAATCGTGACGGGCGCGATCGTCGGCGCCACCGGCTCGTTCGTGCCGGCTCTCGTCGTTTCGTCCGCGCTGATCGGAGTCGCGATCCTCAACTACCTCTTCCTGCTCGGCAAGGTGGAACCCATCCAGATCGACGGCCACGCAGCGCGGTATCCCAACCCTCAGCAGCGAAATGCAAATGCCCGCATCTAATTCCTTCAAGGCCGCGCTGGCGGCGCGCCGCAAGCAAATCGGTTTCTGGTTGTCGATGGCGGATTCGTACCTGGCCGAAGTCAGTGCGACCGCGGGCTTCGACTGGTTGCTGATCGACAACGAACATGCACCGAACGACCTGCGTGGCACGCTCGCTCAGCTACAGGCGGTCGCGCCGTATGGCGCCGAAGCGGTGGTACGGCCGGCGGCGGGGGATCCGGTAGCGATCAAACGTCTGCTCGACATCGGTGCTCGCAGCCTGCTCGTACCGATGGTCGACACGGCCGATGAGGCGCGCGCGCTTGTCGCCGCCGTGCGCTATCCGCCGCATGGCATTCGCGGGGTCGGCAGCGCCGTGGGGAGGGCGTCACGCTGGAGCGCTCGCGCGGACTACCTCGACGTGGCGGACGACGAAGTGTGTCTGTTGGTGCAAGCAGAGACGACCACCGCACTCGGCAATCTCGAGGGAATCTGCGAAGTCGACGGCATCGATGGCGTATTCATCGGCCCCTCGGATCTGGCGGCTTCGATGGGGCAGCGCGGCAAGCCCGGACATCCCGACGTACAGCGCGCGATCGAAGCCGCGATTCGCACGATCTCCGCATCTGGAAAGGCCGCGGGCACGCTCACGTCCGATCCGGCGTTGGCGCGGCACTACCTCGAACTCGGCTGCACGTTCGTCGCGACGGGGGTGGACATCCTGATGTTCGCAAACGCCGCGCGCAGGTTCGCGAAGGATTTCATGGACATTCGCTCGGTGTGAGGGCGCGTTCGGCGCCTGGGGCCACCAGGACGAGATCGGTTTCGGCGACCGCGACACAAGGCAGGATCAGACCTTGCGCCTTTTCCTCCTTAGCGAGTCCTGGCCATTCGATCCGATAAGAAACGGTGCCACTAACGATGCGGCAGATGCACGCCCGGCAAGTGCCGTTGCGGCATGATCTCGGCAAGCGAATGCCGGCAAGGCCGGCGGCCTCCAGCAAGGAGAGGTCGGCTGGCGCTTCGAAGTCGAGGCCGAGCGGTTCGATGCGAACGAGGGGCTGGCGAGGAGGCGTAGTCATACGGTGGTTGCGCGGCCAATGCCGCGGCTGACGGACGGTATGGCGCCGCAGCATACCCGAAACAGCAGGACGACTTGGGG
>JBCNPL010000299.1:0-4023 GCA_039593375.1 Paraburkholderia sp. | reverse complement strand
ATGTTGTGGTCGGTACCGTCGACATCCTCGACGAAGTTGAACCCCTCGGCCGTCAGACCGTCCTTCGGATTGAACGGCAGCCGGCCCAGATAACGCGGCAGCGTCAGGCCGACGTAGCGCGAATCCTCCGAATCGCGGAACGACTTCCACTTGGCGTATTCGACCGTATCGAACACTTTGCCGAGGTCACGCGGTTTGCCGAGATCGGCAAACGTCTCGAGGTCGAGCAACTCGGGCGACGCCGACGTGATGAACGGCGCGTGCGCCGCGGCGGCCACGTGCGACATCTGCTCGATGAAGTACATGTCCTCGGGCTGACGCGTGACCTCGAAGTCGCCGATCAGCGCTCCGAACGGCGCGCCGCCGAACGTTCCGAACTCCTCCTCGTAGACCTTCTTGAAGAGCGCGCTCTGATCGAACTCCGCCGCGGTCTTGAACTCGCGCACGATCTCGCGCTTCGTCGCGTTGAGCGCCTTGATCTTGATTCCGGAGCCGGTATTGCTTTCCTTGCAAAGGTATTGCAGGCCGCGCCAAGTGCTTTCCATGCGCTGGAACTGCGACGCATGCATGACTTCGCTCAACTGCGCGGAGAGCAGCCGGTCGATTTCGGCGATGCGTGCATCGAGCGTGGCCGCAAGGTTGTCCGACACGACGACCGTGCCGTCGAGCACCTGATGCGCGAGCTCGCTGATGAGGTCTTTCGCCCGCGCATGCTCCGAATCGGACTTGGCCACCCTGCTTTTCTCGATGATCTCGTCGAGCAGGGAAGTCGTTGCGCCTGCTTCCGGTTGCGCCGGATTCGCCGTAGCCGCTTGCTGATTCATTTCAACCCTCGCTCACTCGATCGCCCGCTTCGTCCTCGTCGGCCCCGTCGCGCTGTTCGCTCGCCGGCGCCGCGAGCGCGCGGACCTGCGCGGTGTTCGCAAGCACGTCGCTCAGGATGCTCTCGAGCTTGTCGTTTCCGGCCAGCTTGTTGCGCAAGTCGGCAAGCTTCGAGCGCGCTTCGAGCAGGCGCCGCAACGGCTCGATCTGAGCGACCACCTGATCGGGATCGAAGCTCGCCATCGAGCGAAAGCGCAAATCGACCGCGAACGTGCCGCCCGCATCGCTGATGCGATTCTTCACCTCGAACGCGGCGCGCGGTTCGACGGCTTTCATCACGTCGTCGAAGTTGTCTCGATCGATGCTGACGAACTTGCGGTCGCGCAGCTTCGGCTGCTCGACCTCCGATTGACCGGCGAGGTCCGCCACGACGCCGACGACGAATGGCAACTCCTTGATCTCGATCGCGTCGCCGCGCTCGACCTCGTAAGTCAGTTGCACGCGCGGCGGACGTACCTTCTGCAGGCGTTTCTGAATGCTTTCCTTCTTGGCCATCGGCGGCTCCCCGAAGCGTGAGTGAATGAGACGGACGCCGCTTCAGCGAAGCGCGCTGAACGGATCCGCGCCGCTCGCGCCGGCGGCGGGCTTCGGCGAGGGCGGATCGGCGGTCGGCGGCTCCGCGCCGGCCGCTTGGTCGGCCTCCTTCTTCGCAACGGTCGCCGAGTGGCGGCGCACGATGCGGCGCTTCTTGGCCGGCGGCTTGTTCTGCTGGACCTCCTCGGGGAAAAGCGTGGCCTGGCCCAGCGTGTCGCGCAACTGATGCGCGAGCGCCTGCGCGTCCGTCTTCGCGTCGCCGGCGAGCTCGGAATCCTGGCGCAGTTCGCCGAGCGATTGCGTCGCGATGCGCAAGCCGCTCACGGCCAGCACGCTTTTCGCGCCGCGGTCCGTCGAATCGCGCTGCAGCGCTTCTTGCGCCGCGACGATTGCCTGCCCGTAATGGGCGTTGTCGAATTCGATCTGCGCAATGCGCGACCACGGCTCCTCACGCGTCGGATCGGCCTTGGTCAACTGCTGATAAAGCGCGAGCGCCTTGTCCTTGTCGCCGCCCTTGGCGACCGCATCGGCATCGGCAAGCGCTTTGTCGAATGCGGCGGGCGTGGTCTGGTTCGCCTGCTTTTGCGAGGCGCAGCCCGCGATGACGGCACATACCAGCACGGCCGCCGAGAGTTTGCGAATGAGTTGCTGTTTGTTCATTTGCTGGCACAGCCCGATCGTTTATTAATTCGCCGCGAGAAACCACGGCTTTGCTTTGCGGCGAGCGCGGGCGTATAGTACCGGCCAATTTTCCATAATTCAACTCCAATCTCATGACGAGAACGGAATGGAATTATGAGATCAAGCCAATATTGATAGTCGATAGGAAACAATTTCCGACTAAATCATCTCTTAATAAAGCATGAGAAAAATTTTCCGTATATGGAAGTATACAAACCTGTCCGTTCGCAGCGCCAAAAGCCGAATTCAGGCGGCGCAATTCTAAAAAAGCTTGTCGCCCGTAACGAAGGAGCGCGCCGGGGAATGCAGATAAAGCGCCATTTGATATGCACCATTTCATTGCTCGTGGCCTGCGGGACGCTCGGGGGATGCGCCGCGGGGATATCGGCGCTCGGCAGCGTGGCGTCGACGGCGCTGCAGGCCGCCGGCATCGGCAAGCCACCGGTGCCCGATTCGCAAAAGCCCCCGCGCGACATCCCGCTCACGCTCGCGGCCGCCCCCAATCTCAACGCGGCGACCGACAACCATCCGCTCGCGCTCGTGGTGCGCCTCTATGTGCTGAAAGACCCGACCTCGTTCCAGCAGGCCTCGTTCGACGCGTTTACCGATCCGACCAAGGAGAAAAGCGCATTGGGCACCGATCTGCTCAGCGTGCGCGAAGTGACGCTGATTCCAGGCCAGCATTACCAGATGACCGAGAAAGTGTCGCGTGAAGCGCAGGCATTCGGCGTCGTTGCGTTGTTTAGGGATCCCGCGCTGCGGCGTTGGAAATTCGCCTTCGATCCGGCGAAATCCGAGAAATCCGGCATAATGATCGGCCTCCATAACTGTGCAATGACGGTGACGAGCGGCACGGTCATCCCGCCCGATCCGGGCTTGCCGATGCCGCCGCTGAATTTGCTGTCATCGGTCTCATGCGGTTGAGCGAGACGGCAATGAATGGTCAATGTCCGTCGAATGAATTTTTTATGACCGCATCAGCGGCGCTTTGAACAACACCACTTGTGGGTTCCGGGATGAGTTATTCGGCAAAGTTGCTTTGGGGAGAGGGACTTTTTCTCAGGCCTCAACATTTCCAGCAACAAGACGCCTATCACGAGGCGCGCCTCGTCGAGTCGATACGCGCGATTCAGCCGTTCAACTGGGGCGTGCGCTCGGTCGCCTTCGATCTCGATTCGCTCAACGGCGGCACGCTGAGGTTGACCGAGCTCTCGATCATCTTTCCCGACGGAACGCTTTTCACGGCGCCGCAAGCGGATGAACTGCCCGAAGCGATTTCGCTGCAAACGCTTCCCGAAGGCATCGCCGATTCCGTGTTCTATGTCGCGCTTCACCCGATGCGCGAGACCGGCGGCAACTACACGACCGATCCGACGAGCGACCGGCCGATGCGCTACGCGAGCAAGCAGGCGGAAGTGGCCGATCAGTTCACCGAAGCGATGACGGCCGATCTGACATTCCTCAAGACGCGCGTGAAGCTCGTCGGTCAGAACGAGCCGCGTCAGCAACTGATCGCCGTGCCGATCGTGCACGTGCGGCGCACGGCGACTTCGGGGTTCGAATTCGTCACCGACTTCGTCCCGCCCTGCCTCTCGATAGAAGCTTCGCCGCTGCTTCATCAGGGGCTGCGTCAGCTCATCGATGCGCTGCAAGCGAAGGTCAATGCGCTCTATGGCTTTCATCGCGAGCCGACGAAGAACATCATCGAATTCCGCTCGGGCGATATCGCGTCGTTCTGGCTACTGCATACGGTCAACGCGGCGGTCGCCTCGCTCATTCATCTGTATCAGCAGCCCGCGCTGCACCCCGAGCGGCTCTTTCATGAGCTCCTGCGCCTCGCGGGGCAGTTGATGACGTTTTCGAAGCAATACACGCTCGCCGATCTGCCGGCCTATCGTCACGACGAGCCGGGCCCGGGCTTCGCGC
>JBCNPL010000298.1:0-4060 GCA_039593375.1 Paraburkholderia sp. | reverse complement strand
ACGTCTTGCCCGCGCTGATCCGCAAGGCGCACGAAGCGAAGATCGCAGGCGCGCCGTCGTTGACGGTTTGGGGTACAGGCAAGCCTCGGCGCGAGTTTCTGCACGTCGACGATCTCGCGAATGCAACGCGCTTCCTGCTCGAGCGCGACGTGGGGGATGGTATTTACAACGTCGGCGTCGGCGAGGACCTTTCGATCCGCGAGCTTGCCGCATGCATCACCCGCATCGTCGGCTATGAAGGCGAGCTCGTGTTCGATTCGTCGAAGCCCGACGGAACGCCGCAAAAGCTGCTCGACGTATCGCGGCTCGCCGAGATGGGATGGCGCGCGCGCATCGGCCTCGAGGAAGGGATCGCCCGGACCTACGAGGATTTCCTCTCGCGTTATGGCGTGCTTGAAGCTGCCTCGAACGGATGATCAGAACATGACAGCAACAGTGACAATCTTTCATAACGTGGTGTGGTCGCGCCACAAGGGGGCAGTATTCACGGCGCTGCACAACTTGTCGACAACGGGCTCGATCCGTTACTCGATGGTGCAGATCGCCGATACCGAAACGGACCGGATCGGCTTTTCGGATGTCGATTACTCGTTTCACCGCTATCCGATGCAAAAGCTCTTCGACGGCTGTTACGAAGACGTCCCACTGTGGAAGATGATGGGCCGCCTCACCTGGGAAGTGGTGAAGGCGAAGGCGGACCTCATCGTGCTGCCGGGCTACCACCGGCCTGAATACTGGGCGATGCTCGCCGCCTGCGTGCTCACGCGCAAGCGTCGCGCCGTGTTCTGCGATTCCACGGCGCGCGATCGGCCGCGGCGTCTGCTCACCTCGGTGCCGAAGCGCATCTTCTTTGCGCTATGCGACGGTTACTTCGGATTCGGCGAGCGCAGCCGCGAGTATTTGATGTCGCTCGGAGCCAAGCGAGAAAAAATCTTCGTGCCGTGCCAGGCCGCCGCGCTGCCGCGCTCGTTCTTGAGCGAGCACGCGTTCGAGGAGCGTGTCGCTCGCCGCAACGGCAACGCGCCCGTGTTTCTTTATGTCGGGCGCTTGTCCGCCGAAAAAGGCATCGACACATTGCTCGAAGCGTTCGCGCAGGTTCGCGAGACGGTGCCGAACGCGACGCTGCGTATCGTCGGCACAGGGCCGATGCACGATACGCTGCAGGCGTCGGTCGATGCGCTCGGCATACGCGAGGCCGTCCATTTCACGGGCAGTCTCCAGGACGAGCCTCTCTCGCGCGAGTATTTCGGCGCGACATGCCTCGTTTTGCCGAGCTACAGCGAGCCGTGGGGCCTCGTCGTCAACGAGGCGCTGAGCCACGGCTGTCCCGCTGTCGTCAGCGAGCGCTGCGGCTGCGTGCCCGAGCTCGTGGTCGAAGGCGAGACGGGATTCGTGTTCGATGCGGGCAATGTGCCGGCGTTGCGCGATACGTTGCTCGCGGCCCTGCGCCAGTTCGACGATACGGCGCAGTCGGCACGCGCGTGCATGCGCACGATCGAGCGTTTCGATCCGCGTTCCGCGGCTTCCAACATTGCGCGTGGTTGCGCGACGATGCTCGTGGGCACGAGCGACGGCGAAGCCGCGTCGAGCGCACAGCGGTTAGAGCAATGAGGCTGCTAGTCTATGGCATCAACTACGCGCCTGAGCTGACCGGCACCGGCAAATACACGGCGGAGATGGCCGAAGCGCTTGCCGCGCGTGGCCACGAGGTGCGCGTTGTAACGGCGCCGCCGTATTACCCGGAGTGGCGCGTGGCGGACGGCTGGTCCGCGTGGGCTTACCGGCGCGAGCAGCGGGGCGGCGTGGCAGTCTGGCGCGCTCCGCTCTGGGTGCCGGCACGGCCGAGCGGGGCGACGCGCCTCGTGCACCTTGGCTCGTTCGCGCTCGCTTCGGCGATCCCCATGGCGCAGCAATTGCGCTGGTGTCCCGATGTCGTCATGGTCGTCGCACCCACGCTCTTGTGCGCGCCCGCGGCGCTCGCCGTGGCGCGCCTGACCGGCGCGCGGACGTGGCTGCACATTCAGGACTTCGAGGTGGATGCCGCTTTCGGTCTCGGGCTGCTCGACAATGCGCGCGCGGCGCGCCTCGCTCGTGCGGCGGAGGTTTCGCTGCTGAGGCGTTTCGACGTCGTGTCGTCCATTTCGACGAAGATGGTCGAGCGGTTGCGGACGCTCGGCATCGATCTGGAGAAGGTGCTCTGCGCGCCGAACTGGGTCGATACCGAGACGATTCGCCCACTCGATCGCCCGAGTCGCTACCGCCAGGAACTATCGATTGCCGATGACGCCAAGGTTGTCCTTTACGCGGGCAACATGGGCAAGAAGCAGGGCGTCGAGCATCTTGCCGCTGCAGCGCAGTTGCTCGCCGATCGAGCCGATATCCGTTTCGTATTTTGCGGAGAAGGGGCGACGAAGGCCGATCTCGCGAAGCGCTGCGCAAATTTGCCGAACTGCCGGATCATCGGGCTGCAGCCGGCCGAACGCTTGAACGAGCTATTGAACTTGGCCGATATTCACGCGCTACCGCAGCGCGCGGATGCGGCCGATCTCGTGATGCCGTCGAAGCTGACAGGGATGATGGCGAGCGGGCGGGCCGTCGTGGCGATGGCGCAGGCCGGCACCGAGCTTTACGACGTTGTCCGCGGGCGAGGGGTGGTCGTGGCACCCGACGATGCGTCGGCGTTTGCCTCGGCGATCGCGGCACTGGCCGACGACGCCGCGCAGCGCGCGCAGCTGGGCGCCGCGGCGCGGCACTACGCGCAGGAGGCGCTCTCGCCAGCATCGGTGTTCGGGACGATCGAGGCGAAGCTCCTCGAGTGCGCGCACAAGGCGGGGAAGGCAGGGGATCCAGTCCGGGCTCATGAAGGCTTCGTGCTTCGGCATTTGCGGCGATTGCGGGCGGGGCGCGGTGAATAGGGTAATGGCCTGCGGATAACGATAGAACGCCGCCTGGGCGCGAAACACCCGCGCGTATTTGCCGTTTGCTTCCATCAGCGTGTCGTGCGAGCCGTCCTCGTCCGGCCCGGCGTAACAGCTTTTCAACCGTTCGGCGCCGCATCTTGACGGTGCGCGCTTGCGATGTGCGCCCCGTTTTGGGGCGCGCTCGTCGTGCAACCTCGCGCGGGCCGCCGCGCTAGCCTTGCCGGGCAAGGCTTCTGACGATAGGCATGCGACTTGCGTTCGCCTGGCCCAACCGCTCCGCGAGGGCGGAGACAGGCTCGACCAGGGGCCGCGGCGGGGCTCATCGGCCCGTGCCTGGTCCCGATAACGAATGGATAGCGGCCATGACGCAAGCCTTCTTCAGCGAGATGTTCGAACGCAGCGCCGCCGGCGTCGCGGGCATTTCCGCGGCGGCCTTCTTGTCGGAGGGCGATCCGCGTGCGCACTATCGCGAGTTCATCGCCTGGATGCGCGCTCAAAGCGAACAGCAGATCAGCAACAAGCGCGCGGAAGCGGATCTCAACTTCCGCCGCGTCGGCATCACGTTCGCTGTCTACGGAGCCAAGGACGAGACCGGGGTCGGCACGGAGCGCACGATTCCGTTCGACGTGATCCCGCGCATCTTCCCCGCGCAAGAATGGGCCGCGCTCGAGTGCGGCTTGCGCCAGCGAGTGAACGCGCTCAATCGCTTCATCCACGACATCTATCACGACAAGGCGATCGTGCGCGCCGGCATCATCCCAGCCGAGCAGATCGTCGGCAACGGACAGTACCGACCGCAGATGGAAGGCGTGAAGGTCGTGCGCGACGTCTATGCGCACGTTGCCGGCATCGACGTCGTGCGTGCGGGCGTCGGCGAATTCTACGTGCTCGAGGATAATCTGCGCGTGCCTTCGGGCGTGTCGTACATGTTGGAGAACCGCAAGATGATGATGCGGCTCTTTCCCGATCTGTTCGCGCGCAATCGCGTCGCGCCCGTCGCGCACTATCCGGACCTCCTGCTCGACACGCTGCGCGCCGCAGCGCCCGCGGGCGTCGACGATCCGACGATCGTCGTGCTGACGCCCGGCATGTACAACTCCGCTTATTTCGAGCACGCGTTCCTCGCGCAGCAGATGGGC
>JBCNPL010000297.1:0-4097 GCA_039593375.1 Paraburkholderia sp. | reverse complement strand
TACGAGCACGGGCAAGCGGGCGCTCGCGTTGTATAGGAGCTCATTTCGGATGATGAAAATTCTATCATGCGGGCCGCGTCCCCGCGCACCGCGACGCGAAGCCCGATGCAGGCCTTACCAATGACCCTGGCCGAATTGGCCGCATGGCTCGCGCTCGCCGGCGCGCGCGGACTCACCCGCGCCGCGCTACGCACCCTCATCGACAGGTTCGGCACGCCGCAAGCGATATGCGCCGAGCGATTCGAGTCGCTCGCGGCGATCGCCGGCGAGCCCGCCGCGCGGGCCATCCTTGCGCCGCCGCCGGCCGGCTTCGGGGATACGGTCGCAAGTGTCGCCGCCTGGTGCGAGGAACCGCGCTGCACGGTCGTTTCGCTGCGTGACGCCGCCTACCCCGCCGCATTGCGAGCCCTGCACGATCCGCCGCCGCTGCTCTATGTAAAAGGGCGGCTCGAACCGCTGCGCGAACCGACGATGGCCATCGTCGGCAGTCGTGGCGCCACGCCCCAGGGGCTCGCGGACGCCGAATACTTCGCACGCGCATTGGCCAGCGCCGGTCTCACGATCGTCTCCGGGCTCGCGCTCGGCATCGACGGCGCCGCCCACCGCGGCGCGCTCGATTCGAACGGTTACACCGTCGCGGTCGTCGGCACGGGCGCCGATATCGTCTACCCGGTCCGCCATCGCGCGCTCGCCGCGGAAATCGCCGAGCGCGGCGCGATCGTCTCGGAATGGCCACTGGGTACGCCGGCTCGGCGTGAGCATTTTCCCCAGCGCAACCGGTTGATCGCAGCGCTCGCGAGAGGCGTCTTGATCGTCGAAGCGGCGCCGCGTTCGGGGTCGCTGATCACGGCCCGGCTCGCCAACGAAATGGGACGCGAAGTGTTCGCCGTGCCCGGATCGATTCACTCGCCGCTTTCTCGCGGCTGCCACCAGCTCATCAAGGAGGGCGCCAAGCTCACCGAGACGCCAGACGACGTCTTCGAGGAACTCGGCATCGGTGCGCCCAGGCAAGCGCCCCTGTTCGGAGCGGCCTCGCTTTCGCCGGCCGAGCCGTCACCCGACAGCCGCATGGCTCGCGTGCTCGATGCCCTCGGCCACGCGCCCGCGACCCTTGAAATCCTCGCGGCGAGGACCGACATCGACAGTGCGGCGCTGCAAAGCCTGCTGCTCGAGCTCGAACTGGCCGGGCGGCTCGACGCACTGCCGGGCGGCAGGTTCATGAGGACCGAGCGGCCGCGTCGCTGACCGCCGACGATGGGGCGTGCTAGAGTCACAGAGCCAAAGAGCCAAAAACATTGCAAGGAATATCTCGATGCCCGCGCTGAACCTCGATACCGATTCGGACCGGATCGCCGAGCGCGTGAACGACACCGATACGCTCCTCGTCGCATGCCTGTGCGCCGAATGGTGCGGTACGTGCCGGGACTACCGCGCCGATTTCGATCGGCTTGCCGATGCTCATCCTGAGATTTGCTTCTGCTGGATCGATATCGAGACGCACGCGGATCGCTTCGACGACCTCGACGTCGAAAACTTTCCGACATTGCTGATCGAAGACGGCACGACGACACGCTTTTTCGGCACCGTCTTGCCCCACGTATCGATCGCCGAGCGGCTGCTCTCGGAGCTGACCGCGCTTCCCAGCGCTGTCGGCGCTCCGAAGTTGCGCCCGGCGCTCGCAACTGCCTGACCCTTTTTTCACTGTCCGCCCGGTTCGGGTTTCACGCCCGGGCAGTCCGGCATCGCCCATGCTGGTTGGGGCAGCTCGGCCGCTTTACCACGGCGCTCAAAATAATGCACAAGCAACGCAGGTTTTCCGACGGAAGGCCGCTTTGTGCGCGCCGTGTGCTATAAAGCGGTCGTTGAAGGGACCACCATACGGGTTTTGACCCTGAACACCCACGATATCCAGTCATGTCCAAAGCACTGATCATTGCCGAGAAGCCTTCCGTCGCGAACGACATCGCTCGAGCGCTCGGCGGCTTCACGAAACATGACGAGTATTTCGAGAGCGACGAATACGTTCTTTCGTCGGCGGTCGGCCATCTGTTGGAGATTGCCGCCCCCGAGGAATACGAGGTAAAGCGCGGCAAATGGAGCTTCGCGCACCTGCCCGTGATTCCGCCCCACTTCGATCTGAATCCGATCGCGAAAAGCGAGTCGCGGCTCAAGGTTCTGACGAAGCTGATCAAGCGCAAGGACGTCGACCGACTCATCAACGCATGCGACGCGGGGCGCGAAGGCGAGCTCATCTTCCGCCTCATCGCGCAGCACGCAAAAGCCAAACAGCCCGTACAGCGGCTTTGGCTGCAATCGATGACGCCCGCCGCCATCCGCGATGGCTTCGCGCGTCTGCGCAGCGACGTCGAAATGCAGCCGCTCGCCGACGCGGCGCGCTGCCGCTCGGAGGCCGACTGGCTCGTCGGCATCAACGGCACGCGGGCGATGACGGCGTTCAACAGCAAAGGCGGCGGCTTCTTCCTCACGACCGTCGGGCGCGTGCAGACGCCGACCTTGTCGATCGTCGTCGAGCGCGAAGAGAAGATTCGCACGTTCGTGCCGCGCGACTATTGGGAAGTGCGCGCCGAATTCGTCTGCGCGGGCGGCTTCTACGAGGGCCGCTGGTTCGACCCGAAATTCAAGCGCGACGAGTTCGATCCCGAAAAGCGCGAATCGAGGCTCTGGAGCCTTGCCGCCGCCGAGACTGTCGTGGCGGCTTGCCGCGACCAGATCGGCTCGGTGACGGAGGAGTCGAAGCCGTCGAGTCAGCTTTCGCCGGCGCTCTTCGATCTGACGAGCCTGCAGCGGGAAGCGAACGGCCGCTTCGGTTTTTCCGCGAAAAACACGCTCGGCCTCGCGCAAGCGCTCTACGAAAAGCACAAGGTGCTCACCTATCCGCGTACCGATGCGCGTGCGCTGCCGGAGGATTACCTCGGCACAGTCAAAAACACGCTCGAGATGCTGAAGGAGAGCAACAACTACCTGCCGTTCGCGAAGCAGGTTCTCGACAAGAACTGGGTCAAGCCGAACAAGCGGATCTTCGACAACTCGAAGATCAGCGATCACTTCGCCATCATCCCGACGCTGCAGGCGCCGAAGTCGCTCTCGGAGCCCGAGCAGAAGCTCTACGACCTCGTCGTCAAGCGCTTCCTCGCGGTCTTCTTCCCGGCGGCCGAGTACCGCGTCACGACGCGCATTACCGAGGTCGCGGGCCATCAGTTCAAGACCGAGGGAAAGGTGCTCGTCGAGCCCGGCTGGCTGCAGATCTATGGCCGCGACGCGGGCGGCGAGGAGGGCAACCTCGCCCCCGTGAGCAAAGACGAGAAGGTCAAGACCGACAAGATCGCCGCACACGGCCTGACGACGAAACCGCCCGCGCGCTACAACGAAGCGACGCTGCTCTCGGCAATGGAGGGCGCGGGCAAGCTCGTCGAAGACGACGAGTTGCGTGAGGCGATGGCGGCGAAGGGGCTCGGCACGCCGGCTACGCGAGCGGCGATCATCGAGGGCCTGCTCGGCGAAAAATATCTCGTGCGCGAGGGCCGCGACTTGATCCCGACCGCCAAGGCCTTCCAGCTGATGACGTTGCTGCGCGGACTCGGCGTCAAGGAACTGACGGCCCCCGAACTGACGGGCGAATGGGAATACAAGCTCGCGCAAATGGAGCGCGGCGGGCTTGCGCGCGACGCGTTCATGCAGGAAATCGCGCGAATGACGCAAACGATCGTCAAGCGCGCGAAGGAATACGACTCCGACACGATTCCGGGCGACTACGCGACGCTCGCCACACCCTGCCCGAATTGCGGCGGGCAGGTGAAAGAGAACTATCGCCGCTTCGCCTGCACGCAGTGCGATTTCTCGATCTCGAAGATTCCCGGCAGCCGGCAGTTCGAAATCGAAGAAGTGGAAACGTTGCTGTCGAAGAAAGAAATCGGCCCGCTATCGGGCTTCCGCAGCAAGATGGGGCGGCCGTTCTCCGCGATCCTCAAGCTGACCTTCGACGACGAGATCAAGAACTATAAGCTCGAGTTCGACTTCGGCCAGGACCAGGGAAGCGAAGACGGCGAAGCGCCCGATTTCTCCGATCAGGAACCGGT
>JBCNPL010000296.1:0-4102 GCA_039593375.1 Paraburkholderia sp. | reverse complement strand
TGCTGTCTACGCGTACGCGGCGAACATCGACAATCTGCCGGCGCTCGGTGCCGCGGTCGGTCGCATCGCGAACAAGCACGCGAGCTTGAATATTCGCCCGGAACACTATCCGATCGTCGGCGAGAATCTCCTTGCATCCGTTGTGGAAGTGCTCGGCGACGCTGTCGACGACGCGACACTCGAGGCCTGGCGCGCCGCGTATGCGCAGCTCGCCAAGATCATGATCGGCGTCGAGTCGAAGCTTTATGACGGCGCGGCGTGGAGCGGGTATCGACCGTTCATTGTCTCGCGCAAAGTCGTCGAGAGCGACGAAATCACCTCGTTCTACCTGACGCCGGCGGACGGAGCCGCGGCATGCCGTTTCCAGCCGGGGCAGTTCGTCACCGTCAAGCGCTACGTGGGCGAGCTCGGCGTCGACCAGCCGCGGCAGTACAGCCTCTCCGATGCGCCGAACGGCAAGTGGCTGCGCATCTCGGTGAAGCGTCACGGCGCTCCGCAACACAAGGAGGACGTGCCGCCCGGCCGGCTTTCGACGCTGCTGCACGAAGACGTGGAAGAAGGCGCGATCGTCGAGGTGACGGCGCCGATGGGCGATTTCCGCCTCGATCGCACGAGGCCGACGCCCGTGGTGCTCGTCTCGGGTGGCGTGGGTATCACGCCGATGATCTCGATGCTGTCGACGCTCGCGGCCGAGGACAGTAGCCGCCGCGTGGCGTTCGTGCACGCCTGCCGCAACGGCCGCGTGCACGCGTTCAAGACGTGGCTCGCCGATACGATCGCCAAGCATCCGAACGTGACGCGCGCCGTTTTCTACGAGGAAGTGGCGGATGCCGATCGTGCCGGTATCGACTACGACTTCACCGGTCGAATCGACTTCGCGCGCATCGCGGATCAAGCGCTGCTTCCCGACGCCGATTACTACCTGTGCGGGCCGATCCCGTTCATGCAGTTCCAGCGCGACGCATTGATCGCGCTCGGGGTAGACGCGACGAGAATCCACACCGAGGTGTTCGGTTCCGGCGCAATCTGAACCGACGGAACGGTGGGCGCGGCGATCGACGGTTCCCGGTCCACTGCATGCCGATATGCGCCGGCCGATCCGCAAGCGCACTGAGTGCCCCTGCGTCCCGAAGGAAGTTCCTCCGGGCGCGAGGGGCCGTTTCATTTCCCGTCCCCGGGTCAGTTCCCGCTGCCGCGCGCGACGCGCCGCGCTTTGACGCTCTCGGCCAGCCCTTCGAGCACGCCGACGCTATCGTCCCAGCCGATGCAGGCGTCGGTGATGCTTTGGCCATAGTTGAGCGTGCAACCCTCCTGCAGATCCTGCCGTCCCTCCACAAGGTGCGATTCGACCATCACGCCGACGATGCGCTCGTCGCCGCGCGCCAACTGCCGACCGATATCGGCGCACACCGGAATCTGGTTTTCGTGCTTTTTCGAGCTGTTCGCGTGGCTCGCATCGATCATGAGCCGCGCCGCCAGACCGGCTTTGCCGATCGCGGAGCAAGCCGCGTCGACACTTTCGGCGTCGTAGTTCGGCTGCACGCCGCCGCGCAGGATCACGTGACAGTCTTCGTTGCCGGCCGTCGACACGATCGCCGAGTGGCCGCCCTTGGTCACCGAAAGAAAGTGGTGGGGCTGCGAGGCCGCCTTGATCGCATCGACGGCGATCTTCACGTTACCGTCGGTGCCGTTCTTGAATCCTACGGGGCACGACAGCCCCGAAGCGAGCTCGCGATGGACCTGCGATTCGGTCGTACGCGCGCCGATGGCGCCCCACGAGACGAGATCGGCGATGTACTGCGGACTGATCATGTCGAGGAACTCGGTGCCGGCCGGCAAGCCCAGCTCGTTGATGCCGACGAGCAGCTCGCGCGCCGCACGCAGCCCCTCGTTGATCTTGAAGCTGTTGTCGAGATGCGGATCGTTGATGAGGCCTTTCCATCCGACCGTCGTCCTGGGCTTTTCGAAGTAGACGCGCATGACGATCTCGAGCTCGCCCGCGAAACGCTTGCGTTGCTGGAGCAGGCGGCCCGCGTATTCGAGCGCCGCCTTCGGATCGTGAATCGAGCACGGTCCGATGATGACGATGAGCCGATCGTCCATCCCGTGCAGGATCCGATGCAGCGACTGGCGCGTGCTGAAAATGAGATCCGAGGTCGGCTCAGTGCACGGGAACTCGCGGATCAGGTGAGCGGGCGGCGTCAGCTCTTTGAGTTCGCGGATCCGGACGTCGTCGGTATTGTGCGGGGGCATGCTGCGTTTCTCCTTGTCGGTGCGGTGCCGAGTTCGCCCGCGGCGGCGGCAAAAAAAAACCGCCGGGCTTGCCGGCGGTTTCTCTCGGGAATTCGGGTTTGCTTGAGCGCTAACACCCCTCTCGATCCGCCAGCGGACTGAGATGCCAAAAGAAGTAAAAGTGAAACTTCGCGGACATGGCTTGGGTGAAACGTCTCAAAAAGGTGCTTTGGCTTTATACCCCGGTTGGGCGCGGCTGGCAAGTCGCGTGCCCAAAAAAGCCGAAAATTCGCACGACACGCGCACCCGCGCGGCTTTTTCCCCGCGGCGGCGCCGAGCGGTCGCCCCCGCCGGTCGCGCCGGCGGGCAACCGCCGGACAGCGGAGACAGCGGGGCGCGATCGATCAAAGCGTCCCGCCGACCGTCATCTTCTCGATGCGCAGCGTGGGCTGCCCGACGCCGACCGGCACGCTCTGGCCTTCCTTGCCGCAAACGCCGACACCGGTATCGAGCGCCATGTCGTTGCCGATCATCGTCACGTACTTGAGCGACTCGGGGCCGCTGCCGATCAGCGTTGCGCCCTTGACCGGGTAGGTGATCTGGCCGTTCTCGATCATATAGGCCTCGGAGGCCGAGAAGACGAACTTGCCGTTCGTGATATCGACCTGCCCGCCGCCGAAGTTCACGGCATAGAGGCCCTTCTTCACCGAGGCGATGATCTCGGCGGGATCCTTGTCGCCGTTCAGCATGTAGGTGTTCGTCATGCGCGGCATCGGCAGCGCCGCGTACGATTCGCGGCGCGCGTTGCCGGTCACCGGCATCTTCATGAGGCGCGCGTTCAGCGAGTCCTGGATGTAGCCTTTGAGCACGCCGTCTTCGATCAGCGTCGTGCATTGGGTCGCGTTGCCTTCGTCGTCGATGTTGAGCGAGCCGCGCCGATTCGGCAGCGTGCCGTCGTCGACGACCGTCACGCCCTTCGCGGCCACGCGCTCGCCGATGCGTCCCGCGAACGCCGACGAGCCCTTGCGGTTGAAGTCGCCCTCGAGCCCGTGACCGATCGCCTCGTGCAACAGCACGCCGGGCCATCCGGGGCCGAGCACGACCGTCATCGCGCCGGCCGGCGCGGGGCGCGCGTCGAGATTGACGAGCGCGGCTTTCACGGCGTCGTCGACGTAGCGCTTCAGAATCTCGTCCGTGAAATAGCCGTAATCGAAGCGACCGCCGCCGCCGCCCGTGCCGATCTCGCGCCGGCCATTGTGCTCGGCGATGACGGTCACCGATACGCGGACGAGCGGCCGCACGTCGGCCGCGAGCGCGCCGTCGCTGCGCGCGACGAGCACGATGTCGTATTCGCCCGCGAGGCCCGCCATCACCTGGGTGATGCGCGGGTCGGCGCCGCGCGCCATCTGTTCGACACGCTCGAGCAGTTTCACTTTCGCGGTCGCGTCGAGCGAAGCGAGCGGATCGGCGGGCAGATAGAGATCGCGGCCTGCGACGCCCCTCAGTGCGCTCGCCACTTTGACTTTCTCCTTGCCGCCACCCGCCTTGGCGATCGAGCGCGTGGCCGCGGCCGCCTGACGCAGCGCCTCGGGGGAGAGGTCGTCCGAGTAGGCGAAGGCCGTGCGATCGCCCGAGACGGCGCGCACGCCGACGCCCTGGTCGATGCTGAAGCTGCCCGATTTCACGATCCCTTCCTCGAGGCTCCACGCTTCGCTGCGCGTTGCCTGGAAGTAGAGGTCCGCATAGTCGACGCGGTGCGTGAAGATATCGGCGAGCGTACGCGTGAGCAACGCTTCGTCGAGGCCGTACGGGGTGAGCAGCGCGTCTTTCGCCGTAGCGAGATTGCGAATGCCGGGTTCGATGATGTTCA
>JBCNPL010000295.1:0-4106 GCA_039593375.1 Paraburkholderia sp. | reverse complement strand
CCCGCGCTCATCGCCCTGAGTTGCACCTCGGCCGCGCGCTCCAGGTAGTAGAGATCGTCCCAGGCCTCGGCAATGCTCGCGCCCGCAACCATCACGCCGTGGTTCCGCAGAAACAGAATGTCCGCGTCGCCGAGCGTCGCGGCGATTCGGTCGCCTTCCGCATCATCCAACGCGAGGCCGTTGTACGACTCGTCCACGGCCGTCCGGCCGTAGAACTTCAGCGCGGTTTGACCCAGCCATAGCAGCGGCGGGCCATCGAGCAGGCAGAGCGCCGTGGCGTTCGGCATGTGCGTATGGAATACGGCCTTCGCTCTTGGCTTCAGACGATGCAGGCGAGCGTGAATATAGAACGCCGTCGCCTCGGGCTGCCCCTCGCCATCGATCACGTGCCCGTCGAAATCGCAGATCAGCAGCCGCGAGGCCGTGATTTCCGAGAACGCATAGCCGAAGGGATTCACGAAAAAGAGATCGTCGTGCCCAGGCACCACCGCCGAGAAATGGTTGCATACCCCTTCTTCGAACCCGTACTGCGCGGCCAGTTGGAAGCAAGCCGCCAGTTGGACGCGGGCCTCGACGACGGCGTCGGCTTCGAGACCAGCGATGCGGCCGGCTCGCGCGGAAAGGGCGGAAAACGAATGTGCCATGGCGAGAGCCCGGGAAGTCACTTCGCGAACAACTGGCTGATGTCCTTGAACGCCTTGAACTCGAGGGCGTTGCCGCATGGGTCGAACAGAAACATCGTCGCTTGCTCGCCGACCTGCCCCTGAAAACGGACATACGGTTCGATCACGAATTTCGTGCCGAACGATTTCAGGCGTTCCGCGAGCGCTTCCCACTGCGCCCACTCGAGCACGATACCGAAGTGCGGAACGGGCACATCGTGACCGTCGACCGGATTCGAATGGGCCTGCTCCTGCGACGCCGTCTTCGGATGCTCGTGAATCACGAGTTGATGTCCGTAGAAGTTGAAGTCGACCCATTGCGCGCTCGAGCGGCCCTCCTCCAGACCGAATACTTCCCGGTAGAAACGGCGTGCAGCCGGCAGGTCATAAACGGGAATAGCCAGATGGAACGGCGAAAGATTCACTGCGGCCTCCGGAGAGTGTGAGTTTGTCGTGCGTCGAGGGGCGACGTCGGGACCTCGTTGCCACGGGGATCCTTTCGCGCACGGACTACGATGTTAAAGCAACCCGTAAAAACGTGCCCTCGGCACACGCCGCGCTACGCGAGCTTTGTCCGTCGGCAGCCCAGTGTGCATGGTCTTTTCGCAGGCCGTTAGCGATTCCCCAATGCAAGACCGGCAACCTCGGCGAAGTAACGCGCCCCCACGGCAAAATCTCGTCGTTGAAATCGTACATGGCATTGTGCAGCGGTACACCGCCGAGCAAATTGTGAAGGCGGGGCGCACAGCTTCAGCCGGCAGGCGCCTTTGAATCGTTTAGCCCCCTCCGAAATTAAACGAACGGCTCGCAAGCATTGGAATGAAAATCCAGTATACTGGAAAAAATGAACATCGATTCCCTGATTGCCAAACGCGTTCGTGATCTGCGCAAAGTTCGCGGCTACACGCTGGACGGGCTGTCCGAGTCGAGCGGGGTCAGCCGTTCGATGATTTCGCTGATCGAACGCCAGGAGACCAGTCCGACGGCCGTCGTGCTCGCGAAGCTGGCTGATGCGCTGGACGTCACGTTGGCCGCGCTGTTTGCGGATGAGTCCGGGGCCGCGGACACGGCGCCGCTTGCGCGGTTGTCGGAGCAGCCGGTCTGGAAGGATCCGGCGTCCGGCTACGTGCGCCGCCATGTGTCGCCAGGCGGCCATGCTTCGCCCATCGAACTCGTGGAAGTCATTTTCCCGCCGGGCCGAAGCGTCGCCTTCGAGAACGTGATGCGCAACATGGTCACGCATCAGCAGGTCTGGATGCTGGAAGGGCAAATGGAAGTCACCCTCGGGGACGATACCTGGCATCTCAAGACAGGCGACTGCCTTGCCATGACGCTGGATCGTCCCCTCGTTTTTCGCAACTCGAGTCGGAAGCAGGCGCGCTACGCAGTCGCGCTGACGACCCATCCAGTCAATTCAAGGAAAGCGCCGTGAGCGAACACTCCATCGTGCAATGCAGCTTCGATCGGCACGCCGATGCGATCCTCGACATCTTCAACGACGCGATCCTGAATTCCACTGCGCTCTACGAGTACAAGCCCCGGACCATGGAGACCATGGTCGGCTGGTTCGATGCCAAAAGGGCCGGCGGCTTTCCGGTGATCGGGGTCGAGGACCGCGCCGGAACGCTGCTGGCCTTCGGCAGTTATGGCGCGTTCCGCCCGTTCCCGGCCAACAAATACACGGTGGAACATTCCGTGTACGTGCATAAGGACCAGCGCGGCCGAGGGCTGGGGCGCGTGGTGATGCAGGAAATCGTCGCCGCGGCCCGACGCAACGACCTGCATGCGTTGATCGGCGGAATCGACTCGACCAACGCCGGCAGTATCGCGCTGCATGAACGGCTCGGCTTCCGGCACGTCGGCACGTTGCCCCACGTCGGTTTCAAATTCGGCCGCTGGCTCGATCTGGCGTTTTATCAGTTGCTGCTGGATACGCCCGCTCATCCGGTCGACGGCTAGCGAACCGATGAGAAGGTTGCGGGCCACTTCCTCGAATCGAGTTGTACCGTATAGCAATTAAGCACAATAGTCGTCGGTAGCATCCTAACTGCCCGGAATGCTCGCTGGCCTTTGAACACCTGTCGGAGGAAGTATGGAAACGGAGTCTCGGATCCGCGAGGAAATCTGCACGGTCGGTGCGAGTCTGTACGCCCGCCGATACACGGTGGGAAGCGCCGGCAACATCAGTGCGCGTCTTGACGATGGTTGGCTCATCACGCCAACTGACGCCTGTCTTGGCCGACTCGATCCGAACGATATCGCCAAGGTCGGGTTCGATGGACAGCATATCTCGGGTAGCCGTCCATCGAAGACGCTTGCACTCCATCGCAGAATCTACGAAGGATCGCCCGAAACCCGCGGAGTGGTTCATACCCATTCGACGAATCTCGTTGCGCTGACGTTAGCCGGTGTCTGGTCCGAGGACGACGTGCTGCCTCCCATTACTCCCTACTATGTAATGAAAGTGGGCCATGTACCGCTGATCAGATACTGCCGCCCAGGCGCGCCCGAAGTCGCGGATGCCGTTGCCCGCCTTGCGGCAACAGTGCGGGCGGTTTTGCTCGAGCGGCTCGGACCAGTCGTATGGGACAGAACCGTGTCACAGGCATCTTTTGCACTAGAGGAATTGGAAGAAACGGCGGCGTTATGGATGGCACTCGGCCGCTCGGGGTCCGCGCTGCCCGAGGAAGCGATCGACGAACTTCGCATCGCATTCGCCGCGCGTTGGTAGCCTTGACCTGGCAGTTCTCGGCCCGGCATTTCGTCGCGAACACCCTTCTCGACATCGTCGAAAACACTCGAGCGATTCGGCGGCGGACCGCAGATACGCGGTTCGTGTCTCCGGATCTCGCGATGGCCTCGGGCTCTACCGATATAGGCCGTTCAGCGCGCCGACGCCAAGGCTCTCTCGAAGAAATCCTTCGCTCCGAAGTTTCCTGACTTCAGCGCGAGCGCGCACTGTACCTTTCCACTGCCTATCGTCCATGGCACACCGGGGTCGATCGGCGCGCCAATTCGCAACGCGGATACTTCCAGTGCTTTCACGACGGCCCCCGAAGTCTCACCGCCCGCGACGACGAGTTTGCGCACATCGTGCTTGTCGACCAGCGTCCTCGCAATCGTTGCCAACGCGCGCTCCATCAGCTCGCCAGCCCTCTCGACGCCGAGCTTGTCTTGGGCTCGCTTGACGACATCCGGAGCTGCGCTGCCATATATGAGTACCGGCTCGACATGAACACGACGCGCCGCCCATGCGATGGCCTCGTCGATATGCTGGTCGCCGTCGGCAAGTGCGAGGGTATCGAGCTGGAACGCCGGGCGCGATCGTTTCCAGTGCTCGACTTGCGCGTTCGTCGCAACCGAGCAGCTGCCCGAGAGCACTACGCTGCATCCGGCGATCCCGGGCAACTCGGATGCTGCCGACGCCTCCGCCGTCAGCTTGCC
>JBCNPL010000294.1:0-4111 GCA_039593375.1 Paraburkholderia sp. | reverse complement strand
GAGGCCCTATCGAGGGACAAGGCGTCTCTCGCACTACTCGCGGCTACAATGCAGGCAGCCTCGAGCGGCCCCGCAACGCCAAAGACCACCGGTTTCGGCCCGCGAAAGACGAGCCGCGAAAGGCCGCCGAACGGAGCGCGGAGGGGCGCCGATGCTCGTGCTCCACGCCAAACACTGAACGAACTTCCGACACCATGCCCATCGATTTCGCCCCCTTCCCGCCGCTCGCGCGCCTCGCGGCAGACCTGGCCTCGGGTGCGACGACGAGCCGCGCGCTCGTCGAAGCCGCGCTCGAACGGATCGCCGACCCGTCGGGCCAAGGCTCGACTGTGTTCATCGAGGTCGATGCCGCCTCGGCACGCGCCACCGCCGATGCGCACGATCGCCTGCGCGCCGCCGGCACGGTGCTGTCCCCACTGGCGGGCATTCCCGTGTCGGTCAAGGACCTGTTCGATGTGGCGGGTCAAATCACACGCGCCGGCTCGCGCGCGCTGGCCGGGTCGTCGCCCGCGAGCGCCGATGCGCCCGTCGTGGCGCGGTTGCGGCAAGCGGGCGCCGTCATCGTCGGAAGAACCAACATGACGGAGTTTGCCTTCTCGGGCCTCGGACTCAACCCGCATTACGGCACGCCGGTCTCGCCGTACGGCCGCGGCACGGCCGGCGAGGCGCGGATCGCCGGCGGCTCTTCGTCGGGCGCGGCGGCCTCGGTTGCCGATGGCATGGCGGCCGTCGCGCTCGCGACCGATACGGGCGGCTCGATCCGGATTCCGGCGGCGTTCACCGGCCTGACCGGCTTCAAGCCGACGGCGAGCCGCATTCCCCGACAAGGTGCCGTGCCGCTCTCGACGACGCTCGATTCGTTCGGGCCGATCGGCGTTTCAGTCGACTGCTGTGCGCTCGTCGATCGAATCCTGGCCGGGCTCGAACCACGCGTGCCGGTCGCGCGCCCGATCGAAGGTTTGCGGCTCGGCGTGCTAACGCATTACGTGACGGACGATGTCGAGGCTCCCGTCGCGGCGGCGCTCGAGACGGCGCTCAAGCATCTCGAGGCGGCCGGCGCGATCCTGTCCGACGTTCGCTTCGCCCCGCTCGAGCGGCTGCCCGGCGCGGGCCGCTACGCGCTCTCCGCCATCGAAGCCTATGCCTGGCATCGCCCGCTCATCGCCGCCCACCGCGGCGAATACGACCCGCGCGTGCTGTCGCGGATCCTGAAAGCCGAGCCGGCGAGCGCGAGCGACTATATCGACCTGCTCGCCGAGCGGGCGGCGCTCATCGAGGCAGCGCGTGAAACGCTGTGGCAACATTTCGATGCGATCGTGGCGCCGACCGTGCCGATCGTGCCCCCGCGCGTGGCCGACTGCGATCGCGACGACGGCGAGTATGCCCGTATCAATGCGCTCGTGCTGCGCAACCCGAGCGCCTTCAACATGCTCGATGCCTGCGCGGTCTCGCTGCCCTGCCATCCGCGCGGCGAAGCTCCCGTCGGGCTGATGCTCGCGGGCGCGCCGCACGGCGATGACAGGCTGTTCGGCACCGCCCTTGCGGTCGAACGCGTCCTGGCCTCGATCCGATAGCCCGCCGCTTCGGCAAAACGAGCGCCTCGGCGAGTTCGGCGCGAACACGGTAGGCTGCGGTTTTTCATCCATGACATGACGAAACGGGAACGGACCGTCCGCATCCGCCTAGTCCCCAAAGGAGCTTACGCTTCATGAACGATTCGCTTTCGCAACGCCGCGAGCGCCGGCTGCTCGTGGTGCTGGGCGTCCTCTGCCTTGCTCTCCTCGGCGGAGCGCTGTACCTGCAGTACGCAAAAGGCGAGGATCCTTGCCCGCTGTGCATCATCCAGCGGTATTTCTTCATTCTCATCGCCGTGTTCGCTTTCGCCGGCGCAACGCGCGGCGGCTGGCGCGGCATCGCCCTGTTCGAGACGTTGATCGCCATCGTCGCCGCGGCCGGCATCGGCACTGCCGCCCGCCATCTCTACATCCAGTTGCATCCGGGTTTCAGCTGCGGATTCGATGCGCTTCAGCCCGTCGTCGACGGTCTGCCGCCCGCGCATTGGCTCCCGAGTGTCTTCAAAGTCGCCGGCCTTTGCGAAACGGTCTATCCGCCGATTTTCGGCATCCTGCTGCCCGGCTGGGCGCTCATCGCCTTCGTCCTCACGTTCGTGCCCGTCGTCGCCAGTCTCTGGAGCCGACGCACCCGCCGGCGGCGGCTGAACGCGATCTGAACCCGGTTTCGCCGCGATTTGGGGGCACGATTCGCTCCTGCCGGCGCGGCGATCCCCTGCCCACTGCCCGCTGGCGTCCGGCCGGCGCGGCCGCTCGCAACTTCCCCCGGCGCCGCGCGTCGTACTTATCGGTGAGCTGATAACCCGCATCAGCGCGGGACGATCCTCTCGGCAATTTGCGGTGCTATCGTTTTTCACGGATGGCGATCCACGTGCGCGAAGCCGGCCGTCGGCCGACGCGAAGCGTAACGCGCGCCTGATCCATATCGACAAGGATTCGGCCATGACAACGCATCCCATCCGCTTCTATCACCGCGGAGCCGTTCGCGAAGTACGCGGCGTGCCGCCCACGCGAACCGTGCTCCAACATCTGCGCGAGGATCTGAGCTGCACGGGCACGAAAGAAGGCTGTGCCGAGGGCGATTGCGGCGCCTGCACAGTCGTGACCGGGGAGCTCGACTCGCGTGGCGAGCTCGTGCTCAAGGCCGTCAACGCCTGCATTCAATTCCTGCCGACGCTCGACGGCCGCGCGCTCTTCACCGTCGAGGACCTGCGCGGCCCGGACGGTTCGCTGCATCCGGTGCAACGCGCGCTCGTCGACTGCCACGGATCGCAATGCGGGTTTTGCACGCCCGGCTTCACGATGTCGATGTGGGCGCTCTACGAGAATCATCCGCGCACGGCCGGAGTGCCGACGCGCGAAGAAATCGCGACGGCGCTCTCCGGCAACCTCTGCCGCTGCACGGGCTACCGGCCGATCGTCGACGCCGCGCAAGCCATGTTCGACGAGGAGCGTCACCCGCGCGCGACGCTCGATCGTCATGCGGTCGTCGATGCATTGCGCCGGATCCGCCGCAACGATACGTTTGAGTATGCCGGCCCCGATGTACGCGGCGCCGACTTTGGAAGCTCGGTGTTCCGGGCGCCCGTGACCCTCGACGCGTTCGCTCGATCGCGTGCCGAGCACCCGCATGCGCGCGTGCTCGCGGGCAGCACCGACGTCGGCCTCTGGGTGACCAAGCAGATGCGGGACTTGGGCGATCTCGTCTATATCGGCAATGTCGCCGAACTGAAGGCGATCGAGCGCGACGCCGCCACTGTCACCGTCGGCGCCGCCGCGTCGCTCGAAGATGCCTACGCTGAACTCGTCGGCGATTACCCCGAGCTCGCCGAGCTCGCGAAGCGCTTCGCCTCGCTGCCGATCCGCAATGCGGGCACGCTCGGCGGCAACATCGCGAACGGCTCGCCGATCGGCGATTCGATGCCGGCATTGATCGTGCTCGGCGCCGAGGTCGTCTTACGTCGCGGCAACGCGACGCGCACGCTGCCGCTCGACGCGTTCTATCTCGGCTATCAGAAAACGGCATTGGAGGCGGGCGAATTCGTCGCGGCGCTGCGCGTGCCGCGCCCCGGGCCTCGCTTGCGCTTTCGCACTTACAAGGTGTCGAAGCGCTACGATCAGGACATCTCGGCCGTTTGCGGCGCGTTCGCGCTCGAACTCGAAAACGGCTCCATCGTCTCGGCACGCGTCGCCTTCGGCGGCATGGCCGCGACACCTAAACGCGCGAGTCGTGCCGAAGCCGCGCTCGCGGGATCGTCGTGGGACGTTGGCAGCGTCCGCCGCGCAATGGATGCGCTCGCCGACGACTACGTGCCGCTCACCGACATGCGCGCGTCGAGCGACTACCGGATGAAGGTCGCGCGCAATCTGCTGTGGCGCTTTTTCCTCGAAACGCGCGAAGAAGCGCCGCTCGCGCTCGCGGAGGTCGATGCGTTCGCCTTCGGCGATGACAGGGCAGGCCTCGTGGAGCAGGCTGCCGGGAGGGACTTGCAATGACTGCGCGAATCCATGCGTCGAAAACCGAAGCGGACGCCGGCGTA
>JBCNPL010000293.1:0-4112 GCA_039593375.1 Paraburkholderia sp. | reverse complement strand
ATCGAGTCATTTAGTGACGGCCGTAAGCTGCGTGGTCTCGACCATGACAAGATCCGGATTTCTCGCCAGACCCGCCATCAGGTCACTGTCGGCGCCGAGGATGAATAACCCCGCATCGAATTCTCCTCGCTGTAAGCGAGCTATGCCTTCGTCGATCGGCAGGTAATCGATCCGAGTGTTTCGGCCGTCGATTCCGCTCAATGCGAACACGCTCGCTACCGTGCGACTCGTCAAACTACGCGCCGGTGGCAAGACGATCTTCATGCCGCGCAGACTCGAAAACGACCGGATCGGCCGATTGCCGGCAAGCCGGCGACGCTCGAATATGAAGAGCGGCTGCAGCTGGATGTCGCCGAGCGACATCAATTTCTCAGCATCGCTTTCCGCTGGCTTCTGACCGATGAAACCGATATCGAGACGATGCCGACCGTCAGCGATATCCGCACCGATTTCATCGGTATTCTGCATCGGTACGATGTCGACTCGATATCCCTCCCGCTCCAGGATTTTTCTATATGCGGCGGCCGTTTCATAGTAGCTGCCACCGATTGGCCCCGCCGCTATCCTTATGTGCCGAGAAGGCAGAACAGATACCGTCGCGCACACAGCGACGACGAGTGCCGCTCCGCTCAGAAAAACACGTGGGCGCCTCATGTGTTCAGGCAACCACATAAATCGCTCGTCGCTCACTTGCCGTCATCTTTCGCCCCCGATTTTCGCCGCCCCCGCGTGATCCCGGTGTCGTCTCAATGCTGTCGCGTTTCAATGATTCTGCAAACGCAGCATAAACCATACTATTAGGCAAATGCGGTATGTCGAATTTTACTTTCGGCTTCACACGCCCTCACCGCAGGGAGAAAGATCAAAAACGGACGCAATAAACGATCGGCATAAATTACGGAACTCGTGCGGCGCAACAAGAAAAGCAGCCATGAGTACACCGGCAAAGAACGTTCAAATGCCGATACTGCATTTGCCGAATAGCGAGTGAGTGTTATCGAAACCACAATGCCTGTGCCGGTTCACGAAAAAGGCAGCGCTACTGGGTTAATACCATCCGCACGACATGAATTGAACCGGCATCGGACCTGTGCGTCACGGGAATCGATATTCACCGACGCACGGATATATTTCGCATAACCAAGGACACAAAATGACCTATATGAACGGTTTCGCATTCCATCCGCAAAGCGGGCTCAACGATGCCGTCGCCGCGGCCGCGCCGGCCGCGGGGCAAGCCGTCGGCACATATTTCGGACATCCGGCGGTCGGAGCCGCGGTCGGCAATGTTCTCGCCGAAGCCGCACGTCAGATTCCTCTTCCTGTCGCCACGCATACCGGCCCCATCGGCACCGTGATCAGCACGGTCGCACCGCACCTCGGCGCATCGATCGGCAACGTGCTCGGTTATCCGAACGCAGGCGCTCACCTGGGCAATATCGTAGGCGAAGCGGCCCATTACCTGCCGTTCTCCGCCGGCCCGCAAGTCGTGCTGGCCCCGCAGGGCGTGCTCGGCAGCGTGATCGGCGCGCTGGCGCCGAAGGTCGGGGGCCTCGTTGGCGGCCTGGTCGGCCATCCGAATGCGGGCGCGCAAATCGGCACGATCGCCGGCGGCCTTGCCCATCTACTGCCGTTCTCGGCCGAGCCGCAGATCACGCTCGCGCCGCAAGGTGTGTTCGGTGACCTCGTCGGCGCGTTCGCGCCGAAAGTAGGCGGCCTCGTTGGCAATCTCGTCGGCCATCCGAACGCCGGCGCGCAGATCGGCACGATCGCCGGCCATCTGGGCAGCCTGCTGCCCTTCTCGGCAGGACCGCAGATCACGCTCGCTCCGCAAGGCGTGTTCGGCGACCTCGTCGGTGCGCTCGCGCCGAAGGTCGGGGGCCTCGTTGGCGGCTTGGTCGGTCATCCGAATGCCGGCGCGCAGATCGGCACGATCGCCGGCCATCTGGGCGGCCTGCTGCCCTTCTCGGCTGGTCCGCAGATCGCGCTCGCTCCGCAAGGGGTGTTGGGCCACATTGGCCACCTGCTGCCGTTCGCTGCTCAGCCTGCCGCGGTCTACGCCTGATCTCAAGGACTGGATCCGATGGTCGGAGCAGCCGCTGTCGGATCCGAATTCCTCGAATCGATCAGCGTTCGCGTCATCCCGTGGGCGTCGGCCCCGGCCCGCAACGCATTGGATCAGGTCTACGAACTAGTTAACGGACGGCACCGTGAACAGGTGCCTCTCGGAGAGGAAGAATGGAAAAGGACGGCAAGGTTGACGCTGTTGCGGAAAAAACAGTGGCGGTGGAAGGCGAACGACGCCGATACCTGATCGCGCCTCGCCGCGGTGTGCTCGCACGGCAGGCCGCGGTGACGCCGATGTCGGCGACCGAACTGCATAGCACGGTGACGGGGCTCCCGAACGTCGAGGTCGTAGACGTCGTCACCGGCCACAAGAATGTGCACGTACACTCGGTGCGGCCCGACGAAGCGACGCACACTTACGTCGTCAAGCTCGATGCGAGTCATGCCAGCATGCTGCAAAAGACAGCGCCGCCGCATCTCATCGTCGAGGAAGATCATCCTCTCACGTATGGAAGGAAGCCCGAAGTCGAAGCCGTGGGGAATCTGCATCCGCAATCGGCGATCGACGCGCCGACGCCGACGACGCGCCAAGTCGTGATCCGCGTGATCGGCGAAGACGGCGAGCGCATCGAGGGGGCGGCCGTCACGCTCGCGGGTGACGGCTTCCCCGCCACGGGCAAGACCGACAAGGACGGCGAAGTGGCGCTGGAACTCGTCCAACTGCAGGAAGGGCCCGCGCGCTCGTTGTTCGTTCGGCCGTTGAACGGCTATTGGAACAAGTACCTGCTCTCTCCCGTGCTCTCGAGCGAGCATGTCAACGAGCTCAAGGTCGCGCCGCTGTCGCACCCGAATCCGCAGGTGCCGCCGCGCTCGGCGTTCGGCTGGGGACACCGCCTGATGGGCCTCGATGAGCTGCGGAACGGTCCGACCGGGCGCGGCGTTCGCGTTGCGATCGTCGACTCCGGCGCGGACGCGAACCATCCGCTGCTGAGCCATATCCGGCAAGGCATCGACTTGACCAACAGCGATGATCCGCAAACCTGGAAGCACGACACGATCGGCCATGGTTCGCACTGTGCGGGCGTCATCGCGGCGAAGCTCGCCCCCGACGCCGCGAAAGACATGCCGCAAATGCGCGGCTTCGTGCCCGATGCCGAGATTCACGCGTTGAAGATTTTCCCGGGAGGCGCATTCAGCGCGCTGCTGAAAGCGCTCGACTACTGCATCGATCACGACATCGATGTAGTCAATCTCAGCCTTGGCGCACCGCAGGCTTCCGAGGCGGTCGAGCACAAGCTCATCGAGGCCGCGCACAGCGGCGTGGCCTGCATCGTCGCGGCCGGCAATTCCGGCGGGCCCGTTCAGTATCCGGCCGCCTCGCCCTATGTGCTCGCGGTATCGGCGCTCGGGCTGCAAAGCGAGTTGCCGCAGCATGTCTGGGAACAAACCCAGATCGTGAAGCAGGCGCAAACGCGCGATGGGCTCTTCGCGCCGACGTTCTCCTGCTTCGGCCCGCAAGTCGGCGTTTGCGGACCCGGCGTCGGGATCATCTCGACCGTGCCGGGCGACACGTTCGCCTCCGATTCGGGGACGTCGATGGCCGCGCCGCATATCGCGGGGCTCGCCGCGCTGCTGCTGGCCGATCCGCAGCTGGCGCAATTTCTCGGCCCGCGGGGAGCACAGCGTGTCGCGAACTTGTTCCAACTGATCCGGGCCATCTGTTCGCCCGTCGTTCCCTACGATCCCGAGAACCGTCTGGGTGCCGGCCTGCCTCGGTTGCAAAACTTGAAGCGTCTGTTCGTCAGCCGTGTCTAGTTTCGCGGCATTCGATCGCTTGCTCGACGGAAGGCTCCTCGACACGGTGGCGCCTTCCTCGACGACCTGAAGGAGTCCTGATGACGCTCGACGAATTTCGAAGGGCCGCGGATCTCTCGGCGGCGATGGCGCAGCGATGGCATGCCTCGATTCACGCCGCGCTCGATGAATTCGAGATCGAAGGCCCGGTGCGCACCGCCGCGTTCATTGCACAGACCGCACACGAGACG
>JBCNPL010000292.1:0-4130 GCA_039593375.1 Paraburkholderia sp. | reverse complement strand
TGATGCTCATGCTTGTCTCCTTTGACCTCATTGATGCGGCTTAGCGCCGTGCCTTGGTGACGCGGTCGACCAGCACCGCGATAAGAATGACGATTCCGGTGACGGTGCCTTGCCAGAAGCTGTTCACCCCGATCAGATTTGCGCCGTTTTGAATGATCGTGATCATCAGCGAGCCGAGCAGCGCGCCTATCGCCGAGCCCGTTCCGCCGAAGAGGCTCGCGCCGCCGATCACGACGGCGGCGATGGCCTGCAGCATCAGGCTCGAGCCCGCCGTCGCCTCCGCGTTGCTGACGTATGAAACGCTGACGATGCCGGCAAAAGACGCCAGCAGCCCGGACAGCAGATAGGCTATGAGCCGCACGCGATTGACGGGAATGCCGATGACGCGCGCGGACGAACTGCTGCTGCCGACCGCATAGAGCCAACGGCCAGCCACGACCTTGCGCAAGGAAACTTCGATCGCGACGAGCAGTAGCCCGCACCAGAGCAGATAGTTCGGCAATCCCGGAACGAGCATGCCGGAATTCAGCAACCAGTAGTTCGGATCCGAGATCGGCAGCGAATTGCCATTCGTGACGATGAACGACAGGCTGCCCGCAATCGCGTAGGTGCTCAGTGTGACGACGAACGGCGCAAGTCCCACGAAGGTGACGAGCGCACCGTTGATCAGGCCGATGACGGCGCCGACGGACAGTCCCGCCACACTGCTTGCGACCGCGCCGTATCCGTGCGCCATTGCAAGCCCGGTCACCATGCCCGTCAATGAAAACACGGAACCGACCGAGAGATCGATACCCCCCGTAATGATGACGAGCAGCACCCCGAAGGACATGATGACGAGCGGCGCCGCCGCCTGCGTGACGTTTGCGATGTTGCCGCCCGATAGCGCGGCCGGCACCACCATGCCGACGGCCAATTCGACGATCACGATCGCAATCGCGATCGCGATCTCGGTTCGGTAAGTCAGCAGGGAGCGTCGAAGCCAGCCGCCAGACTTGTGTGGTTCGCTCGTGATCGGATGGGTGACCGACTTCATGGTTGTCTCCAGATTGAAATGCTTTCTCTTGCTCGCGGCGTATTGCGCGTTTGGTTCAGGCCGCCATGCCCGTCGCCTTCGCGAGCGTGGTTTCATTCACTTCGGCGTCACGTAACACGCATGTCGGTCGACCGTCGAGATCGAACGCGAGCACCGTATCGCACAACTCCACGAGCTCGATGTACTCCGTCGACCACCAGATCACGGCCGTCCCTTGCGCCGCCATGTCCCGAATCAACGCGTAAATTTCGCGTTTGGTGCGGATGTCGACGCCGCGTGTCGGCTCCTCCAGCACCAGCAACTGGGGCTTGAGCGTGAGCCAGCGAGCGATGAGCAGCTTCTGTTGCGTGCCGCCGCTCAATGTAGAAGGCAAGTCCCAGAGCGAGCGTGTCCGAATGTTCAGGGCTTCGACGAGACGAATGCCTTGCTCGAGCTCGTCGTTACGCGCAACACCGCGCCGCTCGACGATGCGCCGCGCCGCCATGAGGTTGTCCACGATCGGCAACGTTCCAAGGATCCCCTTGCTGGAGCGATCGCCCGACACGAAGCCGATACCCGCGCGCGCCGCCGCCGCGGGACTGCGGTATCTCATCGGCGCGTCATCGCGTTTGACGTCCCACGCCTCCTTGACCGCAAGCCCTGTCAATGCTTCGATCAGCGCGGTGGGGCCGGTCGGTGCCCCCGCGAGCCCCACGATCGCCCCGGGTCGGATCGTCATGCTGATTTCCGCATGCTCGATGGTGATGATGTCGCCTTCCGCCGCGCTCATCTCTTCTCGCGCCACCGCAGGGACGCTTCGTTCGCGGCCGGTCCCAGCGCGGTCCTCATGCGCTACGTTCTGCCCCATGCATTCGACGATTTCCCGATCCGTGATCGCGTCGAGCGCCACACGGTCGACCGCCGTCTTGCCATCGCGGATAATCGTGCAGACGTCGGCGATCTGCCGAATCTCGCGCATTCGGTGCGAAACGAACAGGACGGCGAGCCCTGTGCTGGCCACGAGCCGGCGAATGACCGCAAAGAGTCGCCCTGTCTCCGCGGCGGTCAGGTTGGCGGTAGGTTCGTCGAGCAGCAGCAGCTTGGCGCCCGAGCCAAGCGAACGTGCAATCTCGACAAGTTGCCGCTCGTGCAGCGTAAGGTCGCCTACGAGACGCCCGACCGATTCGCACGCGAAATGCGGATCGATCAGAGAAAGCGCTTCGATCGCGATCGCCTCGGAAGCACGCTCACTGTATTTGCGCGTCGCACGCCGCAATCGAGGCAGTGCGATATTTTCCGCGACCGACAGGTGCGGCAGCAGCGCCAATTCCTGGTTCACGACCGCGATGACGCCCGCGTCGACATGTTCCGCAACGGAAGCGCCTACCGGTGCTCCATCGAACTCGATCGTGCCGGCGTCGCGCTCGTACTGACCGGAAACGATCTTGATGAACGTCGATTTCCCCGCGCCGTTGCCGCCCAGAAAAGCGTGCACCTCGCCTTGCGCAATGGACAGATCGAAGCCCTTCAACACGCTCGTCGGGCCAAAACGCTTCGCGATCGAGCGCGCCGATAGGAGGTATGACTGTTGAGCCATCTCGACTCTCCCTCTGGGATGATGATTCGCGCGCCGCAACGGTCCGAGACCGCGCGAGCGCTGCGTGCGGGAAACGGGAACGGCAGGGAAAAGCCGCGCGCCGCGTTTCGCTGCGAACTTGAGTCGCGTGGGCCTGGTCGGCTAGACTTTTTCGCGCGGCAGGGTTCGCGCCGCAGAGGGGAAAAACGGATAATGCATCGATGTCTCCTGCGCAGTTGTGCGCTGCGTCATTCGGTATAGGGCAAACGCCGAAGAGGCGCCCAGCCAGTGCACGAGCCACTGATCGTTCGGCGTTCGTGCGCTTGTCGACAGAATGGCAGCGACGACCGCGCGCGAGCAATGCGGTTTCCTTCAACTGCGACTGAAAAAAATTTCACGATGCGCATCCCACCGCTCAAGGCCATCATCGCGTTCGAAAGCGTCGCCAGAACGAAAAGCGTCAATCGCGCGGCAGAGGAACTGGGCCTGACTGCTTCGGCGGTGAGTCATCAACTGAGCAATCTCGAGTCGATCATCGGTCAACCGTTGTTTCAGCGGTCGGGGCGCGGCCTCGTACTGACGCCGACCGGAGAGCGTTATCTCTCCGATGTAACGGGATCGCTGGCCGACCTCAGTCGGGCGACCGAACGCGCCTCGAGCCGCAAGGAGGTGGACATCTTGCGCGTGCACTCGAGCCCGAGCTTCGGCCTCATGTGGCTGCTTCCGCGCCTGTCGTCATTCCAGGAGGCAAACGGCGACATCCAGCTCAATCTGGCCTGCTCGTATGAGGACATTTCGTTTTCGAACGGCTATTACGACGTCGACATCCGCCACGGATACGGCAACTGGAGCAACCTGGAAGTGAGGACGATTCGCGGCGAGTACATTGCGCCGCTCGCTTCGCCTGTCTATCTCGAGCAGCACCCGGTCCGGACCCCGGCCGACCTGCTCGCTCATCGACTCATCTACTCGGAGACGCCACTCGTCCAGTGGAAGCAGTGGTTCGGCAGGACGGGCGTGCCCGCCGTGCAAAAGACGTTCGACTTTTCGTTCGATCGCTCGTACATGTCGATCGAGACGGCCGCACTCGGTCTCGGCATCGCACTCGAGAGCCTCATGCTCGCGTCCGTGAAGATCAAGGAAGGGGCGTTGATTCCGGTTTTCGACGAAACGTACGCGGTGGAAGTCGGCGCGCACCATCTCGTTTACCCGAATCAAAACGCAGACCTGCCGCGCGTCGCACGGTTTCTCGCCTGGATGGAACGCGAGGCATCGGCAAAGCCTTAGTGCTCCTTCGGCTTGACGATCCGACGCCGCGTATTTGGCGGCGCCGCCTCACTTGAAATTTTCTCAGCCATTGTTGAACGTTTCCGCGTTGTTTCAGTTGCCGCTTCAGCGAACACTACGGGCATCAATCAACAGTCAGGAGACAACCGATGTTGCTCGAGAAGAAGGTCATCATGGTCACCGGCGCCGCCTCGCCCCGCGGCATCGGCAAAGCGACGGCAAAAGCCCTGGCCGCGGAGGGCGCACAGGTCG
>JBCNPL010000291.1:0-4153 GCA_039593375.1 Paraburkholderia sp. | reverse complement strand
ACGAGCGCGCATCGTTGAAGGCCCGAAAACGGCGGTACGGAACGAATCTGGAGAGCGCGAAGGATCAGAGATGAACGACCGGCGGCTGCGTGTTCATGATCCACAGGAGGCGAGCCGTCTTGCCGCTCTCGTTGCGCACGCTGTGCGGCACCGTGCTCTTGAACTGAAAGCTGTCGCCGGCCCGCAATTCGGCGCGGCGATCGCCGACGTTCAGCACCACCGTGCCTTCGAGCACCAGGCCGGCTTTCTCGCCGACACCGATGAGCACCTCTTCCGAACCCGCGCCCGGCGGCAGCAAGATGATCATCATCTTCAGATCGTGCTCGCCGTGCGGCGACAGCAGTTCTTTCTGCATGCCGTTCTTGCCGACCTCGAAGAGGGGCCGCTCGGCCGCCTTGCGCACGAAGTCGCCCGTGACGGGGTCCGATATTGCGTCGTCCGCCTCGAGCAGCGTCGCAAGCGGCACGGCCAGCGCCTGCCGCAGACGCTCGAGAATGCGCACCGACGGATTCGCCTTGTTGCGCTCGACCTGGCTCACTGTACCGACCGACACGCCGGCACGCATCGCGAGCTCGTTCACCGACAGTCCCTGAGCGACGCGCAAGGCCCGCAGACGGGCGCCGACGTCGGCGTGGCTCGGTTCGGCCGCGCGCTTCTTGCTGAGCTGTGTTCGCTGCATGTGATCCCTGTTCAAAACGAGGCGGACAGTCCCGACCTCCGCTTCCACGCACACCTGATCGCTTGCATGCCGGCGCTCGTCCCGCGCGAAGCGACGTTCCTGGCTGCCGCCGGCAGGACAAATGCTCGACGATCTTGCTCATTATATTGAATAATGCGACATTGTAGTGAACGCCGACCGTTGCGGACTTCCGCCCACCGATCGGTCTCGAGACAAAAAGATCGTCCTATCGACCGCCCGGCGGCACTCGAACAGTGGAACCCGTCGCAGGCCCAGGCCGATCGGCCGCCAACAGGAGCGCTCCGTGTCCGAACCACTCGTCAAGCAGTCCCCGACCTATCGAGCCTTTACCTCGGACGACATCGCCGCCGCCCATGCGCTGTCGCTTGCCGTGAGGTGGCCGCATCGCGCGGAAGACTGGCGCTTCATGTTCGATGCCGGTGCCGGCTTCGTCGCGGAAGACGACGGCGCCGTGATCGGCACGGCCCTCTACTGGAAATTCGGCGTTGACCGCGGCACGCTCGGCCTCGTGATCGTGTCGCCCGAACAACAGGGGCGCGGAATCGGCCGCAAGCTGATGGAGCTGGTGCTCGAAGCGCTCGGCAACCGTATCACGTTCCTGCATGCGACATCCGCCGGCAAGCCGCTCTACGAGAAGCTCGGTTTCAGCGCGTGCGGCACGCTCGCTCAGCATCAAGGCACGATCGGCGACGTGCAGCCTGTCACGCCGCCAGTTGGAGACAGACTGCGCCCGCTCACGAGCGACGACGTGCCGAAGGTCATCGAACTCGCCTCGCGTGCGAGCGGGCTCGATCGCAGCGCGACCATCCCCGCGCTGCTCGATGTTGCAGAGGGCGTCGTGCTCGAACGCGACGGCGAACTGGTGGGCTTTTCGCTGTTCCGCCGTTTCGGTCGCGGTTATGCGATCGGCCCGGTCGCCGCGGCGCCTTCGTCCGACGATCAGCGCGCGAAGTCGCTGATCGCGCATTGGCTCGCGAAACACGCCGGCGAGTTCGTGCGCATCGACGTGCCGGGCGGCACCGGCATCGACGACTGGCTGACTGCGCTCGGCATGGCGCGTATCGACTCGGTCGTGAAGATGGTGCGCAATGCGCCTGCCGAAGCGCACGGCGCTC
Organism: Paraburkholderia sp.; assembly: GCA_039593375.1. GTDB lineage: Bacteria > Pseudomonadota > Gammaproteobacteria > Burkholderiales > Burkholderiaceae > Trinickia. The sequence goes on along the minus strand of JBCNPL010000291.1, from coordinate 2,338 downwards.
AGCAGGATACGCCATATCGCGCGTTCGGCATCATCAATCAGGCCATGGCATAGCGACATGAGCGACATGACCGTGCTCTACAAGGCCGACCCTGTGCGCGGCGCGATCTGGGCGGAGCGCTTCGCGCGGCTCGCACCGGATACGCCGTTCCGCGTCTGGCCCGACATCGGAGACCCCGCCTCCGTTCGCTATCTGATCGCCTGGCAACCGGACAATCTAGCGATCACGCTACCCAATCTCGAGGTCGTGTTCTCGGTGGGAGCCGGCGTCGATCAGCTCGATCTCGCGCGCATTCCCGCGCATCTGCCGGTCGTGCGCATGATCGAGCCGGGCATCGTGGACGGCATGGTCGAGTACGTGACCGAGGCGGTGCTGGCCATCCATCGCGACCTCTTCGACTACGCACTGCAGCAGCAGGCGCGCGTGTGGAAACCCATGCAGCTGCGGCCGGCCGCGGCGCGGCGCGTCGGCGTGCTGGGGCTCGGCATGCTCGGCACCGCGGTGCTCGAGCGGCTGCGCCTTTTCGGCTTCGCGTGCGCGGGGTGGAGCCGCTCGCCGCGCTCGATCGAGGGCGTCGAATGCTTCGCGGGCGAAGACGCGCTCGACACTTTTCTCGCGCGCACCGATGTGCTGATCTGCCTGCTGCCTCTGACCGACGCGACGCGCGGCCTGCTCGACCGACGTATTTTCGCTATGCTGCCGGCAGGCGCATCGCTCGTGCACGTAGGCCGTGGACCGCAACTGGTCACGGCGGATCTGCTCGATGCGCTGAATCGAGGCCAGATTCACAGCGCGGTGATCGACGTGACCGACCCCGAGCCTTTGCCTGTCGACCATCCGCTCTGGCGAGCGCCGCGCGTGCGGATCACACCGCACATCGCGAGCGCCACGCACGCCGAAACGGCTGTCGATGTCGTGCTGGAGAATCTGCGCCGTCATCGGGCGGGCGAGCCGATGATCGGCCAGATCGACCGGGCGCGCGGATACTGAGCCGAGCCCATCGAGCCGAACGACGATTTTGTTATTGCCGTGCGCCAAGCGTCGAAGCTGCGCGCAGGCGCTCAAGGAGACATGTATGACCCGGACTTACCGCATTGCCGTCATCCCCGGTGACGGCATCGGCACTGAAGTGATGCCCGAAGGGGTGCGCGTGCTCGACACCGCCTGTAAGCGTTTCGGTATCGGCATCGACTACCGTCATATCGAATGGGCATCGTGCGACTACTACGAGCAGCACGGCCAGATGATGCCCGACGATTGGAAGGCACAGTTGCAGGACTGCGATGCCATCCTGTTCGGTGCGGTCGGCTGGCCCGCGAAGGTCCCCGATCATATTTCCCTATGGGGGTCGCTGCTGAAGTTTCGGCGCGAATTCGATCAATACGTGAACCTGCGCCCCGCGCGCCTCTTCGAAGGCGTGCCCAGCCCGCTCGCGAACCGCAAGCCCGGCGACATCGACTTCATGATCGTGCGCGAGAACACCGAGGGCGAGTACTCGTCGGTAGGCGGCACGATGTTCGAGGGTACCGAGCGCGAGGTCGTGATGCAGCAGTCGATCTTCACGCGCCACGGCACCGAGCGCGTCATGAAGTTCGCGTTCGAACTCGCGCAGCGCCGCGCGAAGAAGCTCACCGTCGCGACGAAGAGCAACGGCATCTCGATCAGCATGCCATGGTGGGACGCACGCGCCGACGAGATGGCCGCGCGCTATCCCGACGTCAAGATGGACCGCCAGCACATCGACATCCTCTGCGCGCGCTTCGTGCTGAATCCGGACCGCTTCGACGTCGTCGTCGCATCAAACCTGTTCGGCGACATCCTCTCGGATCTCGGCCCCGCCTGTACCGGCACGATCGGCATCGCGCCGTCGGGCAACCTCAATCCCGACCGGCGCTTTCCGTCGCTGTTCGAGCCGGTGCACGGCTCGGCGCCCGACATCGCCGGCAAGGGCATCGCGAACCCGGTCGCGATGATCTGGTCCGCGGCGATGATGCTCGACTTTCTCGGCAACGGCGCGAACGCCGAACGCGACGCGCACGATGCGATCGTCGCGGCGATCACGCAAATCCTCAAGGACGGCCCGCGTACGGGCGACCTGGGCGGCAGCGCGTCGACGAAGGACGTCGGCGCGGCGATCGCGGCTCATGTCGCGCGAGCTCGCTAACGCAGCAGGAGACACTCCGATGAGCATCAATCTCGAAGAGCAGGCGCGCGCGCTGATCCGCGCCGACAATTTCATCGGCGGCCAGTGGGTCGCCGCTGCGAGCGGGCGGCGCTTCACCGTCACCGATCCCGCTACCGGCAAGCTGATCGCCGACGTTGCCGACGGCGGCCCGGC
>JBCNPL010000290.1:0-4165 GCA_039593375.1 Paraburkholderia sp. | reverse complement strand
GACTGCCGTTCTGCAAGACGATGCGGCGCGTCGACGGATCGAATACGGTAAGCCCGACGGGCGCGGTGGCAAGCACCGTGCGGCTGAACGCCTCGCTTTCGAAGACGCTGCGCGCGCGCAAGCGAAGCGGCGCGAGCACGAACCGGTCGATCATCCAAACGAATGCCCATTGCACGACGAGCACGAGCAAAGCGAGCACGACGGTCCAGCCGATCGGCCCTTTGAGCGTGGCCGCGATCATGCGCCAGTCGAAGGCCGATACCGCGATCCATTCAGGCCCCGCGATTCGCTGGACGATGAAGAAATCGCCGCCGCGGCGCACCAGCCGCACGCGCTCGTCGGCGAGCTCGAAGACGGAGGGCGCCGCCGCCAACGCGCGCATCCAGCGCTCGCCGCGCGGACTCGATTCGTCTATGCCGAGCAGATGGCGACGATCGCGCGACACCATGAAGAAATCGGGGTCGTGCACGGCCGGCCGGAAGAGCCGCGGGATCTGCCGCGCCGGCAGCGTCAGGGCCAGCACGGCGAGGCGCTCGCGCTGCGCGAGAAAGCCGGCGCGCCAGTCGTCGATGCAGCGCGTGTACCGATGCGCGATACCGGCGGCGGCAACCGCGAGAATGGAAACCGTCAGTACGATGCCGCCGCCGATGAGCAGCGTGCGATCGTAGAGACCGGGGAGCGAAGCGCTGCCGGCTGACCGGCGTAAGCGCTTCCGCCATGCGACCAGCCTGCGCCACCAAAGGCGACCTGCATTCATCGAGCGACGTCCTCGCGGTGCCCGAACCAGGCGCCGCTAGCGTTAGGGGCAAGAGCCCGTTACGCTAGCCAAGCCGAGCAGCGAGGTGTACGAGAACGCGCGAAGATCGGACCGATCGTCGCGGCGTCGGTGCAAGGCACACCGACGAACGAGCGGCGAGCCGACGCCATGCCCGCCCATTCGAAGCCGGCGTGCCGTTTGGCTCGCTCAAATGCGGGCGGTGCGATCGCGTCGGCGCACGAACGGCAGGCGCCGCAATACGTTGAAGGCGATCAGGTTGCCCGTCACCACGAGCACGAGACCTATAGCGGCCGAAAGGGACCAGCGATAGCCTTCGAACAGTGTCGAGACGGCAAGCGCGACGAATGGAAACAGCACCGTGCAGTATGCGGCCCGCTCGGGGCCGATGCGCCCGACGAGCGTCAGATAGGTCGTAAAGCCGATGACCGATCCCGGCACGGCGAGATAAGCAAGCGCGCCGAGGTAGCGGACCGTGAACTCGGGTTCGAAGGAGAAGCCCGCCGCGAAGCTGCCGACCGTCAGGATCGCGGCGCCGATCAGCATCGCCCAGCCGTTCGTGACGGTCGGGTGAAGCCCGATGGCCTGCATGCGGCTCGATAGCAGATTCCCGACCGAGAACGACATCGTGCCGACGAGCGTAATCGCGAGGCCCATCCACATCGCATGATCGTTCGCGTGCCCGACCATCTGAGGGGCGAACAGGCAAAGGATGCCGACGAGACCGAGCATGGCGCCCACGATCGCGCTCGGCTGCAGCGCCCGGCCCATGAAAACGCGGCCGTTGATCGCATTGAAGAGCGGCGCTGTCGAGAAGACGACCGCCACGAGCCCGCTCGGCACGATCTGCTCGGCGTAATAGAAGCAGAGGAAATTCACGCAAAAGAGCGCGATGCCCTGTGAAAGAAGCAGCGGCCAAGCTTTGCGTGGCGGCAGGAGCGGGCGGCGCGTAAGGCGTACGAGCGCGAGCATGACGACCGCCGCGAGCCAGAAACGAAAGGCGATCGAGACCGGCGGCGCGACGACGCCGGTCTGCCACTTGATCGCGATCCAGGTCGTACCCCAGATCAATACGGTAACGAAGTAAAGCAAAAGATTCATGAGTGGGTATCCGAGAACGTCTTTTCGCCCGTCGGCGCGACCATCGCACGCAAAAGGCCGTGCGTCCGGCGAACCGGTGGCGACATCGCGTCCGACTATGCGCCGCCGGCCGCCCTCCGCGTTGTCCAGCCTTGCGGTTTTTCGGGACGGACTGAGCGCCCGTCGAGCCGGCTCGTTATACTCGAACCTCCTCGACTGACCGTCACGTTGCGTCTTTCCCGTGGATGCCAGCATTTTTCTGACCGCGCCCGATAGCGCCGGCGCACGTTCCGCGTGCGCCGCGGGCGAGGCCGCCCGTGCGGCCGGCGCCGCGCCGAGCGGCCGTGCGCGGGTCGAGGAACCGCCGTTCGGCATGCACTCGATCGGCCGCACGCTCGCCGAAGCGAACGCCACGCTCGAGCGTTTCGCGTGGCTCGGCGACCGGCTCGCCGCGGCCGTCTGGCGGCGCGACATCGTCGAAGCGGAAACGGCTTACGACAACCCGGGCCACCATACGCTCTCGTGCTATCTCGACGGCGGTCATCGGACGGAACGGCAGAAACTGCCGGGGCGATATGGCGCGCCGCGCCGGCTTTGCGCGTTGCCGAGCGATCATGAATCGCGTTGGTGGGTGCGCGGGCATATGCACTTCGTGCATCTTTATTTCCTGCCCGAGCATTTCACGCGCCGAGCCATCCGCGAGCTCGATCGCGAGCCGCGCGAGCTCACGCTCGCCGATCGCACCTACTTCGAGGACGCGCGGCTCGCGGCACTCTGTCAATCGCTCGCCGTCGCGCCATGGGACGACCCCGACGACCGGCTGCGCGCCAACGAAGCCGCGCACGAGATGCTGAGTCTGCTGCTGCGCAGCCAGGCTGTGCGCCGAGGCGACGCGCCCGTGACGGGCGGCCTCGCGCCTGCGACGCGGCGGCGCTTGCGCGAATACATCGACGGCAATCTGTCGCGCGCGCTCACGCTCGGCGAGCTCGCCGATGTGGCCTGCCTTTCGGAATTTCACTTTTCGCGCATGTTTCGCGTGTCATTCGGCATGCCGCCGCACGCCTGGATCGCCGAGCAGCGCATTGAACGCGCACGCGCGCTGCTGCGCTCGACGACGCTCACACTCGATCGAGTCGCAGCCGAATGCGGCTATGCCGACACGAGCCACCTCGGCCATCGCTTTCGCGAGGCCGTCGGCGCTTCCCCGCTCGGCTTCCGGCGCGCGATGAAGGCCGCCTGAGCGATCGCTTCAGATTGCCGCGCGAGGCTCGATGGGCCTCTCGGTCCGCTTCTTCCACGCCTCCTTCGCTGATCCCGTCGTGCTCGACGTTGCTGCTGCTATCGCGCCGATAGCCACCTGTCGTTATCGCCGCGATGGGAACGTTCAATTGTTCTTTTATGGCGGCGCGCGGCACCATTCTTTGCAAGAGGGTTGAAGCGATGAAATAGCGACGACGAGGTGAGCCATGACGACGGCCCAATTGCAGCTGGGAATGACGGAACGAACGACGCAGGCGATCGGTGCCGCGCTCGCCGGGCGCGGCACGAACCTTCGTTCCGCGCTGCTCTTCGCCGGCCCCGCCGTCGTTGCTTCCATCGCCTATATGGATCCGGGCAACTTCGCCGCCAACATTCAGGCCGGCGCGCAATACGGTTACTCGCTGCTCTGGGTCGTCGTCGCCTCCAACGTCATCGCGATGCTGTTTCAGGCGCTTTCGGCGAAGCTCGGAATCGTCACGGGCCGCAATCTCGCCGAAATGAGCCGCGAGCGTTTTTCGCAGCCCGTCGTCTACGCGATGTGGGGTGTTAGCGAGATCGCCGCGATGGCGACGGACCTCGCCGAATTTCTCGGCGGTGCGATCGGCCTGTCGCTGCTTTTTCATCTGCCGTTGTGGGCCGGCATGATCGTCACGGGTATCGTCACGTACGGCATCCTTGCTGCCGAAAAGCGCGGATTTCGGCCGATGGAGCTCATCATCGGCGGGTTGATCGCGGCCGTCGCGCTGTCATATGTGATCGAGCTTTCGCTCGTCGATGTCGATTGGCGCCAAGCCGTGCACGGCGCCGTCGCGCCTCAATTGCCCGGCACAGGATCGTTGTCGGTCGCGGTAGCGATGCTCGGCGCGACAGTCATGCCGCATGCCATCTACCTGCATTCGGGACTCACGCAAAACCGCGCGCCCGCGCGCAACAATGTCGCCCGCCTCAAGCTGCTGCGCTTTTCGAATTGGGAAGTCGTCATCGCGCTCTCGGTCGCGGGCCTCGTCAACATGGCGATGATCGTGATGGCGTCGGGCGCGTTCCACGATG
>JBCNPL010000029.1:0-17370 GCA_039593375.1 Paraburkholderia sp. | reverse complement strand
CCATTCGGGATGGCGTTAAACGAGGCAGCCACGACACGCCTTGAGCTGTGATTCGAGCTTAACGGCTCGCAGGAGACACAAGCTGTGCCGTAGCCGCCAACCGGCAAAGCAGCGCGCCAAACGGCGCACCACGACTGAAGTTTGAAGCAAATCGAAGATATAAGGAGACAGCAATGACTGACGCGGCATTCCACACCGTCTTTGGCTCGCTCGACAGCTACAAGAAAGGCGACATCGAAATCACGAGCGGGAGCGCTCGTCATTACGCCTTCTCGAACGTATTCGAGGTGGCCTCCAAGTCAGCGCCGTACGAGAAGGTCGTCGTCGGCAAGAATCTCGAATATGTCATCGAAGTGCTGCGTACCGAGGGCGAATCGCAGTGGTTCGCATGTGCACACGACGAGTTCGCCATCCAGATGGATGGCGCAGTTCAGATCGAATTCATCAAGCTCGACAATCCGCCGACGTCGGGGCGTGGCACGGTGAACGCTGGCGTCCGGCCTGCCGGTCGCAAGATGGGGTATGTCGTCCTGCGCAAGGGGCACCAGGCACTGCTGCCGGCGGGCTGTGCGTACCGCTTCGTCGCAAGCGTGCCGGGCGTTGCCCTCGTGCAGACCGTTCTCGGTGAGCTGTCCGTAGAGAAGTGGGCAGATATCTGCCTGCACTGACCTACCTGACCGCCTCATTCAAATATTCCTGGAGACATGTTATGGCCACCCTCGAGACCCTCGATCTTTCCGCTGGCTTCGCCGCCGATCTGGTGCAGGCCACGGAAGCCGATCCCGTCACCGGTTACCGCCGCTTCCAGCTTGGCGAATTCGCGTTCCAGCGCGACGAGTACTTCGTGAAGATCAGCTGGCCCGCGAAAGGCCAGATCCGCACGCACGCGATATCCGCGGACGCGTTCCTGCGCGCGATGATGCGGGACGTCGCATGGGGCTTCTTCTATGGCTGGGTCAACTTCGACCATGTGTTCGGGACACGTAATCACTACGGCAAGGTAGATGTGTACGCGGGCACGTTCAACGGCATCCTGAAGGAAGCGGGCGTCGACTATACCGAGACGTTCGAGACGCCAACCATCATGGCCACGTTCAAGGCCATGCTGCACGACTGGACAAACGAAGGCTTCGACCCGTTCGCAGCTCCAGAAGAAACCGGCACGGCATTCGGCCGCAAGCATGGCGAGAACGTTGCGGCAATCGAACGTACCCGCATCGCGACGCGCCGTATGCCGGGTCTCGAAGGAGACTCGCCGCTGCGCGACGATCTGGCGGTCAATCGTGCATTCCTCGACGTCGTGCAAGACGAGCCGGAAGTGCATGCCGAACCGGGCTTCGAGCACGAGCTTCATGCGTTCAGCCTCTTCAAATATCTATCGCGTTCGGACGTGACGTGGAATCCGTCGGTGACGTCCGTCTGCGGTCTCAGCCTGTTCTGTCCGACGACCGAAGAATTCATCTTGCCGGTGTTCCACGGCAACGACCGCGTCGAATGGTTCCTGCAACTTTCCGACGAAATCGTCTGGGACATCGGCGACAAGAACTCCGGTGCGCCGCGCGCACGGATCACGATGCGCGCCGGCGACATCTGCGCAATGCCCGCCGATATCCGGCACCAGGGTTACTCGACCAAGCGCTCGATGCTTCTGGTGTGGGAAAACGCCACGCCGAACCTGCCGCAGCGTTATGAGAGCGGCGAACTGGCTCCGTATCCCATCGAGTTCTAAGTCGCGCGCCAGCAATACATCGAGGAAGATACATGCAGACCCAGCTCTTCATTGACGGGCGATTCGTTGATGCAGTCGACCGTGGCACGATCGACGTGCTCAATCCGCACGACGGTTCGCTGATCACGAAGATCGCCGCCGCTACCGCGGCGGACATCGACCTTGCAGTCGAAGCCGCAACCCGCGCGTTTCCGAAATGGTCGGCGTTGCCGGCGGCCGAACGCGGCCGGCTGCTGCTGCGTCTCGCCGACGCGATCGACGCGAATGCCGAGGAACTCGCGCAGCTCGAATCGCTCGACACGGGCCATCCGATCCGCGATTCGCGCGCGCTTGACGTGCCGCGCACGGCCGGCTGTTTCCGCTACTTCGGCGGGATGGCAGACAAGCTTCAAGGCTCGGTGATTCCGGTCGAAACCGGCTTCCTGAACTATGTGCAGCGTGCACCGATCGGCGTCGTCGGTCAGATCGTGCCGTGGAATTTCCCGCTGATGTTCACCAGCTGGAAGATGGGCCCCGCGCTGGCCGCCGGCAACACGGTCGTGCTGAAGCCGTCGGAGATCACGCCGCTGTCGACCCTGCGGATCGTCGAGTTGATGGCCGAGGTCGGTTTCCCCGCAGGTGTCGTCAATATCGTTCCCGGCTATGGACATACGGCCGGCCAGCGTCTCGCCGAACACCCTGGTGTCGGCAAGATCGCGTTCACCGGTTCGACCGCGACGGGGCGCCGGATCGTCGACGCATCGCAGGGCAACCTGAAGCGCGTGCAGCTGGAACTCGGCGGCAAGGGCGCGAACATCGTGTTCGACGATGCGAACCTCGATGCCGCCATCAACGGCGCCGCGTGGGCGATCTTCCACAACCAGGGGCAGGCGTGCATCGCCGGTTCGCGTCTGGTGCTGCATGAACGTATCGCGGATGAATTCCTCGAGCGTTTCGTGTCGCTGGCTTCGTCTATCCGCGTCGGCAATCCGCTGGATCCGGACACCGAAATGGGCCCGCTGACGTCGAAGCAGCACCTCGACCGCGTGCTGTCGTTCGTCGATGTCGCGCGTGAGCAGGGCGGCCGTGTGCTCGCTGGTGGCAGCGCGCCGCAGGATGCCACGCTCGCGAATGGCTACTACGTGCGCCCGACCGTCATCGAAGCGAAAAGCGCGGCTGATCGCGTCGCGCAGGAGGAAGTGTTCGGGCCATTCGTTACCGTGCTGCGCTTCGGCAGCGACGAAGAAGCGTTGTCGATTGCCAACGCGACCGAATACGGGCTCGGCAGCGGCTTGTGGACCAACGATCTGTCCCGCGCGCACCGGATGGCGTCGACGATCGACGCGGGCATGTGCTGGATCAACTGCTACAAGCGTGTGAATCCGGGCAGCCCATTCGGCGGCATCGGCAAGTCGGGCTACGGCCGCGAGATGGGTTTCGAGGCGATGCACGACTACACGGAAGCGCGCTCGGTGTGGGTCAACGTCGACGGCAACGTGCCGCCGCACTTCAAGCGCTGAGGTCGCCTTGGAGCGCTTCGTCTACCAGGGAACGCCTTCGCGCGTCGTGTTCGAATGGGGCGCGCTCGACCGGCTGCCGGACGAGCTGACCGCGCTCGGCGCGCAGCGGGCGCTGATCCTGTCCACGCCCGAACAGCGAGCGCTCGCGGAGCGCGTGAGCGGCTTGCTCGGCGAGCGTGCAGCCGGCGTGTGCGCGCAGGCCGTGATGCACGTGCCGATCGAAGTCGCTCGTGCGGCGCGCGAGATGGCCACCGAGCTTGGCGCGGACTGCTGCATCGCGATCGGCGGTGGCTCGACGATCGGGCTCGGCAAGGCGATCGCGCTCGAATCGTCGCTGCCGATCCTCGCCGTGCCGACGACTTACGCGGGTTCGGAAATGACGCCGATCTACGGGCTCACGGAAGAGCGGCTCAAGCGCACCGGGCGCGATGCACGCGTGCTGCCGCGTACGGTGCTCTACGATCCGTCGCTGACGCTGTCGCTGCCGCCAGGGATTTCGGCGGCGTCCGGCGTCAATGCGATGGCGCACGCGGTCGAAGCGCTCTACGCGGAAGATGCGAACCCGGTGATTAGCTTGATGGCAGAGGAGTCGATTCGTGCGCTCGGCGAAGCGTTACCAGCCATCGTGCGCGCGCCCGACGATCGCGAGATGCGCAGCCGCGCCCTGTATGGCGCATGGCTCGCCGGCACATGTCTGGGCGCCGTCGGCATGGCGTTGCATCACAAGCTCTGTCATACGCTCGGCGGCACCTTCAACCTCCCGCACGCGCAGACGCACGCCGCGATGTTGCCTCATACGGCGCACTACAACCACGCTGCCGCGCCTGAAGCGCTGCGTCGGGTCGCGCGCGCTCTTGGCGGCAGCGAAGCCGCGGAAGCCGGTTCGCTTCTGTTCCAGCTGAACCAAAAACTCGGCATCTCGTCGGCGCTCGAAGATATCGGCATGCGGCAGGATGGCCTCGACGAGGCAGCTGATATTGCCTGCAAGAATCCCTATGCGAATCCGCGTCCGATCGAACGCGCACCGATCAGGGAATTGCTTCAGCGTGCATGGGAAGGGCGCGCGCCACACTAGGCGTGCAAGGCGGTTGAAAGCATATATGGAGACCGATGTGACCACCGAACATGGCGATAGCGATGCGAGGCTGACCGAGCAGGTTGTTGCCAGCTTTGCCAGCACACAGGACGCGCGCTTGCGCACCTTGATGCAGAGCCTCGTGCGGCACGTGCATGCGTTCGTCCGCGAAACGGAGCTGACTGAGGCGGAGTGGATGGCTGCGATCGGCTTCCTGACCGAAACCGGAAAGATGTGCGACGACGTCGTGCGGCAGGAGTTCATTCTGCTGTCGGACACGCTGGGCGTATCGATGCTGGTCGATCGGATCAACCATCGTTTTGCGACCGGCGCGACGGAAACGACGGTGTTCGGCCCGTTCTACATCGAAGGCATGCCCGACCGAGCGTATGGCGAGAACATGGCGTTCACGCCCGGCACTCCGGTGGTCGTGCATGGCCGCGTGCTGACCACCGACGGTGCACCGGTGCCGGACGCCGTGCTCGACGTGTGGCAGACTGCTGAAAATGGCATGTACTCGGGGCAAGACACCGAGCAACCCCACGGAAACCTGCGTGGTCGCTACCACGCGGATGCCGAAGGGCGCTACGCAATTGTCACGATTCTGCCCGTGAGCTACCCGATTCCGACGGATGGTCCAGTCGGCAAGATGCTCGACGCGACAGGCCGGCATCCGTGGCGGCCCGCACATCTGCATTTCATGATTGATGCGCCCGGACATCGAACGCTCGTGACCCATCTGTTCGACAAAAACGACAAGTACCTTCATTCGGACGCGGTTTTCGGCGTCAAGCCATCGCTGATGGTTTCTTACCGCGAGTGCCCGGGGGGCGATGAACTCGCGCGCCGTTTCAATCTGAATGGCCCATATCGCGAGGCGAACTACGACTTCGTGCTTGACCGGAGCTGAACCATGAGTCGCTATTTCGCAGTCTTTGCCACCGACAAGCCTGACATGCGCGAGGTGCGTGAGCGTGTGCGCCCGAGTCATCGGACTTATCTCCGCAGTGCGTCTCAGCACGGTGTTCTGGTACGCCTCGGCGGTCCTACGCTGGCGCCCCTCGGCAATGCGATGAACGGCACGCTCCTGGTCGTAGAAGCCGACGACATCGAAGCGGTGATGCGGTTCGTTGGAGAAGACCCTTACATGAAGGAAGGTTTGTTCTCGCGAGTGGAGGTTCGTCCGTGGGACTGGAGCCTTGGTAATCCCGAGCAGCGGGTGTAGTGATGAGCGCGCATCGGCTATGTCGTTTGGACGATGTGCCCGACGGTGGTGCCCGTGTAGTCGCCGAAGAATCAGTCGACCGTCCCATCGTCATTGTCCGGCGTGGTGACAAGGTGTGGGCCTACGTAAATCGGTGCCCCCATTTTTCCGTAGGCTTGGACTTTATCCCCGGAAATATCTTTTGCTATCGATCTGAGGTTCTGATGTGCGCTCACCATAGTGCGATATTCAGGTTTGACGATGGAAAGTGCGTTGATGGGCCCTGCAAAGGCGCGTCGCTGGATGCGGTCCAAGTAGAAATTAACGCCGATGCATGGGTCGTTTTCGACAGCGCTTAGATGCCAGCTCAAAAAAAGGCTGCTCGGTCTGCCTGAAGATGTTCAGGCAGACAAGCGAGCAACCAAGTTTCAGGAATGCATGCGTCCGACCAGTCAACGATGCTTTCGAGTCCGTTGCCGTGCTCGGTCCGGCGCTTCGCGATCACTGACTGGATACCGCGATGGCGCAGGGCGCGCCGATGCCGCTCGGAGTCATGACCGCGATCGGCGTAGACGACGCGGGGCCGTTGAATCGAGTGGTCGCGCGGACCGCGAATCGATGGAATCGCGTCGATCAGCGCCAGCCACTGCGCTCCGGCTTCGTGCCAGTCGCGAAGCCGGAACCAACAGATTGCCCCGAAGCGGGGTCGAGCCGGGTTGGCAGATGGTTCCATCGAATTGGTAGAACTGATCGACGACATCCACGACGAGTTTCCCGGCTAGGGTTGCTGGCGTGTAACCCGTGAACGGGTCGTGCGTGGCCGTTCCATCGCCCATCGCGATCCCGCTTTACCCGCCGCGCCGAGTTAAACAATTGCGCAACTTTGTGGTTATTCAACCCGTCCCGCTCCCGCTAGGGGCGGTATGCCAAAGCCCGAATAATCTCGGTAACACCTTGAAAGAATCGCTAAGCTTCGCGCACTTCAGTTATGCGAAGATCGGCGCCTCGATGAATCTTTCGTCAACAAGCCGGCTGTTCAACATTAGCGTCGGCGTCGCATTTGCCGATCGACGTACACCGGCCCCAGCCGCACCACGCACGTGCGGCGCGGCTAGGGCGTTGCGTTTGCACGACGCTGGAGCTCTCTCTTTCTCGCGTATGCAGAACCTTTATTCGCACGTTTTTTTGCGGGTTCCCGGTGTTTGCGCACCTCCTCGCCGCCTGCTGGCCGCACTGTGCGGCGCCGTCGCTATGATGGTTTCCGCCTGTAATCGGCACGAGGCATCGCCGTCCGGCGCACAAACCGCCGAGGTCGGTGTCGAGACGGTTGTGCCCCAACACATCGTGATGACGACGGAACTGTCCGGCCGTCTTTCCGCGCTCAAGTTGTCGGATGTCCGCCCGCAGATCAGCGGCATCGTCCAGAAGCGCTTGTTTGTCGAAGGCTCGGACGTCAGGGCGGGGCAGGTGTTGTATCAGATCGATCCCGCTTCTTATCAGGCGAACTACGATTCCGCCCGCGGCACGCTCGCGAAGGCACGTGCGACGCTCGCATCTGCCAGAACGAAGGCGGACCGCTATACCGATCTCGTCAAGATCAAGGCGGTGAGCCAGCAGAATTACGACGACGCGATCGCCGCCGTGCGAGAGGCCGAAGCGGATGTGATCGCCGATCAGGGCTCGCTCGAATCGGCACGTGTGAGCCTCGACCGCACGCGGATCACGGCGCCCATTTCCGGCCGGATCGGCGCGTCGAGCGTGACGGAAGGTGCGCTCGTCACCTCGGATCAGACAACGGCGCTCGCGACGATTCACGCGTTCGATCAGATGTACCTCGACTTCACGCGTTCGAGCGCCGAATGGCTGAAGCTGCGCAAGGCGTTCGCGTCGGGCAAGCTTAAGCGCGCGGGCGACAACGGCGCGGTGGTCAGCCTGGAACTCGAGGATGGCACACCGTATTCGCACACGGGCACGCTGCAATTTTCGGGCATCAGCGTCGATACGACGACGGGCTCGGTGACGCTGCGAGCCATTTTCGCGAATCCCGAGGGCGACCTGTTACCCGGCATGTTCGTTCGCGTCAGGCTCGAAGAGGGCATGGACGACCGCGCGATTCTCGTGCCGCAGATTGCCGTGTCACGCGGTTCGGCGGGGCAGGCCAGCGTGTATGTCGTCGATGCGTCGTCGAAGGTTCGCCAGGTGAGCGTAAAGGCCGATACTGCGTATGGCAACCAGTGGATTGTGACCGAGGGCTTGCATGCGGGCGACCGGGTTATCGTGAGCGGCCTGCAAAGCGCACATGTGGGTGCGCAGGTCAAGGTCGCGGAAAACAAGCAAGCCATCAAGGCCACATCGGCCTCGTCGGCGAGTGCGCCGGGCGCTTCCGACATGCAGCAGTAAGGGGGGCGCATGGCTCAGTTCTTTATCAAGCGGCCCATCCTCGCATGGGTGATCGCGATCGTTATCATGCTAGTCGGCACGGTATCGATCACCTCGCTGTCCGTCGAGCAATATCCCACTATTGCGCCGCCTTCCGTGCAGGTCACGGCGACCTATCCCGGCGCATCCGCCGACACCGTGGCGGCGACGGTCACGCAGATCATCGAGCAGAAACTCAGCGGTATCGACAACCTGCTGTACATGTCGTCGACGAGCAGCTCGTCAGGGCAAGCGACCCTCACGCTCACGTTCAATGCCGGCACGAACCCCGATATCGCCCAGGTGCAGGTGCAGAACAAGGTCAGCCAGGCAACGTCATCGTTGCCCCAGACGGTGCAAGAACAGGGTATCCAGGTTGCCAAGGCGTCGACCAACTTCATGATGTTCGTGGCGCTGTCGTCGCCAGGCGGCAGCTATAACTCTATCGATCTCGGCAATATCATCGCCAGCCAGATCCAGGACTCTGTCTCGCAGCTCAACGGCGTAGGCGACGTCACGCTATTCGGGGCGCAGCACGCGATGCGCATCTGGGTTGATCCCGTCAAGCTTCGTAGTTTCGGTCTGATGACCTCTGACGTCACGACGGCCGTATCCAATCAGAACGTGCAGCTATCGGTCGGCCAGATCGGCGGCTTGCCTGCCACAGATTCGCAGGCGATCAACGCGACCGTCCGCTCGTCTAGTCTTCTGAAGACGGTCGACCAGTTCGGCGACATCCTGTTACGTGTCAATTCAGACGGCTCGAAGGTCAGGCTCAAGGACGTCGCGCGCATCGAGGTTGGCGGCGATTCCTACGATACGTCGTCGCGCTACAACGGCAAGCCGGCGGCGGCGATGGCGATCAAGCTCGCGACGGGCGCGAACGCGATGCAGGTCGCTCGCGAAGTGCGCGCGAAGCTCGCGGAGCTCGAGCCGCAGTTGCCCAAGGACGTCAAGGTCAGCATTCCGTACGACACGACGCCGTTCGTGCGCATCTCGATCGAAGAGGTCGTGAAGACGCTGCTCGAGGCGGTCGTGCTCGTGTTCGCTGTGATGTATCTGTTCCTGCAGAACGTCCGCTCGACGCTGATCCCCACGATCGTCGTACCCGTCGCGCTACTTGGCACGTTCGGCGTGATGGCGGCCATCGGCTTCTCGATCAACGTGCTGTCGATGTTCGCGATGGTGCTAGCGATCGGTCTTCTGGTGGACGATGCCATCGTCGTGGTTGAGAACGTCGAACGTCTGATGAGCGAGGAGGGTTTGTCGCCCCGCCAGGCCACCGAGAAGGCGATGGGTCAGATTACGGGTGCGCTGATCGGCGTCACCACGGTGCTGACTGCCGTGTTCATTCCAATGGCATTCTTTTCGGGATCGACGGGCGCCATCTACCGGCAGTTCTCGATCACGATCGCCTCGGCGATGGTGCTTTCGGTCATACTCGCGCTCACGCTCACGCCCGCTCTGTGCGCGACACTGTTGCGACCGACGCAACACGGGCATGAGGAAAAGCGCGGCTTCTTCGGCTGGTTCAACCGCAAGTTTTCCTCCGGCACCACACGTTATAGCGGCGCGCTCGCGCGCATCGTGGGCAAGCCGATGCGCTGGATGTTCGTCTATGGTTGCATGGGCGCGATCGTCGCGTTGCTGTACATGACTTTGCCGTCGTCGTATCTGCCGCAAGAGGACCAGGGCTACATCCTCGTCTCGATCAGCACGCCCGTCGGCACGCCTGCATCAAGCACGCTCAAGGCCGTGGAAGCGGCTGAGCAATACTTACTGCACGACGAGCCCGGCGTCGAACAGATGATCACGGTGAACGGCTTCAGTTTCAACGGACAAGGGCAGAACAACGCGCTCGCATTCGTCTCGCTGAAGGACTGGAAGCAGCGCAGTTCGAAAGACAGTGCGTCGGCGATCATCGCGCGCGCGAATCGCAAGCTCAATGCCAATCGCGACGCGCAGACCTTCGTACTCAATCCGCCTGCGATCCAGGAACTGGGCACACAAAGCGGTCTCGATTTCGAAATCGAGGATGGCGCGGGGCAGGGGCACGACAAACTGCTGGCAGCGCGCAACCAGTTCATGGGGCTCGCGATGAAGGAGCCGTCGCTGGCGATGGTGCGTCCGTCGGGGCTCGAAGATACGCCGCAACTGCAAGTCGATATCGATCGCGAGAAGGCGTCAGCCCTCGGCCTGTCGGTCTCGGATATCAACGACACGTTGCAGACGGCATTCGGTTCTTCCTATGTGAACAACTACATCGACACGGGGCGCATTCAGAAGGTCTACGTGCAGGCCGATGCACCTTATCGGATGATGCCAGCCGATGTCGCCAGCTGGTTCGTGCGGTCGAGTTCATCGTCGTCCAGCAGTTCGTCATCTTCCTCTTCGGGCACGCGCGCGAATTACGATGCGGACATGGTGCCGTTCTCAGCCTTCACGACGAGCCGCTGGACGTTCGGGCCGCCGCAGATCGAGCGCTACAACCGGCAACTGGCGATGGGGATGTCCGCGCAAACGGGCAACGGCGTGAGCACGGGCGACGCGATGAATGCGGTCCAGAAGATCGCCAAGCAGCTGCCGGCCGGCTTCGGCGTCGAATGGACGGGCCAGTCGTATCAGGAAGTGCAGGCGGGCTCTCAAGCGGTCTATCTCTATGCGATCTCGATCGTGGTCGTGTTCCTTTGCCTCGCCGGCCTGTACGAAAGCTGGTCGGTCCCGCTCGCAGTGATCCTCGTCGTTCCGCTCGGCGTGTTCGGTGCGCTCGCGGCCGCGCATTTGCGCGGACTGGACAACGACATTTATTTCAAGGTCGGTCTGCTGGCGACCATCGGTCTGTCGACGAAGAACGCGATTCTGATCGTCGAATTCGCGAAGGACTTGCAGGCGCAAGGGCTCGGTATGATCGACGCCGTCATCAGGGCCGCCCATATGCGCTTGCGCCCCATTCTGATGACATCGCTCGCGTTCGTGTTCGGTGTGCTGCCGCTCGTGATCAGTACCGGGGCGGGCGCCAATGCACGTCACGCAATCGGCACGGGCGTCGCGGGCGGCATGATTGCCGCGACGGTGCTGGCCATTTTCTTCGTGCCGGTGTTTTACGTCGTGGTGCGCCGTCTGTTCGGCGAGCATGGGCACACGGAGCCTAATGGCCCGTCGCAAGAGGAACAAGCATGAAGCTGAAGTACCTGAGTACAATGATTGCGATGGCGCTGTGCGCCTGCACACTCGATCCCGCGTATCAACGACCGGCCGCGCCTGTCGCGGCTGCATATCCTCAAGGCGAAGCCTATCAGACCGATGCGAGCAAGACGGGCCGGGCGAGCCAAGCGGCTTACGCGACCGATGTCGGCTGGCGGGATTTTTTCAGGGACGCTCGTCTGCAGCGTCTGATCGAACTGGCTCTCGAGAACAACCGCGACCTTCGCGTCGCGGCGCTCAATGTAGCCGAGTACGAAGCGAAGTATCGGATCGCGCGCTCCAATCTCTCGCCGTCCGTCGATGCTTCCGGATCGTTCACGCGCGAACGATCGGCGGGCACGATCATGTCGACGGGTTCGGTAAGTGTTGGCATGTCGTCGTGGGAGATCGATTTCTTCGGACGTCTGCGCAGCCTCAAGCGGCAGGCGCTCGAGCAGTACCTTTCGAGCGACTCCGCGCATGCCAGTACGCAACTGAGCCTGATCGCAACGGTCGCGACCGACTATCTCCAGCTGCTCGCCGACGAAACGAGCCAGGAGATCGCGCGCAACACCGTCGAGGCGGACCAGAAGACCTATGAACTGACCGTGCAGATGATGGAGGCGGGCAGTTCGTCGTTCCAGGATGTGCAGCAGGCGCGCACGAGCCTCGCGAGCGCGCAGTCGAGCCTCGCGTCTTATACGCGCGCCGTTGCGCAGGACAAGAACAATCTCGTCGCCAGCATCGGCTGTCCGTTGCCGGACGATCTGCCGCAAGGCGCGACGTTGATGTCGAGCCCGTCGATGCTGGCCGACATCAGCGAGGGGCTGCCTTCGGATCTGCTGTCGCGGCGGCCTGACATCGTCGAGGCCGAGCATTCCCTGAAGGCGGCGAACGCGAACATTGGCGCGGCACGCGCGGCTTTCTTTCCGAAGATCCAGTTGACTGCTTCTGCGGGTTCGTCGAGTACGAGCCTGTCGGGTCTTTTCAAGGCAGGTAGCGGGGCGTGGACGTTCTCGCCGTCTATCACCGTGCCCATCTTCGATTACGGCTACAACAAGGCGACACTTGATGTGGCGAAGATCGAGAAGAGCATCCAGGTCGCCGACTATGAAAAGGCCATTCAAACGGCCTTCAAGGAAGTGGCGAATGCGCTGGCAGGACGCGCCACCTATGTGGCGCAGACTCAGGCCGATCGGGACTACGTAACGGCTGCGCAGAACTACTACGACATCGCGCAAGTCCGCTATCAACACGGAACGGACAGCTTCCTGACATTGATGGATGCGCAGCGTTCGCTGTACACGGCGCAACAGCAACTCGTAACGGATACGCTTTCGAAGCTGTCGAATCTCATCACGCTCTACAAGGTGCTCGGCGGCGGATGGAGCGAGCAAAGCGCGACTGCCGAAACGGCGGCCCGTATCGTGCGAGCAGGAAGCTGATTCGTTACATCGTCTGCACGCACCGTTGCGCCGGCGTTTGCGCGGCGCATTGTAAGTGTGGCTGCTCACGGCCTGTACATCATCGCGATGACGAATGAGAGGTGACAGCGAAGACAGGGGCGCTCTATGATTGGGTGTCGATGGCGGCGCTGCGCGCCGTGTCCGAACGTGCACAGTTGCCGCCCGAGGTCGACACGCGCACCGCCGGTTTCATTTACGCGGCGCGAACCGGCTTCTGCACGAGCGGCTGTTGATATCGGGCGAACCGCGCATGGATGATGAGGCGGACCAGACATTGGCTTCCGCTTTGCCTGCGACGCTCAAGCTGCATCCGAGCCAGCAAACTCCTGACCTTTCACGCCGCCCGAACGGTCATTAAGTGGTCGCTGTAATTCGCTAAGACTCCGTAAGACTCGCTAAGTCTCCGGAACCGGGGGCGCACCGCCTTGCGCTATAGTCGTACGTAGATCCGATATCTGGCGGCAAGGGCACTGCCCGTCCCAAGCGGCAAAACCCGGCGCAGCCTGCTCACATCATGCCCGACACGCCTCTTCAGGTGCTGCTCGTCGACGACGACGCCGACCTGCGCGACCTGCTTCGAAATTTCTTCCACCAACGCGGCATCGACTTCTCGGTGTTGCACGACGCTACCCATCTCCCACGGCGGCTCGAACGCGAGCGTCCGTCGATCATCGTCCTCGATCTGATGATGCCCGGCGTCGACGGTCTCACGGCGCTCAAGCAGTTGCGTGCGAGCGGTGACACGATTCCCGTGATCATGCTGACTGCGCGCGCCGATGGCGTCGATCGCGTGATCGGCCTCGAACTAGGCGCTGACGATTACCTCGGCAAGCCGTTCATGCCGCAGGAACTGCTCGCGCGAATTCATGCCGTGCTACGCCGTCATGCGCTGCATCCCGAAGCGCCGCCCCCGAAGCATCGTGAGTCGCTCGTGTTCGGGCGCTTCCGGCTCGACTTCGCGTCGCGTACGCTCTTGCGCGACAACGAGCCGATCAGGCTGACGGGCAGCGAATACGCGCTGCTCGAAGTGTTCGCACAGCACCCGATGGAAACGCTGTCACGCACGCGCATTGTCGAGTTGCTGCACGGTCCCGATTCCGATGTGACGGAGCGCGGCATCGACGTGCCCGTGTGGTATCTGCGGCGGCTGCTCGAAGATGATCCCGCCGCGCCGCGCCGTATCCAGACGATGCGGGGCATCGGCTATATGTTCGTGCCTGGCGAAACCGGGGATGGCAACGCAATCAGTGAAGACGGAAAAGGCGACACATCGGAATGAAAAATCCGTTCAATACGCTTTTCGGCCGTCTCGCGACGATGACGGTCGGTCTGATCGTCGCTGTACATGTGACGTCGTTGTTTGTCGTCGACCGCGAGCGCAGCCAGATAGATGCGGAACATGCGCGCCGCGCAGCGATGCTCGCCGTGCAGGCGAAGCACGACGGCGAAGCAAGCGCGCGACACGTCGCGCAGACGCTTGACATCGAATATATCGCCGCAGCCGACGTGGGCCGTTCCGGCTGTCCCAACGGTTGCACCGGCTCCGATGCGCCTGACCTGCTGCGACGCCTGCCGCCCGGCAGCCGCGTCGTCTTCCAGCCGCGCACGGGATCGCTGTGGATACGCTATGGAAGCGAGCCATACTGGCTCTACATGCGCAACGCCAATCTGCCTGGCGTGCGTTTTCTCGGATCGTCGCTGGTGATGCTGGTGCTGGCCGTGTGCGCGGCACTGTTCGCCGCATGGCAGTTCCAGCGCCCCTTGCACCGGCTCGCGGATGCGGCGCGCGAATTCAGGATCGGACGGCGCGCGCCGCCCGTGACGGAAAGCGGTCCGGCCGAAATGCGCTCGCTGATCGGTGACTTCAACGAGATGATGAGCGAACTCGGGAAAGCCGAGCAGGAGCGCGCGGTGATGCTGGCGGGCGTCGCGCACGATCTGCGTGCGCCGATCACGCGCATGCAGGTGCGCGCCGACCTGCTCCCCGATGTGGCGAATCGCAGCGGCTTCCTGCGCGACGCCGAGTCGCTGTCGCGCATCGTGACGCAATTTCTCGACTATGCGCGCGACACGGCCGATCCGTCGCCGCAAGCGAATGTCGATGCGCATTGCCGGCGTCACTACGGCGACGGGCTCGATGATGAGGCGCTCGTGCGCCTGCGTCTGAATGCGGGCGATGGCTTCAATCTGCCGCTCGTGGATCTCGACCGGATTCTGTCTAATCTAATCGAGAACGCGATGAACTATGGCGACCCGCCCGTCGAGATTTCGACGTCCGCGCATAACGGCGTCTACACGCTTACCGTGCGCGATCACGGCGCGGGCATTCCGCGCGAACACCTCGAACGCGCGCTGCTGCCGTTCACACGGCTCGATCCGGCGCGCGGGGGCGATGCGCATTGCGGTCTGGGCCTCGCGATCGTGCGACGGCTCACGCGTTATAACGACGGGCAGTTCGAATGCGATAACGCGCCCGAAGGCGGGTTTCGCGTGACACTGACGTTCCGCCGCGGGGTCTGACGGCAAGTTGTTGCGATGTGATTTTCGATGCCGCCCTTCGTGGGTGGCATCCGTCGTTCATAAACGATGTGGCGCGAGCAGGATGCTCGAAATCACGCCCGTGGGGATCGCAGCCTGTACGAAGTCCCCGTTCACCTGCACCCATTGATAACCCGAGGGCGGCGGCTGGAGATCGTGCGCGTGCCAATTGTCGACGACATATTGCGAGCCATGATAGTCGGGCGACAACCTGCCGATGTTCTCTGGGTATATGTGCTGTTTTACGCGGGCCTGAAGACACCGCAGCTCATGACCGGAGAAGAATCCCTCGAAGTGAGGCTGGTATACCCGGAGTGACGTCGTTTCCAAAATAATCGATTATTTGATGGAGCGCAGCTTTTGATAAGTGCGCCTGACATGAGAAGACAATCGAGATTGGAACCATGAGCGACTTAAGTTTTGAAGGTCAGGTGGCGATTGTGACCGGAGCAGGCGGCAATCCCGGCCTGGGCCGCGCACACGCCAAGTATCTCGCCGCCAGGGGCGCCAAAGTCGTCGTCAATGACCTCGGCGTCGGGCCGGACGGGCGTGGCGTGGTAGGTGCTCGCGCGGATGCGGTTGTTCGAGAAATCTGCGAGCAGGGTGGGCAGGCCGTCGCCGATACGCATAGCGTCGCGACCGAGGAGGGCGCCAACGCCATTGTGCAGACTGCGCTGCAAGCCTTCGGCAAGGTCGACATCCTGGTCAACAACGCGGGTGTCGTCGAGTTCGCGCTGTTCGAAGAGCTGTCCGCGGCCGACATTCACAAGATACTGGATACCCATCTGATGGGCACGATATGGATGTGCCGTGCGGTCTGGTCGCACATGAAGCAGGCCGGCTACGGACGCATCGTCAATACGGTGTCGGGATCACTGCTCGGTGCGCGCTATGCCTCGGTCTACGGGGCCTCGAAGGGCGGCATCCTGGGGCTGACGCGAAACCTGGCGATCGAAGGCGCAGACATCGGCATCAAAGTCAACGCGCTGGCCCCCGGCGCGGCCACGGTTGCCTGGACGACCATGAGTGCCGACCAGGCCAAGCCCTCACCGGAAATCCTGACCAAGCTCAGCCCGGAATTCGTTTCGCCGACGGTGGGGGCGCTTGCGCATACCAGCTGTCCGGCGTCGGGAAAGTGCATCGGCTCGGAAGGTGGCAATGTCTTCGAGCTCTGGTATGGACGCACCGCCGGCTATACCGATCATGAACTGGAGTCTCACGACGTCCACCTTAACTGGAGCCAAGTTGTTGATCGGGAAGGGCAGCGGGAAATCGGCGATCCCTTCGATGGTTGCGCCGGCTTCACGCTGACACCCAGGGCGTACCGCTCGAGTTGAGAACGGGTAGGGGTAGTGGTTTCCGTGGGCGGCAAGTCGATAGGGTGCAAATAATCGATTAGTCGCGAAGCACTTGATGCGGGTGCCAGGGCTGACATCGCTGAAGGCGAGGCAGTTCTATCGTTGTGAGGAGGTGAGGAGGTGAGGGAAATGTCAACCAGCATTGCAGGATCAAAGCAGGCGCCGTTCATCGTAGCCATTGGCGGAACCATTCGCGCTAATTCGTCGACTGAGCGCGCGTTGCGCATGGCGTTGAAGGTGGCCGAAGACATGGGAGCGAGGACCTTGCTTCTCGCTGGATCCGAGATCGATCTTCCCAATTTTAGCCCGGAGCGGCGTGAGGCCATCCCTGCGGCGGATCGTCTGGTGAATGCGATGCGCGAGGCTGATGGCGTGATTATCGGTTCACCCGGATACCACGGCGGTGTGTCGGGCTTGGTAAAAAACGCCCTCGACTATCTCGAAGAGATGAATAAGGACACGCGTCCGTATCTTGATGGACGCGCGGTCGGCTGCGTGGCGACTGGGGCCGGGTGGCAGGGTGCGGTGGCGACGTTGACGGCGCTGCGGACCGTCGTTCACGCGCTGCGAGGCTGGCCGACCCCGGTGGGCGTCGCGATCAATTCGGCCGAGCCCGTTTCGGAACCGGGCGAGTTTGGCTTCTCGGCGCGCACCGGGGAGCAGATCGCGCTCATGGCGCGGCAGGTCGTCAACTTCTCCCGAGAGCTGAGTGCGGCAGCATGAAGCGCTCGCCGGGTAGCATTTTTTGTGTTGGTACGGCGTCTGAACGTCGTCGCGTTTCATAAGGACGTCGCCGCTTCGAGCGGTGCATGGAGGAGTAATGAGTACAGGCGATATCGCAATGGCCACGCGGCCGAAGTCCACCGAATTTCCCGAGATTCGCAACCCGGCACCCGGGCT
>JBCNPL010000289.1:0-4171 GCA_039593375.1 Paraburkholderia sp. | reverse complement strand
GTTGAACTATGGGGAGGCGACGCAGCAAGAAATTGTACGGCGGACGGGCGGCGCATGTGTCAGCCGCTCCGCCCGGGGGCCGGATTATAACCGATCGCCCTTCGCCGGTCGGCGGCTGATCCCGCGGTGCACCGCAGACCGCCATTCCCGGCGAACGCCGAGCGCACCCGGCGAATGCCGGCGTCACACAGCCTCAGACCGGCTGCGCATGCGTCATGAACCAGACGAGGCAAAGCGCGCCCGCAACGACGCAGTAGATGCCGAACGCGGCAAGCCGGCCGCGCCCCTCGAAATATCGCATCAGGAAACGCACGCTCAGGTAGGCCGCGACGGCGGTCAGCACCCCTCCGAGCACTGCGTCGGCAAGCTGCCCCGGCGCTCCCTTGAAAAGCTTCGGCACCTCGAGGAGACCGGCCGCGAAGATGATCGGCGTCCCCAGCAGGAACGCGAACTCGGCCGCGCTTTCCGCCGTCAATCCCGCCGCATTGCCCGCGATCATCGTGAGCCCGCTGCGCGAAAAGCCCGGCACCAGCGCTCCGATCTGAGCGAGCCCGACGAGAAAGGCCTGCTTGAACGTCAGCTTTTCAGGCGGACGGTGCGCGCGCATGCGCTGCAGCCTGTCGCCAATCCAGAGCAACGCGCCGTTGACGATCAGCGCGAGCGCCACGATACGCAAGTCGTGAAACACCTGCTCGAGCCGCTTTTCCAACAGGAGACCCACGAGCCCCGCGGGAATCGTCCCGATGATCAGCGCCCACATCATGTGCCCTTCGTCGTTCGGACGGCCCGCAAGCGTGCCGAACCAACCCCTCACGAGTTCGATCCAGCGCTTCCTGAAATACCAGAGCAATGCGAGCGCCGTGCCCAAATGCAACGCGACCAGGAACGGAATCAGTTGCGGCGCGTGCTTGTCGATATGCATCCCGACCAGCGCCGGGGCCAACAGCGTGTGCCCGAGGCTGCTCACGGGGAAAAGTTCAGTTACGCCTTGCAGCACGCTTAGAAAAACCAGAAACCAAAGGCTCACGCGTTGATCCTTTTTTGCCGTAGAAAGTGGGGTTCGAAGAAAAAAGCGCTCGGACAACCAGCCGCCGCGCCGAACCGCGACCGATTATGCCTACCAGCACCGAACTCGCCAAGCCGCAAGGTAGACTTTTTCAGCCCAAGATATGGGCAAGAAAGTCATGTGTCCGTCATAATCGGCTCCGATAATCACTGCGACGTAAACGTTTACATCTCCAGCACGACCCGAACCGTACCGACTCCGATGAAACATACCATCAAGGATGTGGCCGCCTACGCGGGCTTCTCGATCGCCACGGTCTCGCGCGCGATCAACGCACCGCATACCGTCAATCGCGTCACGCTCGCGAAGATACGGGAGGCGATCGAGGCGCTGCAGTTTCGCCCGAGCCCGCTCGGCCGCCAATTGCGCGGCGAGCGCACGCGTCTTATCGGCGTCATGCTGCCGACACTGGCCAACCCGGTCTTCGCCGAATGTCTTCAGGGCATCGACGACCTCGCGTCGAGCCAGGGCTATCGGCTGATGCTGATGACGACCCAATACGATGCCGCGCGCGAGCGCCATGCGATCGAGACGCTGCTCGCGCAACGCGTCGAGGGGCTCATCATGACGGTCGCCGACGCCAATACGCATCCGCTGCTCGACGAACTCGAGCACGAAGGCACGCCTTACGTCCTCATGCATAACGACACGGCGCGGCGCCCATCGGTCTCGGTCGACAATCGGCGCGCCGCGTTCGACGGCGTTCGCATGCTGATCGAGCACGGCCACGAGCGGGTGACGATGGTCGCCGGCACGCTCGCCGAATCCGATCGAGCGCAACTGCGTTACCGCGGCTATGCGGAGGCCATGCAGCAAGCGGGGCTCGAGCCGGTGCCCGCGCTCGAAGTCGATTTCAACGCCGACGAACTTGCACCGTCCGTGCTGGCCCATTTGACCTCCGGCCCGAAGCGACCCACCGCGCTCTTTTGCAGCAACGATCTGCTCGCCATGGTCGTCATGCGCGGCCTGCGCCGCGCGCGCTACTCGGTGCCCGAGAACATGTCAATCCTCGGCTTCGACGGTCTTGCCGTCAGCGATCTGCTCTCGCCGCCGCTCGCGAGCATCGCGACGCCGAACCGCGAGATCGGCTGCTCCGCCTGGCGGCGTCTGATGGCCCGCATCGAAGGCGCCGACGACGGCGAATCGCTCTCGCTCAGGCTGCCTCATGCGCTGCGCCCGGGCGCGACGATCGGCGCGCTTTCCGGCGCGACCGGTCCGGCCTTGCCCGCGGAGCCTATCGCCTGAAACCGATCGACGAGCGGAGCGTAACGAAAAGCGTAGCAATCCGCAGTCCAGACGGCGCGCCTCGCTCATGGCGACGCGCCGCCCATCGACGTCCCACCCCTGCACCGAAGGAGACCCTCACGTGACACGCCGTTCACCCTCCGTCCGCGCGCGTCTGGCGCGATTCGTCTGTGTCAGTGCGGCGGCGCTCGCCGCGGCCTTGTCGTTCACCGGCACCGCCCACGCCGAGGACACCGCCATCTGCTACAACTGCCCGCCCGAGTGGGCCGATTGGGCCAGCGAACTCAAGGCGATCCAGGAAAAAACGGGCATTCACGTGCCGTCCGACAACAAGAACTCCGGGCAGGCCATCGCGCAATTGATCGCCGAGGAGAAAAGCCCGGTCGCCGATGTCGTTTATCTCGGCGTCTCGTCGGCATTTCAGGCGAAGGACAAGGGCGTCGTTCAACCCTACAAGCCGAAGAACTGGGACGAGATCCCGGCCGGCCTGAAGGACCCTCAGGGCTATTGGTTCGCCATCCATTCGGGCACGCTCGGCTTTTTCGTCAACAAGGACGCGCTCGAGGGCAAGCCGGTGCCGACGTCGTGGGCCGACCTCCTCAAGCCCGAATACAAAGGAATGATCGGTTACCTCGATCCGTCGAGCGCATTCGTCGGCTACGCGGGCGCCGTCGCCGTCAACCAGGCGTTGGGCGGCACGCTCGACAACTTCGAGCCGGGGCTCAAATGGTTCGAGGCGCTCAAGAAGAACGCGCCGATCGTGCCGAAGCAGACCGCCTATGCGCGCGTGCTCTCGGGCGAGATTCCGATTCTCATCGACTACGACTTCGACGCCTATCGCGCCGAGTATAAGGACCACGCAAACGTCGCGTTCGTGATTCCGAAGGAAGGCACCATCTCGGTGCCCTACGTGATGAGTCTCGTCAAAGGCGCGCCGCACGAAGCGAACGGCAAGAAGGTGCTCGACTTCGTGCTCTCCGACGAGGGGCAGAAGATCTGGGCCAACGCGTACCTGCGTCCGGTGCGCGCGAGCGCGATGAGCAAGGAAGCCTCGGCGAAGTTCCTGCCGGCGAGCGAGTACGCGCGGGCAAAACCCGTCGACTTCGCGAAAATGGCCGCGCAGCAGCAGCAGTTCGGCCAGGAATATCTGAAGATCATGCATTGACGCCGCTAGTAGTCGGCCTGCTTTCACCATGCACGACATCACCTTTCCGCTGCGCTGGCGCGTCGCCCTGCTCGCACCCGCGCTCGCCGTTTTCGTCGCGTTCTGGCTGCTGCCGATGGGCGTGCTCGTCGACGTAAGCGGCAGCGGCCATGCGTTCGCGACCTATAGCGCGCTCGTCACCAACGCGCGCTACATGGGCAGCCTCGGCGCGACCGTCGCCCTTTCGGCGGCCGTCACGATCGCGACGCTCGTGCTCTCGGTGATCGCGGGCCTTCTGCTCGCTCGCCGCGAATTTCCGGGCAAGCGCGCGCTCGTCGCGCTGCTCACGTTTCCGCTAGCGTTCCCCGGCGTCGTCGTGGGCTTCATGGTCATCATGCTCGCCGGCCGGCAAGGGCTCATCGGCGCGATCACTCAAAAGCTCACCGGCGACAAGTGGGTCTTCGCCTACTCGATGACGGGGCTTTTTTGCGGATATCTCTATTTCTCGATTCCGCGCGTGATCGTGACGGTGATGGCGTCGGCCTCCAAGCTCGACCGATCGCTCGAGGAAGCCGCTCGCTCACTCGGGGCGTCGCCGTGGCGGATCATGCGCGACGTGATCCTGCCCGCGCTCGCGCCGGCGCTCGTCGCGGCAGGCGCGATCTGCTTCGCGACCGCGATGGGCGCCTTCGGCACGGCGTTTACGCTCGCCACCG
>JBCNPL010000288.1:0-4172 GCA_039593375.1 Paraburkholderia sp. | reverse complement strand
CGCGCTCGAACGATCGGCGCGCGACTTCGGAATTCGCGCGGGCGACCTGGCGAGCCGCGCGCGCATGCTCTCGGGCGGCAACCAGCAGAAGCTCGCGCTGGCCAAGTTCCTGCACCCCGATCCACGCGTGATCGTGCTCGACGAACCGACGCGCGGCGTCGACGTCGGCGCGAAGCGCGACATCTACTTCCTGATACACCGGCTCGCCGCGGAAGGCCGAGCCGTGATCGTGATTTCTTCCGAGCTGATCGAGCTGATCGGGCTTTGCCATCGCGTGGCGGTGATGCGCGCGGGGCGGCTCATGGCGACGCTCGGCATGGAGCATCTGACCGAAAAGGAGTTGATCGCCCATGCAACCGGTACGCACTGAGGCGGGAAAAGCGAGCGAGGAGCGTCGCGCCTGGCGCTTCGCACGGTATGCCGCCGGCGTTGGGCCGATCGCGGGGCTTCTCGCGCTCTGCGTGCTCGGTACGCTGCTCAATCGCGACTTCGCCACCGTCGCCAATCTCATGAATGTTCTCACGCGGACGTCGTTCATCGGCATCATCGCCGTCGGCATGACGTTCGTGATCATCTCGGGCGGCATCGATCTATCCGTGGGCTCGATGGCCGCGTTGATCGCGGGCACGATGATCTGGACGATGAACGGACTGGCGACGAGCGCGGCCGGCCGTCTGTTGCCGCCGCTCGCGATCGTGCTCGTCGGCATCGTGCTGGCGCTCGTGCTCGGCGCCGCGTTCGGCTGCGCGCATGGGTTGCTGATCACGAAAGGCCGGATCGAGCCGTTCATCGTGACGCTCGGCACGCTCGGCATCTTCCGCGCGGTGCTCACCTGGCTCGCCGACGGTGGCGCGTTGACGCTCGACAACTCGCTCTCCGATCTCTACGGCCCGGTGTACTACGCGAGTTTTCTCGGCGTGCCCGTGCCGGTGTGGGTTTTCCTTGCCGTCGCCGCGGGCGGCGCGTTGATTCTCGATCGGACGGCGTTCGGCCGCCACGTGCAGGCGATCGGGTCAAACGAACAGGTCGCGCGCTATGCGGCGATTCGCGTCGACACCGTGAAGATCGTCACCTACGCGTTGCTCGGCGTCTGCGTCGGGGTGGCCACCGTGCTCTATGTGCCGCGTCTTGGCTCGGCGACGCCGACGACGGGATTGTTATGGGAGCTCGAAGCGATCGCGGCGGTGGTCGTGGGAGGCACGGCCCTCAAAGGCGGAGAGGGCCGTGTGCTCGGCACGGTCGTCGGCGCGGTGCTGCTTTCGGTCATCGCCAATATCCTCAATCTGACCAGCATCATCAGCGTCTATCTGAATGCGGCGGTGCAGGGCATCGTCATCATCGTCGTCGCGTTCTTGCAGCGCGGACGGCGATAGGGGCAACGAGCGGTAAAGAGGGGCAAGCGGCTTCACGACAACGGGCGGGCATTCGCGCCCTTACGATCAGGAGACACGACCATGAAGCAGGTTATTGGAGCGATTCGAAGCATCGGCGCCGGCATGCTGGCGCTCTCCGTGGTGGCCGCGGCGCTCGGCGCCGGGGCGGCGCGCGCCGACGAGAAAGTGACGCTGGGCGTCGCGATTCCGACCGCCGATCATGGCTTTACGGGCGGCATTGTCTGGTGGGCGAACAAAGCGAAAGCGGATCTCGAGAAGGCGCATCCCGATCTGAAGATCATCGTGAAGACGGCGGCGAACGCGCCTGACCAAGCCAACCAGCTTCAGGACCTCGTCACGGTGAACAAGATCAACGCGCTCGTGATCTTCCCGTACGAATCGGCGTCGCTCACGCAGCCCGTCGCACAGGTGAAGAAGAAGGGCGTCTATGTGACGGTCGTCGATCGCGGGCTCACCGATACGAGCGCCCAGGATGCCTACGTGGCGGGCGACAACACCGCGTTCGGGAAGATTCCGGCCGAGTATCTCGCCAAGGCGCTCGACGGCAAGGGCGACATCGTCGCGTTGCGCGGGATCCCCACGACGCTCGACAACGAACGGTGGACGGCGTTTACATCCGTGATGAAGAACTATCCGAACATCAAGATTCTCGATGCCAAGTACGCAAACTGGAATCGCGACGACGCATTCAAAGTCACGCAGGATTATCTGACCCGGTTCCCCCACATCGACGCGATCTGGGCGGCCGACGACGACATGGCCGTGGGTGTGCTGAAGGCGATCGACCAGGCCAAGCGCTCGGACGTCAAGATCGTGTTCGGCGGCGCGGGGTCCAAGGGCATGGTGAAGAACGTGATGGACGGCGCGCCGCTCATCAAGGCCGACGTGTCGTACTCGCCGAAGTTCATCTATGACGCGATCAAGCTCACGGCCGAAGCGCGGCTGAAGGGAGAACGGCTGCCGGCGACGACGATCATTCCGTCCGTGTTGATCACGAAAGAGAATGCGAAGGAGTTCTATTTCCCGGACTCGCCGTTCTGACCGTCGGCGTTGCGGGACAGGGATGGAAGAGTCGTGCATGTGTCGTGCATGTCCGTGCGCGTTCACGCTTTCAAAGGAGCTCATCGCAGATGAAGACGATCAAAGGGCCGGCGATCTTTCTCGCTCAGTTCGTCGGTGACGAAGCGCCGTTCGACAATCTCTCGAATCTGGCGGCATGGGCTGCGCGGCTCGGCTTCAAGGGCATTCAGGTGCCCGCCGATCCGCGCCTCGTCGATCTCGAACGCGCGGCCTCGAGCGACGCGTATTGCGATGAGCTCCGGCAGACGGCCGCCGACGCGGGTGTCGTCATCACCGAGCTCTCGACGCATCTGCAAGGACAGCTCGTGGCGGTGCATCCCGCCTACGACACGCTCTTCGACGGCTTTGCCGACGCGCGCGTGCGAGGGAACCCCGACGCGCGCACGGCATGGGCGATCGAGCAATTGAAGTGGGCGGCGCGAGCCTCACGGCGCCTCGGCCTCGACACGCATGTCACGTTCTCGGGCGCCTTCGCCTGGCCCTATCTCTATCCGTGGCCGCAGCGGCCGCCAGGGCTCGTCGAAACGGCGTTCGCCGAACTCGGGCGCCGGTGGAGACCGATCCTCGATGCGTTCGACGAGGCGGGCGTCGACGTCTGCTACGAGTTGCACCCCGGCGAAGACCTTCACGACGGCGTGACGTTCGAGCGCTTTCTCGACGTGGTCGGCACTCATCCGCGCGCGAACATCCTGTTCGATCCGAGCCACTTCGTGCTGCAGCAACTCGACTACCTCGCGTTCATCGACAACTACCACGAGCGCATCCGCGCGTTTCACGTCAAAGATGCCGAATTCCGCCCCGACGGGCGGCAGGGTGTCTATGGCGGCTACAGCGGCTGGACCGAGCGAGCGGGGCGTTTTCGCTCGCTCGGCGACGGGCAGATCGACTTCGGCGCGATCTTCTCGAAGATGGCGCAATACGACTACCCGGGCTGGGCGGTGCTCGAATGGGAGTGCGCGCTCAAACATCCGGAAGACGGCGCGCGCGAAGGCGCCCAGTTCATCCGACGACACATCATCCGCGTCGCCGATCGCGCGTTCGACGATTTCGCGGAAAGCGGCGTCGAGCCCGAGCCGCTGAGGCGCATGCTCGGCATTTAAGGCTTGCCTTTGGAGGGATCGAACATCATGGACCGGAAACTGCGGCTCGGGATGGTCGGAGGCGGACGAGGCGCGTTCATCGGCGCCGTGCATCGTCTCGCCGCCCGTGTCGACGATCGATTCGAGCTCGTGGCGGGCGCGTTGTCGTCCGACCCGCAACGAGCGCGCGAGAGCGCGCTGGAGCTCGGCATCGGCATCGAGCGCGCGTATCCCGACTGGCGCGAGATGGCGCGCGCCGAGGCGAGTCGCGAAGATCGCATCGACGCCGTGGCGATCGTCACGCCCAACCATCTGCATGCGCCCGTGGCCACGGCGTTTCTCGAGGCCGGCATCCACGTGATATGCGACAAGCCGCTTGCGGTTTCGCTCGAGGAGGGCGAGGTGCTCGCGCGGCTAGCGCGCGAAAAACGCAAGCTCTTCGCACTCACGCATGTCTATTCGGGTTACCCGCTTGTTCGTCACGCGCGCGCGCTCGTCGAGGATGGCGCGCTCGGCGAAATCCGCATCGTGCAGGCCGAGTACGCGCAGGACTGGCTCGCGGAACCTGTCGAGGCCGACGGCACGAACCGCCAAGCCGCCTGGCGCACGGATCCGGGGC
>JBCNPL010000287.1:0-4174 GCA_039593375.1 Paraburkholderia sp. | reverse complement strand
CGACGAAGCGCGTGATCGGGCGGCTCCTAAGCGAGAGCGGTGCCCTCATCGTGGCGCCGGAAGACAAGCGGATCGCGCACGATATTCTCATCACGCAAAACGTCAAGAAGGCGAAGGTCGGTCAGGTCGTCGTCGCGGAGTTGACCGACTTCCCCAGCCGCCATTCGCAGCCGGTCGGCCGCGTGATCGAGGTGCTCGGCGATATCGACGATCCCGGCATGGAGATCGAGATCGCCGTGCGCAAATATGGCGTGCCGCACGAATTCAGCGCGGACACGCTCGCCGAGTCGGCGAAGCTTCCGGACGAGGTGCGGCCCGCCGACCTGCGCCATCGTGTCGATCTGCGCGATGTGCCGCTCGTGACGATCGACGGCGAGGACGCGCGCGATTTCGACGACGCCGTCTACTGCGAGCCGATGAAGGTCGGCCGCGCCGACGGTTTTCGTCTCATCGTCGCGATCGCGGATGTGTCGCATTACGTTCAGCCCGAAACGGCGCTCGACGTCGATGCGATCGAACGCAGCACTTCGGTCTATTTTCCGCGCCGCGTCATTCCGATGCTGCCGGAGAAGCTGTCGAACGGTCTGTGCTCGCTCAATCCGCAAGTGGACCGTTGCGTGCTCGTTTGTGACATGATCGTTACGGGGCGCGGCGAGATCAAGGCCTATCAGTTCTATCCGGGTGTGATGCACTCGGCGGCGCGGCTCACCTACACCGAAGTCGCCGCGATCCTCTCCAACACGAAGGGACCGGAGGCCGGGCGGCGCGCGGCGCTCGTACCGCAGCTCCAAGATCTCTACGCCGTCTTCAAGGCGCTTTTCGCCGCGCGGCAAAAACGCGGCGCGATCGATTTCGAGACGACGGAAACCTACATCGTCTGCAACGCGCAGGGCAAGATCGAGCAGATCCTGCCGCGTCAGCGCAACGATGCGCACAAGCTGATCGAGGAATGCATGCTCGCGGCGAACGTCTGCGCGGCCGATTTCCTCAAACGCAACAAACATCCGGGCCTTTATCGCGTCCATGCGGGCCCGACGGCCGAAAAGCTCGAGAACCTGCGGACGTTCCTGCGCGGCATGGGCCTCTCGCTCGGCGGCGGCGACACGCCTCATGCGAGCGACTATGCGGCGCTGATGGCGCAGATTCGCGACCGTCCCGATGCGCAGATGTTGCAGACGATGCTGCTGCGCTCGATGCAGCAGGCCGTCTACAGTCCGGACAACATCGGTCACTTCGGCCTCGCCTATGACGCGTATGCACACTTCACGAGTCCGATCCGGCGCTATCCGGATTTGCTCACGCACCGCGCGATCTATGCGATTCTCGCGGGGCGCAAGTATCAGCCGCAGGCGCCGCAAGGCGTCGTCCTGAACACGGCGCTTTCGCCGCGCGCGCGAGCGTTGCAGCAAGCCGACGAGCAGACGTCGCGTTCGAACGGGCGGGCGGCCGCGATTTGGGAAGAGCTCGGGCTTCATTGCTCGGCGAACGAGCGGCGTGCCGACGAAGCGTCGCGCGACGTCGAGACCTGGCTCAAGTGCTACTTCATGCGCGACAAGCTCGGCGAAGAATACGGCGGCATGATCAACGGCGTGACGTCGTTCGGCATTTTCGTTCAACTCGACGCGCTCTTCATCGAGGGCCTGGTTCATGTCACCGAGCTCGGTTCTGACTACTTCCAATACGACGAAATCAAGAACGAGTTGCGCGGCGAACGCACGGGCATCCGCTACCGGCTATCGGATCGCGTGCGCGTGCAGGTGAGCCGCGTCGATCTCGATGCACGCAAGATCGACTTCCGGCTCGTGCGCGATACGCCGATGAAGTCGGCCGCCGCGGCGCGCCCGGCGCTCGTCGAGCGATCGGTGGGCGACGCTGATAGCGGCCCTCGCGTGCGTCCGTTGACGAGCGAGCTGGGCGTGCGGCACAAGAAGGCGGCGCCTGGCAAATCTGTCGCAGTCAAGGAAGCGCGCGCGGCTCGGGCCCAAGCCGCGAAAAAGCGTGGAACGGCGCCGAAGCCGGCCGCGAAGGCGCGCACGCGCAAGAAAAACTGAATATGGCACGTCTCAAGGTTCTCTACGGGTTTCACGCCGTGACGGCACGCTTGCGTCACGATCCCTCGACGGTCGAGGAGGTTCTTTACGACCCGACGCGGCGCGATCGGCGCATGCAGGATTTCCTTCACGCCGCGAAAGAAGCAGGCGTCCGCTTGATCGCGGCCGACGAAACGAGGCTCTGGGGGCTCGCCCATACCGAGCGTCATCAAGGCGTCGTTGCGCGCGCCACCGATCTTCCGCTTGCGCAGAACCTGGCGGAACTGCTCGATGGCATCGAGGGGCCGCCGCTTTTGCTGGTGCTCGACGGCGTCACCGATCCGCACAATCTCGGCGCATGTCTGCGCGTGGCCGACGGCGCGGGCGCGCATGCGGTCATCGCGCCACGCGATCGCGCCGTCGGGCTCAATGCGACGGCCGCCAAGGTGGCGAGCGGCGCCGCCGATACGGTGCCCTACATCACGGTGACGAATCTCGCGCGTGCGTTGCGCGAGCTCAAGGACGCCGGAGTGTGGGTTGTCGGGACGGCCGGCGATGCGCCGACGAGCCTCTACGATACGAAGTTGGACGGCCCTGTTGCACTCGTGATGGGGGCCGAAGGCGAGGGGATGCGGCGCCTGACTCGCGAGACTTGCGATGAAGTCATGCAGATCCCGATGGCGGGCACGGTCGAAAGCCTGAATGTCTCGGTGGCAAGCGGCGTCTGTCTTTTCGAGGCCGTTCGACAGAGGACGGCCAAGCGACTTCCCTGATCAACCATTTTTCTTCCATGACCCAAGACGAACTGAAGCGTCTCGTCGGCCAGGCGGCGGCCGACTATGTCCACGCGCACGTGCCGCAAGGCGCCGTAATCGGAGTCGGCACGGGCTCGACGGCGAACTGTTTCATCGACGCGCTCGCCGCCCACAAGGATCGCTATCGCGGTGCGGTGTCGAGCTCGGTCGCGACGACTGCAAGGCTCGAGCAGCATGGCATTCGCGTGTTCGACCTGAACGAGGTCGAATCGCTGCCGGTGTACGTCGACGGAGCCGACGAAATCGATGCGAGCGGCGCGATGATCAAGGGCGGCGGCGGGGCGCTCACACGTGAAAAGATCGTCGCATCGGTATCCGATGTGTTCGTTTGCGTGGCTGACGCATCGAAGCGCGTCGACACGCTGGGCCAGTTCCCGCTGCCCATCGAAGTCGTACCCATGGCACGCACGGCGATCGGTCGCCGCGTCATGGGGATAGGCGGCGTGCCGGTGCTGCGCGTGCGCCAGGACGGCACACCCTACGTCACGGACAACGGTAACGAAATCATCGACGTAAAGGGTCTTCGAATCGCCGATCCGCGTGCGCTCGAAGCCACGATCAACGGCTGGCCCGGCGTCGTGACGGTGGGGCTTTTCGCGGCGCGGGGCGCCGATCTGTGCCTGCTCGCCTCGGATCAGCGTGTCGAGACGATCTCCTATCGCAGCTAACGGCGGCAACTGACCGCCGCAACTGACCGCGGCGCCCGGCCGCGGCCCGATCCGCGAGTGAAGCTTTGCGTTTTCGTGTGAGCGAGCCGGCGTTTCAGGCCACCGTGTTCGTCTGGCGCAGGCTCGGCAGCAGCCGGTCGAACTCGCGTTTGACGAGACCGTAGCATTCGCAGGCGCGCGATTCGAGTCCTTTGCGATCGAGGACCTTGATATGGCCGCGGCTGTGATAGATGAGCCCTTCTTCGTGAAGCTTGCCGGCGGCTTCGGTGATGCCTTCGCGCCGCACGCCGAGCATGTCGGCGATCATTTGCTGCGTGACCGCGAGCTCGTTCGTCGCGGCGCGATCGATTTCGATCAGCAACCAGCGGCATAGTTGTTTGCTCAACGAGTGATGGCGATTGCACGCCGCCGTTTGAGCGACCTGAGTGAGAAGCGCCTGCATATAAAGCAACATGAGTCGCCGCAGCAGGTCGGACCGCGCGATTTCTTGTTTCAATTGCTGAGCACTCATCCGATAGGCGAACCCTGCGCATTGCACTTGCACGCGGCTCGGCATCGTTTCGCCGCCCGTCAGCACTTGCACGCCCGCCATGCCTTCGCGGCCCACCGCGGCAAGCTCGACGGACCCGCCGTCCTCCATCATCGACAGGATCGAGATGAT
>JBCNPL010000286.1:0-4184 GCA_039593375.1 Paraburkholderia sp. | reverse complement strand
ACTTGGTATCGCGACGGCGACGAGTGGGCCGCGCGCAAGATCATCGAAATTCCGGCGGAGCCCGCGGACCCGGCTCTCCTGCCGCCGATGCTGAAGAGCTTCGGCGCGGTGCCGCCGCTCGTCACCGATATCGCCCTCTCGCTCGACGATCGCTACCTCTATGTAGCGTGCTGGGGCACGGGCGACATGCGCCGCTATGACGTCTCGAATCCCGAGCGGCCCGAGCTCGTCGGCAGCGTGCGCATCGGCGGCATCGCCGCGCGCGCGACGCATCCGCGGGCCGACGGCCGACCGCTCAACGGCGGGCCGCAGATGGTCGAAGTGAGCCGCGACGGCCATCGCGTCTATTTCACGAATTCGCTCTACGGCGCGATCGACGAGCAGTTCTATCCCGACGGCATCGAGGGATGGATGGTCAAGCTCGACGCTGCGCCCGGCGGCGGGCTCGAATTCGACAACGATTTCTATCTCGCGTGGCCGCGCACGCATCGCCCACATCAGATCCGGCTGGAAGGCGGCGACGCGTCGTCCGATTCGTATTGCTATCCGTGAAGCGGCCGCGAGATGCATGGCCGCGTGTGCTGAAATGAGCCTGCCGCCCGACATCGCGCCGCTCGCGGCGAGTTGGGCCGCTGTTCTCGGCAGCGGCGTCTTCCATGGCCTCAACCCCGCGATGGGTTGGCTCTTCGCGACCGCGCTGGGTCTCCAACGCGGCAGCCGCGCGGCGCTCTTCGCCGCGCTGCCGCCGCTCGCGCTCGGGCACGCGGCGTCGGTTTTCGTCCTGGCCTCGTCCGCGCTCGCCTTCGAAGCGCTTGCCCAGGCCGCTCATCTTTCGGTGGCGCTCGGCGCGCTGCTCGTCGCCTGGGCCATCTATCACCACCTGTATGGCCACCGCCATCGATTGCCGATCGGCATGACGGCCGGCTTCGCCGGCCTCGCCCTCTGGTCCGCGGCGACCGCCACGCTGCACGGCGCCGGTCTCATGCTGATCCCCGCCTTGATGCCGCTATGCGCCGCGGGCGCGCCCGCCGCGTTGGCCGGAACGGTCGGTCCGTTCGGTCCGTTGAGCGCGATGGGGCCGCTCGTCGCTGTGACGCTCGTCCATACGGCGGTCGCGTCGGCAACGAGCGCGGCCATTGCCTACGCGGCCTATGAATACGTCGGGCTCGGCATTCTCCGGCGCGGCTGGATCAACTTCGATTGGGTCTGGTCCGGTGCGCTCGTCGCGGCCGGCGCGTTGCTCATCGGATTCAGCTGACGATCGAGAATGGGTTCAGGTGCGACGGACGAGGTCCGCCTGCTCCGAAGACGCACCGCACATCGCCTTCAACAGCGACGCCTCGCGTTCATGGATTTCGACCGGAAAGGCTGGAGCGCCCGCGTGGGCAAGATAGCGCGCGCGATGCTGCCCATTGCGGAACGTCACGACGCCTTCATGCTCGATCCTGAGCCAGCCGAGCAGGCCCGAAGTGCGACGCGAGACGATCGTCACGTAAGGCATCGTCGGGATCCGCTCGCTAGCCGGATCGAGGAATTCGCGTATGCCCCGGGCCTTCCCGCTGTGCCAATCGCCGACGGGCGGCAGTACGTAATCGGTATCGTCACGATCGGCGCATTGGAGCAGCTTCGCCGCATCCACGATGACGACGCAATGGCGAGTGTCGTCTTCGTCGCCGAACACGCGTTTCAACCGGACATGGTCGTAGTAGCGATGATCGGGCAGGGGAACGATCCATACCGGTTCGGAGCCGGCCGCGGCCGCTACGGCGACCGCCGAGGAAAACGTAGACGTGGACATGTCGATTTTTTTGTCGTAGAGCGCGCCGGAAGCGCCGCGGGGCCGGCGACCCACCTGGCTCGAGGCGCAACGAAGCGCGACAGCGTGCCGACCCATCATGACACGATCGTGACATGCTCGCCCTCGACGACGGGCGACCGCCGCGGGCGAATCGAGGAGACTGCAGTGAACACCGCGAAAACCGCAAGTGCCGAGCGCTTCGGCGAGCATGTCCGCATCGAGCCTGACGGAGTCATTGCAACAATCGTGCTCGATCGACAAGATTGCCGTAACGCCGTCGATGGGCCGACGGCCGCCGCGCTCCTCGCAGCGTTCGAGCGCTTCGAGGCCGAGCCATTGTGGCGCGTCGCCGTTCTTTTCGGCGCCGGCGGCACTTTTTGCGCGGGCGCGGACCTGACCGCCATGCGCGACGAGGCACGCCGCAACGTCGTGCGCGCCGACGGCAGCGGCCCCGGGCCGATGGGCCCGACACGGATGATGTTCACGAAGCCCGTGATCGCCGCGATCGCCGGCCACGCCGTGGCGGGCGGCCTCGAGCTCGCGGCGATGTGCGACTTGCGCGTGGTCGAGGAAGACGCGGTGCTCGGCGTGTTTTGCCGCCGCTTCGGCGTGCCGCTCATCGACGGCGGCACGATTCGCCTTCCACGGCTCGTCGGCTTGTCGCGCGCGCTCGATCTGATTCTGACGGGGCGCGCCGTCGACGCGAACGAAGCGCTCGCCATCGGCCTCGCGAATCGTGTGGTGCCACGAGGCGCCTGCCGCTCGGCGGCGCAGGCGCTGGCGGCGGAGCTCGCCGCGTTCCCGCAGGGGGCGCTCAACGCCGATCGCCGCTCCGCATGGGCAAACAGCGCGCTCGACGACCTCGCGGAAGCGCTTCGCCGCGAAGGCGCGGGCGGCTACCGGGCGCTCGTCGAAGAAGGAATCGCGGGCGCCGCGCGCTTCGCCGCCGGCGAGGGGCGCCACGGCGCCGCAACGGATCCGATGCCGCCGTCGACCTCCACGCGAAAATCGACCCAACGTAAACCCTGATAGGGCATGACAGCCAATATCGATATAAGTATCGAGTCGAAGCCGACAATGTCCGGGCTGCTACCATCACCGCTATGCAGCCATCTGACCCCTCCATGATCCCGCCGACGATTCCTTCGCTCCTCGAGCACGCCGCCGCCCACCCCTTCCTGCACGAGCACCTGGCACTCGATGCGAACGCCCCATCGGCGCCCGCTCACGCCCATTTCCGCGGCATCCGGATCGAAAGCGGCTACCAGCCGATCTTCGACGTCAGCATGAGCGGCATCCAGACGCTATGGTCCGCGCCCGAAAGCGCCGACCGCTTCGGCGACGAGCTCGGGTTCCAGGCGCTCACGCTCTCGCCGGGCGGCATGCCGTTCGATCCGCTCGAATCCGTCGCGGAGAGCCAGGAGCTCGTCGCACTGGACCGTCTCGCGCGCACATTGCACGCGATCAACTTCTTCGGCGCGCAGCAGCACGGCTTGCTGTTTCTGCGCGTGCACGAACGTCTGCTGAAGAGCGTGAAGTACGATCACGGCCAGCACTTTTCGTCGGTGCTGATTTCGCTTGGACTGAATCCGTCGCGCATCGTGATCGAGTTGCCGAGCGCGGCCGTCGCCCA
The DNA here is from genome assembly GCA_039593375.1 of Paraburkholderia sp. GTDB lineage: Bacteria > Pseudomonadota > Gammaproteobacteria > Burkholderiales > Burkholderiaceae > Trinickia. Next base: position 753 of record JBCNPL010000286.1, on the reverse strand, counting down.
CCGCACGTTCGTCGGCTACCTGGCGAAGAGCTATCAGCGCTACGGCTTCAAGGTGGCGGGCAACCTGCCGAACGCCGGCCACATCATGACCGTATCCGACATGGCTCGGCTCGACTTCCTGAAGATCGACGGCGCCGCCGTGCTGCGCGATTCGATGGCCAAGCCGCTCATCGCCTATGCGAATCGCCTTCACATTCCGCTGATCTTCGACCGCGTGGCAACAGAGGCGCAATTCGACTCGCTCCAGCAGTTCGGCGCGCGTTTCGTTCAAGGACCGCTCTTCGAGCCGCACGGTCCGGCCAAGCCTCGCGACCGCGTCGACTAGCGCACGGCTTGGCCGCGCCGCCGCGGCGCGTCCTCGTGGGCTCTCGTCGACACCGAAGCCGCGACTGCTACACTCGGGCATTGCCGATCCAACACAGTGCGCTCACGCATCGCATCACGAATGCCCGGCGCATGAATCAGGAGAAAACGATGGCCGACGCCGCCCGATTTCATTGGGACGATCCGCTGCTCTTGAACGAGCAGTTGACCGAAGAGGAACGCATGGTGCGCGACGCCGCGCAAGCCTATGCCCAAGACAAGCTGCTACCGCGCGTAACCGAAGCGTTCCGCCATGAGCGCACGGACCCGGCAATCTTTCGCGAGATGGGCGAACTTGGCCTGCTCGGTCCGACGATCCCCGCACAATATGGCGGCGCGGGCCTCAACTACGTCAGCTACGGCCTCATCGCGCGCGAGGTCGAGCGGGTC
>JBCNPL010000285.1:0-4198 GCA_039593375.1 Paraburkholderia sp. | reverse complement strand
CGGCATCTTCTACTTCGGCGCGCCGCTCGCGTTCATCTTCGGCAGTCCGCTGTCGGGCCTGTTGCTCGATCTCGACGGAGTCCTCGGCGTGGCCGGCTGGCGGTGGCTATTTCTCGTCGAGGGCGGACTCGCATCGATCGTCGGCGTCTGGGCCTTCTGGTATCTCGACGACAAGCCTGCGCAAGCACGCTGGCTGAGCAATGACGAGCGAGCCGCGCTCGCTCGCGCGATAGAGCATGACGCGCGCGACGCGGCGGCGACCGGGCCGCACAACGTGATGGCGGCGCTCATGGACCGGCGTGTGCTTTCCTACGCGCTCATCTACGCGTTCGTGCAGATCAGCGTCTATGGCCTGATCTTCTTTCTTCCTCAGCAGGTGGCCTCGTTACTCGGAAAGAAGGTCGGCCTCGAAGTCGGTCTCGTCACCGCGGTGCCCTGGATTTGCGCCGTGGCCACCACCTGGATCATCCCGCGGCGTGCCGATCGTTCGCATAGTCACCGCGCCTGGTCGATGCGACTGCTCGTGTTGGCCGGGCTCGGCATCGCCATATCGGGTCTTACGCATAGTCCCCTGATCGCATTGATCGCGCTTTGCTTCGCGGCGAGCGGATTCATCGCGGCTCAGCCGCTTTTCTGGACATTTCCGACGCGCCATCTGACAGGGGTAGCGGCGGCCGGCGGCATAGCGCTGATCAACTCGCTCGGCAGCCTCGGCGGCTTCGTCGCGCCGACGTTTCGCGGCATCGTGGAACGGGTGTTTGCCTCGAGCGCGGCGGGACTCGTCGCGCTCGGCGCCGCCAGTGTGGCCGCCGCGCTACTGATCGCGCTGATCGTACCGCGCCTGTCGTCGCGGGCGACGCTCGAGGCCGACTCGTCGGTTCAACGCGCTCGGTAAATCGACCAAGACCTATAGGAAACAACGGAGCTACCTACATGGCCATGCCAACCATCAAAGCGGTGCGCGCGTTCGTCGTTCGCGGCGGCGGCGCGGACTATCACGATCAGTCGGACGGTCACTGGATCGACGACCACATCGCGACGCCGATGGCGCGCTATCCCGAGTATCGCCAAAGCCGCCGGTCGTTCGGCATCAATGTGCTCGGAACGCTCGTCGTCGAGATCGAGGCCAGCGACGGGACCGTGGGTTTCGCTGTCACGACGGGCGGCGAGATCGGCGCCTTCATCGTCGAAAAACATCTTGCGCGCTTCCTGGAAGGCCAGCGCGTGACCGACATCGAGAAGATGTGGGACCAGATGTACTATGCGACGCTCTACTACGGCCGCAAGGGCATCGTGCTCAATACGATCTCCGGTGTCGACCTGGCGCTTTGGGACCTGCTCGGCAAGGTCCGGCAGGAACCCGTTTATCAGTTGCTGGGCGGCCCGGTGCGCGACGAACTCGTGTTCTACGCCACGGGCGCGCGTCCCGATCTTGCGAAGCAAATGGGATTCATCGGCGGCAAGCTGCCATTGCTGCACGGCCCCGCGGAAGGCGAAGACGGCCTCAGGCAGAATATCGAACAGCTTGCTCAAATGCGCCAGCGTGTCGGCGATGATTTCTGGCTCATGTTCGATTGCTGGATGAGTCTCGATCTGCCCTATGCGACGCGGTTGGCCGAGGCGGCGCACGAGTACGGGCTCAAGTGGGTCGAGGAATGCCTGCCGCCCGACGACTACTGGGGATACGCGGAACTGCGCCGCAACGTGCCGCCCGGCATGATGGTCTCCACCGGCGAGCACGAGGCAACGCGTTGGGGCTTTCGCATGCTGCTCGAAATGGGCTGCTGCGACTTGATTCAGCCCGACGTCGGCTGGTGCGGTGGCATCACCGAACTCATCAAGATTTCGGCGCTCGCCGACGCCCACAACGTTCTCGTCGTGCCGCACGGCTCATCGGTCTACAGTTATCACTTCGTCGTGACACGCCACAATTCGCCGTTCGCGGAGTTCCTGATGATGGCGCCGAAGGCCGATCAGGTCGTGCCGATGTTCACGCCGCTCTTGCTGGACGAGCCGGTTCCCGTCAACGGCCGCATGAAGGTGCCCGATACGCCGGGCTTCGGCGTGCGGCTCAATCCGGAATGCAAGCTGGCGCGCCCTTATACGCATTGACGGATTACACGCGACACCAAGGAGACAGATGTGCTGCTCAAGGACAAAGTGGTGATCGTGACGGGCGGATCGCGCGGCATCGGCCGTGCGATCGCCGTCGCGTCCGCGCGTGAAGGCGCCGATGTCGCGATCAATTATTGGAGCGATAACGACGCTTCATATGGGCGCCGTTCAGCGATCGCGGAAGTGCTCGCGGAAATCGAGAAGCTGGGCCGCCGCGCAATCGCGGTCGAGGGCAATGTCGCCGCGCCGCAAACGGGTGTCGACCTCGTGCGCCAGACAGTCGAGGCCTTCGGCAAGGTCGACGTGCTGGCCAGCAATGCGGGCATTTGCCCGTTTCATGCCTTCCTCGACATGCCGCCGTCGGTGCTCGAGCGGACAATCGGCGTCAACCTGAACGGTGCGTTTTACGTGACGCAAGCGGCGGCGCGCCAGATGAAGGAGCAGGGCACGGGCGGCGCGATCGTGGCGACGAGCTCGATCAGCGCGCTCGTGGGCGGCGGCATGCAGACGCACTACACGCCGACGAAGGCCGGCGTTCACTCGCTGATGCAGTCGTGCGCGGTCGCGTTGGGGCCATACGGCATTCGTTGCAACTCGGTCATGCCGGGCACGATCGCGACCGATCTCAATGCTGACGATCTGGCCGACGAAAGCAAGCGCGCCTACTTCGAAAAGAGAATTCCGCTCGGCAGGCTCGGGGCGCCCGAAGACGTGGCCGAGTGCGTCGTCTTTCTCGCGTCGGATCGCGCTCGGTATGTAACGGGCGCGGCGCTGCTCGTCGACGGTGGGCTCTTCGTCAATCTTCAATAGATCGGCAGCGAGGACACGATATGGCGGGCGGACGTTGCGTGATCGGTGCCAAGCGGTTGCGAGAAGCGGCGCAGCAGTCCCACGAAATGCTCGGCCGGTTCGGCGAGCGGCTCTTCTTTGCGGGTGAGAATGCCGAAGCCGGGCAAGCTCTTGCCGATCTCGAGCGGCAACGGCACGAGCAGCTTACCGCGCACATGGTCGCGCACGACCGATTCGGGCAGCATCGCAATGGCGTCGTATTTTTCGAGCAGTTGCAGCGTGGCAAAAATCGACGCGCATTCGGTCAGATTGGCGGGCGTCGCAAGCCCCGCGCGCGCAAGCTCCTCCTCGAACAGCACGCGGGCGGGACTCGTGACCGGCTGCGCAACCCAAGGCCAGTCCATGAGCTCGCGCAGTGTCACGGTCTTGCAGCCGGCGAGCGGATGCCGAGTCCGTACGATGAGCATCAGCGTTTCGCGCGCGAGCGGCTCGAAGTTGAAATCGTTGTGCTGGAGCGGTGTTGTCAGGCGGCCGAGCGCGAGGTCGACTTCCCGGCGATGCAGCAACTGCACGACTTGATCGCTCGTTTCGCCGAGTACACGTACGTTGAGGAGCGGGCGCTCGGTCTTCAGCATCGCGACGGCCGTGGCGAGCAGATCCGGCGCGGCGCCCATGATGGCGCCGACGGTCAGTTGGCCATGCCCGCCCTTGCGCTTGACGTCGAGGTCCTCCGCGAAGCGGGTGAGTTCGGCCAGCGCGCGCCGCGCATAAGCCAACGTGACGACGCCGAGCGCCGTCGGCTGCATGCCTCGCGCGTTGCGCTCGAACAGACGGAAGCCGAATGCCTCTTCGATGTCGCTCAGCATGCGGCTCGCGCTCGGCTGCGCGACGTTGATGGTTTCGGCGGCCTGATGGACGTTGCGAGCGTCGTCGAGGGCGACGAGGAGTGCGAGATGTTTGAACTTCAGCCGATTGACGAGTGCAACGGTGGCGGCCTGACGGTTCATGGGCTTTCGTGGGCTCCTGCGATTCGGTTTCTCGATCGCCCGATCTCAACTACGGATTGGTTTGCTATCGATGCACGGATTATAGTCGCAGCAAAGACCCGCCAAGAAGCGGGAAAACGATAACTGGAGCGCCCCTGGGCCTGCCGCTTCGCGGCAGGTCTCCCCGAGGGCGTCGAGGAAACCCGGGCGGCCCCGGCGCCCGGAGGAAGTCCCCTTCGGACGTTTTCTCGAGAGACATAGGAGCACCACTTCATGCAAGTCGTCGATCCGCATGTCCACTTCTGGGA
>JBCNPL010000284.1:0-4202 GCA_039593375.1 Paraburkholderia sp. | reverse complement strand
ATCGAGATTCCACGTGCCGACGGTCGTCTGAACGTCGCCGTTCGCGGTACGCACGGCGAGCGGATGGCGCACGCCTTTTACACCGACACGCTGAATGGAGATTTGCCGCGTATCGGGCGAGCTTTGCACGTCGGGCATCGCGAAGGCTGAGTTCATGAGATTCATGGTTCTTTTGGTCCTTGAAGGTGCCGCGGCGAGAAACACCGCACACCTACCGGCGCCGGCCATGCAGATCACTGCGGATAATGAAACATGGGCCGGGAAGCGGCCCATGCATTGAGTACGCTACGGGAAAAACGCAGCCGCCGCGAATCGGCAGCCGCATCGTTACGCGACGCGTTGCGCGAGCTTCGTGGCAGGCTCGACGAAACGCGCGCGGATCGATTTCTCGATGCCCGCGCCGTCGAGACCGCACTCCGCCAACAACTTGGCCGGATCGCCGTGATCGATGAAGCTGTCGGGGAGGCCCAATTGTAGTACGGGCCGAACAACCCCATTGGCGAGCAGGGTTTCCACGCAAGCGGACCCGGCGCCGCCCATGATGCAGCCTTCCTCGACCGTCACGAGCGCATCGTGGGTTTGGGCGAGTTCGAGCAGCAAGGCGGTATCGATCGGCTTCACGAAGCGCATGTTGGCCACGGTCGCATCGAGCGCCTCGGCTGCCGCGAGCGACGGCGCGACCATCGTACCGAACGCGAGAATCGCGATTCGGCTGCCTTTTGCGGCCGTCGACTGACGACGGATCTCGCCGCGGCCGAGCGGAATCGACGTCATCTGCTTGACCGTCGCGACACCGATGCCGGCGCCGCGCGGATACCGCACCGCCGTGGGATTCGGCTGCTGCAGCGCCGTGTAAAGCATCTGGCGGCACTCGTTCTCGTCGGACGGCGCCATCACGGTCATGTTCGGAATGCAGCGCAGGAAGGCGAGATCGTAGGCACCCGCGTGCGTCGCGCCGTCGGCGCCGACGAGCCCGGCCCGGTCGATCGCGAAGACGACGGGCAGATTCTGCAGTGCGACATCGTGAATCAGTTGGTCGTAGGCACGCTGCAGGAACGTCGAATAAATCGCGACGACAGGCTTCGCGCCTTCCGCGGCCAAACCACCGGCGAACGTCACCGCATGCTGCTCGGCAATGCCGACGTCGAAGTAACGCTCGGGGAAGCGCTTCTCGAATTCCACGAGACCGGAGCCCTCGCGCATTGCCGGCGTGATGCCGACGACACGCGAATCGAGTTCGGCCGCATCGCAGAGCCACTCGCCGAACACTTGCGTATAGGTCTTTTTGGGCGGCACCGCGGGCGGCTTGATCCCTTCCGCCGGATTGAACTTGCCGGGGCCGTGATAAAGCACGGGATCGGCCTCGGCGAGCTTGTAGCCTTGACCTTTTTTCGTGACGACATGGAGGAACTGCGGCCCGCGCAACTCGCGGATGTTCTGCAGCGTCGGGATCAGCGAATCGAGATCGTGTCCATCGATCGGCCCGATATAGTTGAAACCGAACTCCTCGAACAGCGTGGCCGGCACGACCATTCCCTTCGCGTGCTCCTCGAGCTTGCGCGCAAGCTCGAGCATCGGCGGCGCGACGCGCAAGACCCGCTCCACGCCCGCCCGAGCCGCGGCGTAAAAGCGGCCCGACATCAGCCGCGCAAGATGGCGGTTCAGCGCGCCGACGGGCGGCGAAATCGACATGTCGTTGTCGTTGAGGATCACGAGAAACGGCAAATCGTCGCAGACGCCGGCATTGTTCATCGCCTCGAACGCCATGCCGGCCGTCATCGCGCCGTCGCCGATGACGGCGATCGAAAAGCGGTTGTCGCCCTCGAGCTTGTTCGCGATCGCCATCCCGAGCGCGGCCGAGATCGACGTGCTCGAATGGGCCGTGCCGAATGTGTCGTACTCCGATTCGGAGCGGCGCGGAAAGCCCGAGATGCCATGGCGCTGGCGCAGCGTATGCATCTGGTCGCGGCGTCCGGTCAGGATCTTGTGCGGGTACGTTTGATGGCCGACGTCCCAAACGATGTGATCGTGCGGCGTATCGAACACGTAGTGCAGAGCGATCGTCAGCTCCACCGTGCCGAGATTGGACGACAAGTGCCCGCCCGTTTGCGACACGCTGTCGAGCACGAACGCACGCAGCTCGTCGGCAAGCGGCTTCAATTGACGACGGTCGAGACGGCGAAGGTCCGCCGGGTCGTCGATGGTTTTCAGCAAGTCGTACATCGTCGTTCCATTGTAGGAAAACTTACGCGCCCGCTTTTTTCTCGCGCACCCCGTGACATCGCGCGGCGGCGGGCTTAGCGTTCAACTGACCCGGTTCACGACCAGGTCCGCCAACTCGGCGAGGCGTTGCGCTCGGCCGCCGAACGCGCCGAGCGCCTCATGCGCCTCGCGATGCAATTGCGCGGCGAGCGCACGCGACGCATCGAGACCGAGGATAGACACATAGGTCGGCTTGCCGTCCTTCGCGTCTTTGCCGGCCGTCTTGCCGAGCGTCGCCGAATCGGTCGTGACGTCGAGGATGTCGTCGACGACCTGGAACGCCAGGCCGATCGCCGCCGCGTAGACGTCGAGCGCACGCATCGCGTCCGCAGCGGGCGCCTCGCCTGCGAGCGCTCCCATCCGCACGGCCGCGCGCAAGAGCGCGCCCGTCTTCATCCGGTGCATCGTCTCGAGCTGGCCGCGCGTGAGCGTCAAGCCGACGCTTGCCAGATCGATCGCCTGACCGCCCGCCATCCCGAGCGACCCGCTTGCCAGCGCAAGCTCGCGCACGAGCGCGGCCTGAGCCCGCGCGTCGAGCGCCGCGTCGTCGGTCAGCGCGATGAACGCCTGCGATTGCAGCGCGTCGCCGACGAGCAGCGCCGTCGCTTCGTCGTACTGGACGTGCACGGTGGGCTTGCCGCGCCGCAGCGCGTCGTCGTCCATGCAGGGCATGTCGTCATGCACGAGCGAGTAGACGTGGATCATCTCGATCGCGGCCGAAGCCGCTTCGAGCGCCTCCGCGCGCGCCCCCGTCAGCTCGCCCGCCGCGTGAACGAGCAACGGCCTCACCCGCTTGCCGCCGCCGAGCGCCGCGTATCGCATCGCCTCGTGCAGCCGGGCAGGCTCGATCCGCGGGCCCGGCAGATATCGTTCGAGCGCCGCCTCGACGCGCGCGAGCACCGCGCGCATCCATTCCTCAAAAGTCATAAGTCGTCTCCGCCTTCCGCGGCAGGGGAGCCGGCAGGCAGAGGCTTCAACGTCTCGCCGTCGAGTACGCGCACTTGCTGCTCCACCTTTTCCAGTTGTTGCTGACAGTAGGCCACGAGCGCCGCGCCGCGCCGGTACGCGGCGAGGGACTCCTCGAGGCTCAGCGCGCCGCCCTCCATCCGGGCGACGAGCTGCTCCAGTTCCGCGAGCGCCGCTTCATAGTTCTCGGGTAGCGGCCCCTCGTTGTCGGATCCGCTTTCTGCGGACGACGCGGCGCCCTCGGGTGCGGTTTTCGCCATCGAAATAGGGTGAATTCAAAAACAAGTCGGACATTCTACGGCAAAAGCCGCCAGTCGGCCCCATCCGGCACCTTTTGCCTTTCGCATCAACACAACGGGTGCGCAACTATCCTGCCTGATGGCGCCATTGCAGGGACATGGTAATGAAGGGAAAGGGCGATGGGGCGCGCGGCCGGCAACATCCCCCATCAACTGTTGCGCGGGCGCCAAAACAACAGATGAAACGCGGGCGTTTGGCCGATCGATACGCCCGGCCGGCCGATGCGCGCGCGCTTTTCCGGTCAAATCAATGGATAAATCATGGACTTAGCTGCCCCGCTGCAAAGGGAAAGGGTATAATCGCCGGCTCCCCAAATCGAATCTTCGATGGTTGGGTTGTTCACTGCTTTCACGTCTTCACCGGGAGTGGGAATGTCCAATCTGAGCAATGCATTGCAGCTGAAGGCCATTTCGAGTCAGCTGCCAGTCACGGCTTACTTTGACGAAGCGCTTCTCGAGCGCGAACTGGAAGTACTCTTCAAGAAGGGACCCCGTTACGTCGGGCACGAACTGATGGTGCCCGAAATCGGGAGTTATTTTGCGCTGCCCGGCGAAAACGAAGGCCGCGTGCTCGTTCGTAACGAGCGTTCGGAGGTCGAACTGCTCTCGAACGTGTGCCGCCATCGGCAAGCCATCATGCTGAACGGACGCGGCCAGACGCAGAACATCGTCTGT
>JBCNPL010000283.1:0-4215 GCA_039593375.1 Paraburkholderia sp. | reverse complement strand
GCTCAGTACGCCTGGCCAATGGGGCGGAAGAGTACTTCGTTGATGTCCACTTCTTCCGGCTGGCTGATCGCAAAGGCCACCACGCGCGCGAACGAACTGGCGGGGATCGCTTTTTCACTCATGACCTTCCCTCGACGAAGTTTCCCTCAAGGCATGACTATCCAATGTAGTCGCTGGCAATTGATGCGACTAGGTGGCAATATCGGCATGCCGTTATGCTATGGAGCATTAATTGAAGAGAGACTTCAACGATCTGGTCGGCTTCATGAACGTTGCGCGGGAGCGCAATTTCACGCGGGCGGCCGCGCAACTGGGGGTTTCTCAGTCAGCGTTGAGTCGTACGGTGGCGGGCCTCGAGAAGCGCATCGGCCTGCAGTTGTTGACGCGTACGACGCGCAGCGTTTCCTTGACCGAGGCAGGCGAGCGGTTGCTGTCGGCGATTGCCCCGCGCTTCGAGGAAATCGAGGCGGAGGTCGATTCTTTGCGCGCGATGACGAACCGTCCGAGCGGAACGGTGCGGATTACGACTACGGACTATGCGGCGAACACATACGTCTGGCCGCGACTGCAGCCGCTGCTGCGCCAGTACCCCGAACTGAAGGTCGAATTGATCAACGACTACGGGTTGACGGACATCGTCGCGGATCGCTATGACATCGGTGTCCGCCTTGGCGACCAAGTGGCGAAAGACATGATCGCGCAGCGCATCGCGCCCGATATGACGATGGCGATCGTGGGTTCGCCGGGCTACTTGCAGTCGAGGCCTCCTGCCAGAACACCGCGCGACCTGACGTTGCACAACTGCATCAACCTCAGACTGCCGACGAGAGATTCGCTGCTTCCCTGGGAATTGCGCAAGGGACGGCGTGAATTGCAGGTTCGGGTGGAAGGGCAGCTTACGTTCAACACTGCCTACCAGATGGTCGACGCAGCGCTGAGCGGCTTCGGCCTCGCCTATGTGCCCAAGGATCTCGTGGAGGCGCATGTCGGCGCTGGGCGGTTGCGTTGGGTGCTGGAAGACTGGTTTCCCTCGTTCGTTGGGCATCACGTCTATTACCCCAGTCGCCGCAAGTCTTCGCGAGCGGTCGAACTGGTCGTGGACGCGCTTAAGACGGGTTATCAGCGCGAGGCGCGGTGACCGGCGGGCAATCGACACGAAGTTTTCCGACCTTTCCAGGCGCTTTCGCCATCTGCCGCCGCGGCGATCTGCTTCGCTTCGATATAAATTCGCTTGATGCTCGGAAACCGAGAGCGGACGCTATGTTCGATGCGCTCGATCGCTACGGCGATCTCTTTGCCAGAAATGTCCGGTGTGAAGCTGACGTCTCCGGTGCTCACGAGGCGACGGCGTTCAAATAAGATTTCGCAACTGAGTCGCCCGCAGCACAATATTTCCCCTCCCGGATCGTCATCACGGGCATGGCCCCGCCTACCACTCCACCCTCGTTGACCGAGCAGAACCGCGAAATCACCGACGCTATCGCTCGCGAGCGCCCGAGGTTGCGTAGTTTCATCCGCCGACGCGTCATCGATCAGGACGAAGCGGAGGACATTCTCCAGGACGTTTTCGAGGAATTGGTCGGAGCCTGGCGGCTGCCGGAGCCCGTCGAACAAGTCGGTGCGTGGCTTTTTCGCGTGGCGAGAAATCGGATCATCGACCGGTTGCGCAAGAGGCGGGAAGTGCCGCTGCCCGATATCGCCGATACGGACGAAGCCGATGGCGAATACCGGTTGGACCTCGCGCTGCCCTCGGCCGACGCCGGACCCGAGGCCGCCTATGCACGCGCGGCGCTGCTCCACACGCTGCAGGCCGCGCTCGACGAACTGCCTTCGAACCAGCGCGAAGTCTTTATCGCCCACGAGCTGGACGGGCGCAGCTTCAAGGAGATGGCGGCCATGACCGGCGTCGGCATCAATACGCTGCTCGCGCGCAAGCGATACGCGGTACTGCATCTGCGCGAGCGCCTGCAATCGTTCCATGACGGACTCGAGATCTGAATCAAGGAGAGTCGAATGAAGTTTCGCCGCAAATTGTTGTTCAAGGCGCTGCTGCTCATACTGGTCATTGCACTGCTGGGCTGGATTGTCATGAGGTTGTGGAACTGGATCATCCCAACCCTCATCGTCGACGCGCATGCGATCGATTATCCGCACGCGATCGGTTTGTTGGTGCTTTGCCGGATCCTCTTCGGCGGATTCCGCGGACATGGCGGCTGTCGCAGGCACGCGCAATGGCAGCACTGGCAACGGATGACAGAGCAGGAGCGCGAGCGGCTCCGCAACGATTCAGCGTCGACTGCGCGTGGGAGCGAGGAGCCCGGCATATGACACCCAATTCCGCGACTACCTGCAAACAGCTGCCCGGCGTGATCGCGCCGAGCGTCGATTTCGCCCGCTGCGAAGGCAAGGCGGATTGCGCGATCGTCTGCCCCGAGAATGTATTCGATATCCGTCGCATCGATGCGGACGACTATCGGAAGCTGCGTCCAATCCAACGGTTCAAGCTGCGCGTGCACGGCATGAAAGTCGCCTACGCGCCGCGCGCGGACGCGTGCCGCGCATGTGGCCTATGTGTATCGGCGTGCCCCGAGCACGCGATCACGCTCGTCAAGATGCGCTGAACAGCCGTCCCACATCCAGGTTGAGGAAATGATCATGCTGAGTCCACATGAACTGGCCACGCTGATGCTCGTCCGCAATGCGCCCGACCAAGTCGACATGACACGCATCGAATTCGATACCCTGATGGATTGCCGGCTCGTTTCGCTCGAATCGTGCGCTGGTGAGCGACGTCGGCCGATGCTGACGCCGGCTGGCGCGCATCTGCTGGAGGCCGCCGCGCGTTATGTGGATGCCCTATGCGAATCTCGCGCATGAGGAGCGAATCCGAACAGATGTCGGAGATCAGTCTTCCGGCGTAGCGCGAGTCTCAATCACTGATCTGCGCATGGGCCGCCCGCAGTGCGAGAAGATAGCTGTTCATCCCGAAGCCGCAGATCTGCCCTGTGACGATGTCGGCAAACACCGAGTGATGACGGAACGGCTCTCTCGCATGAATGTTCGACATGTGCAGTTCCACGACGGGACAAGTCAGGATTGCCAGCGCGTCGCGGATGCCGTAACTGTAGTGCGTCCAAGCACCGGCGTTGATCAGCACGGCGTCTTTGTTCTCTTCGAAAGCACGGTGGATGCGCTCGCACATCGCCGCTTCGCTGTTTGTCTGGAACGATTCGATCAGCACGCCCAGTTCGTCGCCCAGGCCTCGCAGACTGGCATCGATCTGTGACAGCGTGACCGTGCCGTATTGCACGGGGTCGCGCTTGCCGAACATGTCGTGGTTGATGCCATGAAGCATCAGGACGCTCTTCATTTGCTTCTCCTTTGTGCGCTCAATCGAACGGCACCGTTAGACGGTCGATCACAGCACTCGTCTGTGGGCGCACGCCGCGCCACCACGCAAACGCTTCGGCTGCCTGTTCGACGAGCATGCCGACGCCGTCGGCGATGCCCTGTACGCCGGCATTGCGCGCGAGCCGCAAGAACGGCGTGAGCCGCTTGCCGTATGCGAGCTCGTAGGCAGTGCCAGCCGGGCTGAACACGCTAGGCGGGACGGGGGGGAGTTCGCCAGTCAGGCTTGCGGAAGTCGCATTGACCACGAGATCGAATCGGCCCATCGCCGGCAGATCGCCGTAGCTGCAAGCACTCAACGCCGCGCCAGGCGAACCGACCTCGGCCACCAGCGCCTCACCCTTGGCCACATCGCGGTTGGCGATGACCAGTTCGGCGGGGCGGGCGGCCAGAAACGGCAGCAGTGCGCCGCGCGCCGCGCCGCCTGCGCCGAGCATCAACACGCGCTTGCCGGCGAGCGGAACGTCGAGATTGACCTCGATATCGCGCAACAGGCCGATGCCGTCGAAATTCTCGGCGATGATCCGACCGTTCGCGAACTTGAGCGCGTTCGCCGCGCCCGCCAACGTCGCGCGTTCGCTGCGCTCGTCGGCGAGCGCGAAGGCTTTCAGCTTGAAGGGTGCGGTGACGTTCATACCTTTGCCGCCGCCGGCCGCGAACTGCCGCACGACCCGCTCGAAGCTATCGGCGGCGGCGCCGAGCGGACCTTCTATCGCGACGTAGGACATCGCCTGATGCTCCGCCTCGGCAAACAGGCCGTGAATCAACGGAGACTTCGTGTGTCCGTTCGGATTCCCGATCACTCCA
>JBCNPL010000282.1:0-4216 GCA_039593375.1 Paraburkholderia sp. | reverse complement strand
ATCGATTTCGTCGGCCGGCAGTTCGAGCCGGACTTTCACTCCTGACCCGCATCGCGGATCGCACGCGGCGCCGTGTCGATTCGGCGCCATCTCGTTCGTCGTAGGAGCAGGGGCAGCGCCGTGCCGTGCCGTCGGTGCCGCGGCACGCGCGTTTGGTTACGCCCCATTTCCCGTCAATCCGAAGGAGGCAAGTCCATGAGCCATCCGGAATCATCCGCCCAGGCGCTCAAGCCCGCCGCACTGCTTGCGCAGTCGAAACTTCGCTTTCCCAACGAAAGCGCCGAATACCGTCAGGCACGCAATGCCCTGCTCGCCGAGGAAATCGAGTTGCGCCGCCACATCGAGCGTGTCGCCGCGCAGCGCCGCGCGTTGCCGCTGGGAGGGGTCGTGCCGCAAGACTATCGGTTCGAAAGCGAGCGAGGTCCCGCCACCCTCTCTCAAATGTTCGGCAAGCACGACACGCTCGTCACTTACAACTGGATGTTCGGCCCGAAACGCCAACGTCCGTGCCCAATGTGCACGTCGCTGCTCGGCGCCCTCGACGGCGAGATGCCCGACATCCTCCAGCGCGTCGCGTTCGCCGTGATCGCGAGGTCGCCCATCGAGCGCCTCACGGCATTCAAGCATGAACGCGGCTGGCGCTACCTACGCCTCTACTCGTCGGGAGGCAACACGTTCAACGTCGACTACGCGTATGAGGATCCCGAAACGGGCGATAACCCCGCATTCAACGTCTTCGTGCGCAGAAACGGCCGCATTCATCACTTCTGGGCGGGCGAAATGGGGCCCGAGACGGCCGACCCCGGCCAGGATCCGCGTGGGGCGCCCGATATCCAGCCGATCTGGACGATCCTCGACATGACGCCCGCGGGTCGCGGCACCGATTGGTACCCGAAGCTCGAATACCCGTCGGAAGACTGACCCACCCCGCCGGACCGGAAACCAACGAACCATCGAGGCCGCCTCTTTGCATCCGATGCGATTCCAAGACAGCGAACGCGGCGGGGCCTCGCCCATGCCGCGCTCGCGCTACCGGTATCGGATCGCGATCAGCGCCGCGCCTGCGTCGCCATCCTGAGCGCGAGCCCGGCGAGCACCGTCCCCATGAGCCAACGCTGCACGACGAGCCACGCAGGCCGTCCCGAGAAAAACGACGCGATCGAGCCGGCCATGATCGCCACGACTGAATTGACGGCAAGGCTCGCGACGATCTGCATGCTGCCGAGCGTCACCGACTGCGCGAGCACGCTGCCGTGCCGCGGATCGATGAACTGCGGCAGCAGCGACAAGTAGAGCATCGCGATCTTCGGATTGAGCAGGTTCGTGAGAAGCCCCATCGCGAAGAGCTTGCGCGGACTATCGGGCGGCAGCGAGCGCACCTGAAACGGCGACCGGCCACCCGGCTTCAGGGCCTGCCAGGCAAGGTAGCCGAGATAGAGCGCACCGCCGAAGCGCAAGACGTCGTAGGCGAGCGGCACGGCAAAGAGCAAAGCGGTGATGCCGCACGCGGTCGCGAACATGTAGAACAGAAACCCGAGCGCCACGCCGCCCAGCGAGATCATGCCGGCGGCGCGGCCCTGGCAGATCGAGCGCGAGACCAGATACATCATGTTGGGGCCGGGCGTCAGCGCCATGCCGAGCGCGACGAGGCCGAACGCAAGCAGTGAACTGGAGGTGGGCATTTCGCGAGCTCCCTCGACGCGGGTCGTACGGACGCGGCCATTATTTCACGTTCCGCCGACGGCATGCAGCGAGCCGCCAATACGCGCCTCGATGGCAGCGATAATGTCATCGGCCCACCCGCGCAGCGCACGATCCGACGCGACGGTTGCCGTCGAGCGCGCCATGATCGCGTAGACGCGGCCGCGCGGTACCTTCGAAGGCTTGCCCGGATCGAGCCAATCTTCGTTATCGACGAGCAATCGCAGCGTCTCGAGGCCGATGAATATCGGCCAAAGACACGCGAGCCGCAATCGGATCGACCATGCGGAAATCGCGAACGTATAGTCGAGCGCGGCCCGATAGTGCTCGAGCGCAATGCCTACGAGCTCGAGCATCAGCGGCCTTGCGCGCAACGACGCATCGGGCAATCTCAGATCCTCTGGCGCGAGCGAATAGCGACCGAGCATCGCCATCGGCAGATAGCAGCGGCCGATGCGCAGGTCCTTCGCGCAATCACGCAGGACATTCGTCATTTGCAGTGCCTTGCCGAAACGCACGCCGCGCTCGGTGGCTTCGGCCGGATCGCCCGCCAGCGCGCGCGGTGCGTGGGCGTAGGTCATCCTGGTCCAGAACTCGCCGACGCAACCCGCCACGAGGTACGTATAGCGATCGAGTTCGCCCCACTCGGCGAGCGCGGCGAGGCGGCCCGAGCGCTCGTCTGGAAACGTGCGCAGGTCGAACTCCATGCCGCTCGTCAACGTAGTCACGACACCGCGTACCGCTTCACGATCGAATTCGTCCATCCGAGCGAGGATATTCAGCGCGGCCTCGAGCGATTCGAGCAGGACCTTCTCGTCGGACTGCGTTTGCCGCGACGCCACTTCGCCGGCGAGACGCCGCGCGAATGCCCCGCCGTCCGATGCGCCGTTCACCTGCGCGCGCAGCAGCTGGAGCAACGTCGACCGTTGCGCCGGCTCGATCAGCGAGGTGTCGGCGATCGTGTCGGCCGCGCGCGCGAGCAGGTAGGCCAGACCGACCGGGTCCCGCATACCCTTGGGCAGGACGCGCAGCGTGAGATAGAAGGAACGCGAGACGCCTTTCAATAACGGGCCGAGCAGAAACGCCCGGTCGGAATTACGCATGGATGGATTCGCCTCGTGTGGGTTGAATGCGGTGCTGCCGAATTGTATCCGGGAGAATGCGAGCGCCAACCCCGACAAAGAACGCATAGAATGCCAGCGCAAGCCCTGCTCCACGCATTCTTGGCGTTCTTTCGCCGTCCGTCGCCCGAACCATGCTCACGATCGCACTGGCCGACGCCGTCCTTGTTCTTCATGCGCTCGTCGTGTCGTTCATTGTCGGCGGCTTCGCGGCGATATGGGCCGGTGTGGCGCTAGGCTGGCAGTGGGTGCGCAATCCGCTTTTCCGGCTTACCCATCTCGGCGCGATCGGCGTCGTCGCACTCCTCGCGGTGGCCGACATTCCTTGTCCGCTGACCGTGCTCGAGAGTTGGCTCCGTCACGGCACGACGGCGAACCAAGGCTTCATCGAGTACTGGCTCCAACGCCTGATCTACTATGACTTTCCGCCCTGGGTCTTCACGGTCGCGTACTCGCTCTTCGCCTTGCTCGTACTTTGCACGTGGCGTTTCGTTCCTCCGCGCAGGCGTCATTGAACCTGGCTCACTCCTCGCTCGCCGCCTCGAGCATTTTCGCGGCCTTGCGCTTTGCCGCATCGGCGTCGTGCACGCGGCCGGTCCGACTGTAAAGCTGCGCCAGATTGTTGAGCGCCCGCGCATAGTCCTTGCGATGCGACGTGGGGTCCGCTTTCGAAAGCGAATCGTAAATTGCGATCGATCGGCGGAACGCGTCCTCGGCCTCGCGCGGCCGTTCCGTTCGACTGTAGAGGACACCTAAGTTGTTGAAGGTGCGCGCTTCGTCGGGCCGATAGTCCGTCGGAGCGTGGCGCCGCAGCACGCGGTAGATCCGCAACGCCTCGCGATAGGTGCGTTGCGCATCGGCCGGTCGCCCTTGTGCCCGATAGAGCGCGCCGAGATTCGTCAATGTGCGTGCCACGTCGCCGCCGTTCAATACGAAGCTTTCACGCGCGAGCTGGCGGCGGATCCGCAAAGCCTCGCGATAATTGCGATATGCATCGTCGCGCTTGCCGGTATCGCTCTGGAGGTTGGCAAAATTGTTCAGCGTTCGAGCGAGCACGGGGCGGTAGGCCGCCGGATTGTCGGCCACGAGCCGGCGATCGATCGCCAATGCCTCGTCGTAAGCAGCGTCGGCCTCGTCGTTGCGGCGCATCATCTGATAAAGCACGCCGAGATCGTTGAGCGTCGCTGCAACGTCGGGTTCGTAAGCACTCCTATCGTGTTGCGCCAGCGCGCGATCGAGCGTGAGCGCTTCACCATAGACTTCCACCGCGTCCTCGAGCCGGTCGGAATCGCGATAGAGCATGCCGAGGTCGCTGAATGTCGTCGCGACGGAGGGGCCGAACTTGAGGGGATCGACGCGCGCGAGCGCCCAAAAGACCCCGAGGGCACGCAGGT
>JBCNPL010000281.1:0-4222 GCA_039593375.1 Paraburkholderia sp. | reverse complement strand
CCCGTACTCGCCGGCGAGCAAACGTTCGGCGACATCGTGCTCAATCCGCTCGATTGGTACGAGAGTAACGGCATACGTCTTCATCTCGGCAAGGCCATCGCGCGCATCGATCGCAAACGCCGTTGCGTCGTCGCCGAAGACGGCACCGAAGCGCCGTACGATCGCCTGCTCATCGCGACGGGTTCGCAGCCTTTCATTCTTCCGGTGCCGGGCGCCACGCTGAAGGGCGTCATCACCTACCGCGACATTCAGGACACCCAGGCCATGATCGACGCCGCGCAAGTGAAGCGCCGCGCGGTCGTGATCGGCGGCGGCCTGCTCGGGCTCGAAGCAGCCAACGGGCTCAAGCTGCGCGGCATGGAAGTGACAGTCGTCCACCTGGCCTCGACGCTGCTCGAGCGCCAGCTCGATGCGAGCGCGGGAAAACTGCTGCAACGATCGCTCGAAGAACGCGGACTGTCGTTCCTGCTTTCGAAGGCGACGACCGAAATCGTAGGCAACGAAGCCGGCGAAGTCGCCGCGGTCCGTTTCGCGGACGGCGATGAGATCGCGGCCGACATCGTCGTCATGGCCGCCGGCATTCGTCCGAATACGACGCTCGCGGAAGCGGCCGGCCTACACTGCAATCGCGGCATCGTCGTCAACGACACTTTGCAGACCTACGACCCGCGTATCTATGCGGTTGGCGAGTGCGTGAGCCATCGCGGCATCGCGTACGGGCTCGTCGCCCCGCTCTTCGAACAGGCGAAGGTTTGCGCCAATCACCTCGCGCTGATGGGCATCGGCAGCTACAAGGGCTCCGTGCTCTCGACCAAGCTGAAGGTGACCGGGATCGATCTGTTCTCCGCCGGCGATTTCATCGGCGGCGAGAACACCGAGCAGATCGTGCTGTCGGACCCTTCGAGCGGCGTCTACAAAAAGCTCGTCATTCAGGACGATCGTCTCGTCGGCGCCTGCCTCTACGGCGACACGGCCGACGGCGCCTGGTACTTCAAGCTGCTGCGCGAAGGCCGCAAGCTCGGCGAATTGCGCGACCGCCTCATGTTCGGCGAATCGAGCATCGGCGACGCAGGCGTCCAAGGACACAACCGTGCCGCCACGATGGCGGATAGCGACGAGGTCTGCGGCTGCAACGGCGTTTGCAAAGGCACGATCGTGAAGGCGATCACGGAAAAAGGCCTTTTCACGCTCGACGACGTCAAGAAGCATACGAAAGCGGCGAGTTCCTGCGGCTCATGCTCGGGCCTCGTCGAGCAGATTCTCATGAGCACCGTCGGCACGAGCTTTCAGGAAACGCCGAAAACGAAGGCCATCTGCGGCTGCACCGATCACAACCACGACGAGGTGCGCAAGGCAATTCGCGAGAACAAGCTGCTCACGCACAAAGAGGTCTATGACTTCCTCGAGTGGCGCTCGCCGAACGGTTGCGCGACGTGCCGCCCGGCCATCAATTACTACCTGATCTCGACCTGGCCGCATGAAGCCGTCGACGATCCGCAAAGCCGCTTCGTCAACGAGCGCGTGCACGCCAACATCCAGAAGGACAACACGTTCTCGGTGGTCCCGCAAATGAAGGGTGGCGTGACGACGCCCGACGAGTTGCGCCGCATCGCCGACGTGGCCGACAAATACAGCATCCCGATGGTGAAGGTGACGGGAGGCCAGCGTATCGACCTGCTTGGCGTGAAGAAGGAAAACCTCGTCGACGTCTGGCGCGATCTCGGCATGCCGTCGGGTCATGCCTACGGCAAGTCGATACGCACGGTGAAAACCTGCGTCGGCAGCGAGTTCTGCCGGTTCGGCACGCAAAACAGCACGCAGATGGGTATCGATCTCGAGACGATGCTTGCCAATATGTGGTCGCCGCACAAAGTCAAGCTCGCGGTCTCCGGCTGCCCGCGCAATTGCGCGGAGGCCGGCATCAAGGATGTCGGCGTGATCGCCGTCGATAGCGGCTGGGAGCTCTACGTGGGCGGCAACGGCGGCATCAAGACCGAGGTCGCGCAATTCCTCGCCAAGGTCAAGACGCCCGATGAAGTCAAGGAGTACACGGGCGCGTTCCTTCAACTCTATCGCGAAGAGGCGCACTACCTCGATCGCACGGTTCACTACATCGCGCGCGTCGGCCTCGACTACGTGAAGCGCAAAGTCGTCGAGGACGCGGCAAGCCGCAAGGCGCTCTACGAACGCCTGCTCTACTCGCTCGAAGGCCTGCCCGATCCGTGGCAGGAACGCATCGAAGGCGTGCAGCAACGTGAATACATTCCGCTTACGGTACTCGAGTGAGGATCAATACGATGGATCGGTCGTCCCTGCCCAACTGGACTCATGTCTGCCAGCTCTCCGACATTCCGCGGCTCGGCAGCCGCGTGCTCAAGCACGCCGACGGCGATATCGCGATTTTTCGCACCGCCGAAGACGAGGTTTTCGCATTGCTCGATCGCTGCCCGCACAAGGGCGGTGCGCTTTCGCAAGGCATCGTTCACGGCAAAACCGTCACCTGCCCGCTGCACAGTTGGAACATCGAGCTCGCGTCGGGCGAGGCCCGCGCACCTGACCAAGGGTGCGCGCGCCGGTTTCCCGTGAAGGTCGAGGGTGTGGCGGTCTACCTCTGCCTTTCGTGACGGAGGGCCACGTCGCGATGAAAACCGTCACGCGCTCGACCTGCTGCTACTGCGGCGTCGGCTGCGGTGTGCTGATCGAAGCCGAGCACGGCCGCATCACGGGCATCGCCGGCGATCCCGATCATCCCGCGAATTTCGGGCGCCTCTGCACGAAAGGCCGCACGCTGCCGCTCACGGTCGCCAGCACCGTCGGCCGCGCGCTTCAGCCGGAGTGGCGCGCGACGCGCGAAGCGAAGCGCAAGCAAACCGACTGGGCGAGCGCGCTCGATCACGTCGCCGCCCGCTTCGCCGAGATCGTGGAACGAGATGGCCCCGACGCGGTCGCGTTCTATATCTCGGGCCAGCTATTGACCGAGGACTACTACGTCTTCAACAAGCTCGCGAAGGGGCTGATTCGTACGAACAACATCGATACGAATTCGCGGCTTTGCATGTCGAGCGCCGTGACGGCCTACAAGAAGGCGTTCGGCGCCGACGGACCGCCCACCTGCTACGAAGACCTCGAGCTCGCTCGAACGGTGCTCTTCGCGGGCAGCAACATGCCCTATGCGCACCCGGTGCTGTTTCGCCGGCTCGAGGACGCCAAGGCGAAGAATCCCGACATTCGCTGGATCGTCGTCGATCCGCGCCGCACCGACGTTGCCGCGCTGGCCGACCTGCATCTCGCCATTCAGCCCGGCACCGACGTCGCGCTCTTCAACGGCATGCTTCATCACCTCATATGGGAAGGCCTGCTCGAGCGCGACTTCATCGACGCGCATACGAGCGGCTTTCTCGAGCTGAAGGCGCTCGTGCGCGAATACTCGCCGCGCGCGGCAGCCAGCATCTGCGGGATCGCGGAGCAGGATCTGATTCGCGCGGCCGAATGGTTCGCCTCGAGCCCGGCCACGCTGTCGCTCTACTGCATGGGGCTCAACCAATCGAGCCACGGCACGGACAAGAACCTCTCGCTGATCAATCTTCATCTTGCAACGAAGCAGATCGGCCGGCCGGGAGCGGGGCCATTCTCGCTGACGGGTCAGCCGAACGCGATGGGCGGACGCGAGGTGGGCGGAATGGCGACGATGCTCGCGGCGCATCGCGACATCGGCAACGCCGACGATCGCGCCGAAGTCGAAGCGTTCTGGGGAGTCGAACAGCTCTCCGCCAAGGCGGGGCTTCCCGCCGTCGACATGTTCGATGCGATCGCCGACGGCAAGATCAAGGCGGTATGGATCGCATGCACGAACCCCGTTCATTCGATGCCCGACATCGCGCGCGTTCGCAAGGCACTGACGAAGGCCGAATTCGTCGTCGTGCAGGAAGCGTTTACCGAGACCGATACGGTTCCCTATGCCGATGTGCTGCTTCCCGCGGCGACATGGGGCGAGAAGTCCGGCACCGTCACGAACTCGGAGCGGCGCATCTCGCGTGTGCAAGCCGCCGTCGAAGCGCCAGTCGGCGCGCGCGCCGACTGGTGGATCGTGGCGGAGGTCGCGCGGCGCCTCGAACGGCGGCTGAGGTCTTCACACCACGGCGCAGGGGACACGGGCGGTTCGGAGTCCAAACTATTCCCTTACACCTCGCCGAGAGAGATCTTCGATGAACATCGCGCGCTG
>JBCNPL010000280.1:0-4248 GCA_039593375.1 Paraburkholderia sp. | reverse complement strand
GTCCACCATTGCCCGCGCGGCACCGCATCGGACGGCTGAGCGGGTTTCCAGGTGCCCGGCGTGGCCACCGGCCCCGCTTCCTTGAATGCGGTGGGCACGTCCACCTGCGGCTTCTGATAAGTCGGCTCGACGGAGCAAGCGGTGACGAGCAGCGCGAGGAGCAAAGCCCCCGCCAGTGCGCGCAAACCGAGCCCCTTCGTCGCGCCGCCGACCGTTTCATTTTGCTTCATTTGTTTGTTCTCCTAACCTTACGCGTCCGAAACAGACATGGCACGCACTTCGTCGTCGGAGTCTGCCTTCGAATCCTTGCCCGCGACGTGGATCTTGCCGCCGGCGAGCGTACGCAGCACCACGTAGAAGATCGGCGTCAACATGAGCCCGAAGAGCGTGACGCCGAGCATGCCGAAGAACACGGCAATACCCATCGCGTGGCGCATCTCGGAACCGGCTCCCGTGGACAGCACGAGCGGCACGACACCCATGATGAACGCGATCGACGTCATCAGAATCGGACGCAAGCGCAGCCGGCTCGCTTCGATCGCCGCGGCGATCGGCGTGCGGCCGTCATGCTCGAGCTCGCGCGCGAACTCGACGATCAGGATCGCGTTCTTCGAGGCGAGTCCCACGAGCACCATCAAGCCGATCTGCGTGAAGATGTTGTTGTCGCCGCGCAGCAGCCAGACCCCCGTGAGCGCGGAAAGCACGCTCATCGGCACGATCAGAATGACGGCGAGCGGCAGCGTGAGACTCTCGTAAAGCGCCGCGAGCACGAGGAACACGAGCAGCACGCTGATCGGGAACACCCAGATCGCAGAATTGCCGGCCAGCACCTGTTGATAGGTGAGATCGGTCCACTCGAACTTCACGCCGCGCGGCAACGTTTCAGCGGCGATGCGCTCGATCGCGGCTTGCGCCTGCCCCGACGAATAGCCGGGCGCCGGTCCGCCGTTGATGTCCGCGGCCGTGAAACCGTTGTAGCGGACAACCATCTCGGGCCCATACGTCGGCGACACCTTCACGAGCGACGACAGCGGGACCATTTCGCCCGAGGCCGTGCGCGTCTTCAGCTGCAGAATATCGTCGGGCCGCGCGCGGAAAGGCGCATCGGCTTGCACGCGCACCTGATAGACGCGGCCGAAGCGGTTGAAGTCGTTGACGTAAAACGAGCCGAGATAGACCTGCATCGTATCGAACACGTCGGTCACCGGAATACCGAGCTGCTTGGCCTTCACGCGATCGAGATCGACGTTGAGCTGCGGCACGTTGATCTGGTAGTTCGTGAAGACGGGACCGAGTTCCGGTGCGCTGTGGGCGCGCTGCATGAAGGCTTGCGTGACCTTGTCGAGCTCCGTGTAGCCGAGCGCGCCGCGATCCTCGATCTGCAGCTTGAAGCCGCCGAGCGTGCCGAGCCCGAGCACCGGAGGCGGCGGGAAGACCGCCACGAACGCTTCCTTGATACCCGCGTACTTCTGGTTCAACGCCCCCGCGATCGCGCCGGCCGAAAGGTTGCGCGAGCCGCGCTCCTTGAACGGCTTCAACGATACGAACACGATGCCCGCGCTCGAGCTATTGGTGAAACCGTTCACCGATAGCCCCGGAAACGCCACCGCGTGCTCGACGCCGGGCTGCTTCATCGCAATTTCGTCCATCTCGCGAATCACCTGCTCGGTCCGATCGAGGGTGGCGCCGTTGGGCAGTTGCGCGAACGCGACGAGATACTCCTTGTCCTGCGCCGGCACGAAGCCGCCCGGGACGACACGCGTCACGAGTACCGTCGCCCCCACGAGCACCGCATAGACGACGAGCATCACCGACTTGTGGCCGAGCACGCCCTTCACGCCGCGCCCATAGGCAACCGAGCCGCTCCGGAAGACTTTGTTGAACGCCCGGAAGAACCCGCCGAAGATGCGGTTCATGACACGGGTGAGCCAATCTTCCGGGGCGTCATGGCCGCGCAGCAAGATCGCGCAGAGCGCCGGCGACAGCGTCAGCGAATTGAACGCGGAAATGACCGTCGAAATGGCGATCGTCATCGCGAACTGCTTGTAGAACTGCCCCGTGAGGCCGCTCATGAACGCGAGCGGCACGAACACGGCGACGAGCGTCAGCGCGATGGCGATGATCGGTCCGCTCACCTCGCGCATCGCCCGATAGGTCGCCGCTCTCGCGGAGAGCCCTTCCGCGATGTTTCGCTCGACGTTTTCGACGACGACGATCGCATCGTCGACCACGATCCCGATCGCCAGCACCATACCGAACAGCGATAGCGCGTTGATCGAGAATCCGAACGCGAGCAGCAGCGAGAACGTACCGATGATCGACACGGGCACGGCGACGAGCGGAATGATCGAGGCACGCCAGGTCTGCAAAAAGACGATCACGACGAGGACGACGAGCGCAATCGCTTCGAGCAGCGTATGAATGACGGCTTCGATACTCGCACGCACGAACTGCGTCGGGTCGTAGACGATCGAATAATCCACGCCGGCCGGGAAATCCTTCTTCAGTTCGGCCATGTCGCGGCGCACTTGGTCGGAAATCGCGAGCGAATTGGCGCCCGGCTGCTGATTGATCGCGAGCGCGACGGCCTGCTGGTTGTCGAGCAGCGAGCGCAACCCGTACTCCGAGGCTGCCAGCTCGATTCGCGCGACGTCGCGCAGATACGTCACGCCGCCCGTCGGCGACGTCTTGAGCACGATCGCGCCGAATTGCGCCTCAGTCTGCAGGCGGCCGCGCGCGTTGACCGACAGTTGCAACGGCACGCCCGGCAGCGACGGCGACTCGCCGATCACGCCGGCCGCGACCTGCACGTTCTGCTCGCGAATCGCGTTGATGACGTCGTTCGCGGTCAAGCCGCGCTCGGCAACCTTCTGCGGGTCGAGCCAGATCCGCATCGCATAGTCGCCTGCGCCCCAGAGCTGCACTTCGCCGACACCGGAAATCCGCTCGAGCCGATCCTTGACGTTGAGCACCGCGTAGTTGCGCAGGTACGTCATGTCATAGCGATTGTTCGGCGAAATGAGGTGGACGACCATCGTCAGTGTCGGCGAGCTCTTGATCGTCGTCACGCCGAGACGTTGCACGTCTTCGGGCAAGCGCGGCAACGCCTGGTTCACGCGATTCTGCACGAGCTGCGTCGCGAGGTCCGGATTCGTGCCGAGCTTGAACGTCACCGTGAGCGTCATGTTGCCGTCGCTGTTCGCCTGCGACTGCATGTAGAGCATGTTTTCGACGCCGTTGATCTGTTCCTCGAGCGGCGACGCCACGGTTTCCGCGATCACCTTCGGGTTCGCGCCCGGATACTGCGCATGCACGACGACCGACGGCGGGACGACCTCGGGGTATTCCGAAATCGGCAGCTGGAAGAGCGAAATGACGCCTCCCAGCAGGATCAGGACCGATAGCACCCCTGCAAAGATCGGCCGATCGATGAAGAATTTGGAAATGTTCATGTCACGTTCTGGTAAAGGGCCGGTTCACGAGACTCACGAATTCGACGAATCGGCCGACGACGCTTTCGCATCGGCCTGATCGCCGCTCGTGACGCCGCCGTCCATTGCGATCATGTGAGGGCGTACGCTGTCGCCGGGCCGCACGCGCTGGACGCCGTGCACGACGATCCGTTCGCCCGCGTTCAATCCGGCGGTGATCACGCGCAGATTCCCGTGCAACTGGCCAAGCGAGACGTTGCGGTAACCCACGCGCCCTTGAGCGTCGACCACGAGCACGAACTTCTTGTCCTGGTCGGTGCCGATCGCGGCTTCGTCGACGAGCAGCGCGCGATGCGGCGCCCCGCCGCCTACCTTGACGCGCGCGTAGAGGCCCGGCACGAGCGAGCCGTCGGGATTGTCGAAGCGCGCGCGCACGCGAATGGTGCTCGACGAGGTATCGAGCCGGTTGTCAACCGAAGCGATCGTGCCCGAGCGCGAATAACCGGATTCGTCGGCCAGCCCGAGTTCGACGGGCACACTCGTGCCGTTGCGCGCGCGGCTGATGTACTTCAGATAGGTCTGCTCGTCGACGTCGAACGAGGCGTAGATCGGCGAAACAGAAACGAGCGTCGTGAGCGGCACCGAGGCGGCGCCGGCCGAAACGACGTTGCCGAGCGTCACTTCGGCGCGCGACACGCGGCCCGACACGGGAGCGACGATCTTCGTATAGCCGAGGTTGATGCGCGCCGTTTCGAGCGCGGCTTCGGCCGCCTTCACGTTGGCCGCGGCCGAGGCCGCGGCGTTCTTCTTCTCGTCG
>JBCNPL010000028.1:0-17585 GCA_039593375.1 Paraburkholderia sp. | reverse complement strand
TGCGCCGTTTCGAGATCGCGGATCTCGCCGATCATGATGACGTCGGGGTCCTGACGAAGGATCGAGCGCAGCGCTCGCGCGAACGTCATGCCGATGCGCTCGTTGACCTGCGTTTGGCCGATGCCCGAGAGGTCGTACTCGATCGGGTCTTCGACGGTCATGATGTTCGTCGTCGTGGTTTCGAGCCGCGACATCGAGGCATAGAGCGTCGTCGTCTTGCCCGAGCCGGTTGGGCCCGTCACGAGGACGATGCCGTGCGGCCGCGAGATGAGCCTGTCGAACTGATCGAGCGTATCGGGCCCCATGCCGAGCGCCTCGAGGTTCAGATGCTGCGCGTCCTTTTCGAGCAGACGCAGGACGGCGCGTTCGCCGTGTCCCGTCGGCAACGTCGAGACGCGCACGTCGACGGGGCGGCCCGCCACGCGCAGCGTGATGCGACCATCCTGCGGCAGCCGCTTCTCGGCGATGTCGAGCTGCGCCATGATCTTGATCCGCGAAATCAGCGCGCCATGCAGCGCTTTTTTCGGCCGTACGACGTCGCGCAACGTGCCGTCCACGCGAAAGCGCACAACCGATGCGTTCTCGAACGGCTCGATGTGGATATCGGAAGCATGCTCGCGCGCCGCCTGCGTGAGCAGGGCGTTGATCATGCGGATGATCGGCGCGTCGTCTTCCGATTCGAGCAGGTCCTCGACTTCGGGAATGTCCTGCATCAGGCGCGAGAGATCGACTTCGCCTTCCACCTCGCCGACGATCTGCGCCGCGCTGCCATCGTTGCGCGCGTAGGCTTGATTGATCGCCTGCGCGAGCTCGTCGGCCGGTAGCCGCACGGCCGTCAACGCGCCGAAATTGCGTGCGACCTCGGCGAGCGCCGCATCGCTCGTGCGTTCGCTGATCCATACCTCGACGCCTTCGGGACGCTGATGCGCGACGAGGATCTGGCCGTTGCGCGCGAACGCATACGGGACGAGGCGCGCGGCAAGCGGCGAGAGTGGTTCTCGCTCGACAACCGGCTGTGGCGCTGCGGTAGTGCTCATGGTCTTGACGATGTGAAGTCGATCGCTGACGTATTTTTCGCGCTTGCGTTGGGCGCCGCCACGCCGTTACCGGAACTCGGCGCAGCGGGCGCCGGCGGCGGAGCGACTTGAGGCGCGGGTGCCGGCGAGCCGCCCGCCGGGGGAGCAGGCGCGAACTGCTGACGCCGCATCTTGTCGAGATCGAAAAGATTCGTGGCCGGCGCGGCACCCTCGTTCGGACCTCGCGGTATCGGCGGTACGACAGGGTCGTCCTTGTCGCGAATCACGTTGTTGTCCGATCGATACGCGCCCGTCACGCCCTGGATGTAGTCGTACCGGTTTTCGGTCACCGCCCGCGCCGTATCGCTGTCGGCGATGATGACAGGGCGCAGGAACACCATCAGGTTGGTCTTCTGACGCGTCTTGGCTTCGGAGCGGAACAGCTGGCCGATCCACGGAATGTCTCCGAGCAGCGGCACCTTGTTGTTCGAAACCTGGTAGTTGTCCTGCATGAGGCCGCCGAGCACGATGATCTCACCGTTGTCCGCGAGCACCGTCGATTCCACCGAACGCTTCGTGAAGGTCGGGCCCGTCGTCGCCGTCTGCGTGCCGGCCACCACGGCCGAATCTTCCGTGTAGATCTGCAGCTTGAGGACCCCGCCGTCGGTAATCTGCGGCTTCACGTGAAGCGTCAGACCAACGTCGCGACGGTCGAACGTATTGAACGCCGTGTTTCCCGTACCGCTCGTCAGGTTCGTGTACTGACCTGTCGGGATCGGCACGTTCTGGCCGACGATGATCTGCGCCTCCTGGTTGTCGAGCGTCACGAGGTTCGGCGTCGACAACACGTTCGCGTCACTCGTTCCGGAGAAGTACTGCAGCAAGCCAGAGAGGCCTTGCACACCAAACATGTTGCGCAGCCAACCGATATTGAGCCCCGAGTTTCCTTGAGTATTCAAGGCCGCAGGCACGCCGCCCGCCGCGGCGGCCGCCGTAAGATTGACGATGCTGTTGCCGAGCCCGCTCTGACCCGACGACAGGTTCGTGCCGCCGTACAACGCCCCGGTCGCGACTTGCCATTGAATCCCGAGATTCGCCTGGTTATTCGCGGTGAGCTCGACGATGAGCGCCTCGATGTAGACCTGCGGCCGCCGCACGTCGAGCTGGTCGATGACCGAGCGCAGGTTGCGATAGACGGGATCCGATGCCGTGATGATGAGCGAGTTCGTTGCCGAATCGGCCTGGATCATGCCACCGGCCGGATTCTCTTCCCCGCCGCCGCCTTGCGCCTGACCCAGAAAACCGCTTCTGCCCATGCCGCCGCCGGCCGTGCCGCCCGACGACGACCCCAGGCCGCCGCTGCTGCCGGTGCTGCTGCCGAGCGATCCGCTATAAGACGAAGGAAGCGGCGGCGTGCCGGGTGTGCCCGTCGAGAGCGATCCCGCGCCGCCCGCGTTGAACGTATTGGCGTTGCTCGTTTCGGCGCTCGAGGTGGCGCCTTCGCCGCCGCCTTTGCCCATCATGCCGCGCAGCGTCTTGGCGAGCGCGACGGCGTCCGCGTTGCGCAGGCGAACGACGTGCATGTTTCCGGGCTCCGAGCTCGGCGCGTCGAGTTGCTGCGCGAGCTTTTTCGCCATCGCCAGCCGCGACTTGTTCGAAGCGCGAATCAGGAGCGAGTTGCTGCGCGGGTCGGGTTGCACGGAGACCTTCAGCGTTGCATCGGTGCTGCCGATCGCGCCCGGATCGAGCATCTTCGAAAGCGCCTGTGCCGTATCGATCGCATTGGCGTTCTTGAGCGGCACGACTTCGACTTGCTGACCCGCCGCGTTATCGACGCCCGCGATGATCGAGGCAATACGCCGCACGTTGTCGGCATAATCGGTCACGACGAGCGTATTGTTCGCGGGGTAGGCCGCGATCGTGTTGTTCGGCGAAATCAACGGACGCAGCACCGGCAGCAGATTGTTCGCCGACTCGTGGTGAAGCTCGAACACTTGCGTGATCACCTGATCGCCGCGCGCGGGTGTCGAGTTGCCGACGTAGGTCGGCACGCCTTGCAGCTTCGCGTCCGCCTCGGGGACGACTTTCAGCACGCCGTGATCCTGCACGAGAGCAAAACCCTGCATCCGCAGCGCGGATTCGAGCGTCTTGATCGCCTGGTCCTCGGGGACCGGGTTTTCGGATACGAGGTTGAGCTGCCCCTTGACGCGCGGGTCGACGATGATCGTTTTGCCGGTGGCGGCGCCGATTGCCTTCGCGACTTGATCGATGTCCGCGTTGACGAAGTTCAGAGAGACGTCCGCATACGCGAATCGTGTCGTCATCAAGCCCGCGATCAAGAACGCGGTGGCGATGCGGCGCAATGCCCTAGGGTTTCGTGTCATGGAATCAGAGTTGAATACGAAAGCGATGAGCGGCTCTTCGCGGCCGTCCCGCGGCAGGCCTCGAGCGCGGCCCTTTCGCGCCGGTGCCCCGCCGCGTGAAAGCCGAACATTAGCAGCTTTTTATGTCCCAATAATCACAAAAGTTCGAAGCAGGCTTCGTTTGCCAAATACCGGGCAGCGACGAGCGGCGGTAAGCCGCACGTCATCAAGTTGTCCGTCCCCGGCTCGCTTATGTCCGTCAGGCTGGTTTGCGGACCTGTCCTCAGCCGGTATCATACGAGCGGACATTTGGGACGGAATACGCCGGTCACCCGGGTTTTCCCGAGCAATAGGCCAGCGCTGCGCTTCATAAGACGTATAAGACGTAAAGGGCGACACGAACAAGACACAGATAAGACAAGGTAGGAAAATGCAAGGCGACTTGGTATCGGCAGTTCGGCGACCGATCGATTCGGAAATCGTTCGGAGCGAACGCACGAAGCTCATCGCGCGAGCGATCGTGATTGTTGCCGCAGGCTTGTCCGCAAGCCTCGCGAGCGTCGGCGCACGCGCGGATTGCTTCGACGAAGCGGCCCGTTACCAGAAAGTGAACCCGCTGATCTTGCGCGCCATCGCCTGGCAGGAGTCGCATAACACGCCGGACGCGCTCCACAAGAACGTCAACGGCTCGACCGATTACGGCCTCATGCAGATCAACTCCATTCACATGCCCGTACTGAAGCAGTACGGCATCTCGAAGGAGACGCTGATGGAGCCGTGCAAGAACGTCTACATCGCAGCCTGGCACCTGCGACAAAAGATGAACAAGTACGGGAACACATGGGAAGCCGTGGGTGCATACCACTCCGAAACCCCGGCCCTGCGCGACCGCTATGCGCGCCAGATCGTCGATATTCTCAGCCGTTGGAAGCTGTTGCAGGCGCAACGCTAGCTGAATCGCGGAATACTGCGCATGTCGTGCTGGCCGGCATTCTAACAGCATTTCTTCGCGCTGCGTCGATCTTGGCGCGATCTCGACTCATCGAACCCTCTATCGGCGCGAACGCGCGCTCAACGCACGGCGAAGCGTCGATTCGTGCAAAATGCTGCTGCGCCGCCTTTCGCGCGCCGTGCGACGCTTTTTCCTCCTATCCGAACGATCATCATGAATCAGCCTCCTTTGCCCGTTACCGTCCTGTCGGGTTTTCTCGGTGCGGGCAAGACCACGCTGCTCAAGCACATCCTCGCCAATCGCGCCGGCCTGCGCGTCGCGGTCATCGTCAACGATCTTGCGACGGTCAACATCGACGCCTCGCTCGTGCGCGATGCCGCGGCGCTCTCGCAAGTGGAGGAACGGCTCGTCGAGATGTCGAACGGCTGCATCTGCTGCACGCTGCGCGACGATCTGCTGACCGAGATCCGGCAGCTCGCGAGCGAGGGCCGATTCGATGCGATCGTCATCGAATCGACGGGCATCGCCGAGCCGATGCCGATCGCCGAAACGTTCGCCATGACCGATGACGAGGGGGTCTCGCTCTCGGAAACAGCGCGCCTCGACACCATGGTCACCGTCGTCGATGCGCTCAACTTCCTGCGCGACTATGAATCGTCCGACGCGCTCGCGGAACGAGGCCTCGCCGTGAGCGAAGAAGACGATCGCACGCTCGTCGAGCTTTTGATCGAGCAAGTCGAGTTCTGCGATGTACTTGTCGTCAACAAGGCCGATCTCGTCGACGCCGACGCGCTCGCCCGGCTGCAACGGATCCTCGCGCGCCTCAATCCGCGCGCGGTCCAGCTGGTGAGCCGTTTCGGCGCCGTGCCGCTGCGCGAAGTGCTCGATACGAAGCGTTTCGATTTCGACGCGGCCGCGAGCGCTCCGGGCTGGCTTGCATCGCTCGCGCAAGCGCACGACGGCGAGCACGAAGACGATCACGGGCATGGACACCATGAACACCTGGGCGAAGCCGACAAGTACGGAATAGACAGTCTCGTCTACCGAGCGCGACGGCCGTTTCACCCGCAGCGGCTATGGTCGCTGCTGCACGAGGAATGGCGCGGCGTGCTACGCAGCAAGGGTTTTTTCTGGCTTGCGACGCGTCATGACGTCGTCGGTTCGCTTTCGCAGGCAGGAGGCGCGTGCCGCCACGGCCCGGCCGGCTTCTGGTGGGCGGCCCAGCCGCGCGAAGAATGGCCGGACGACGCCGAGCTCGCCGCGGAGATCGCAGCCGATTGGCACGGCGATGCTAACGACGCCACGATAGGCGATCGGCGTCAGGAACTCGTCATGATCGGCGTCGATCTCGATGCAACCCATTGGCGCGGCAAGCTCGATGCATGTCTTTTGACCGACGACGAATATGCACTCGGTCCATCGGGCTGGGCCGGCTTTGCCGATCCTTTCCCGACCTGGGACCTGGATGCGGAAGATAGCGAGGAAGATGGGACCGGTCAGATCGTGCACTGACGCCCGTGGCCTCGCTCGCGCTTGCGCCGAAACGAAAGAAGGAGAAAAAAACCCGCCCTGTAGGCGGGTTTGTCGACGAGACGTCGAGCCGTTCGGGGCTCAACGCTTGTTGACGGCATCCTTGAAAGCCT
Organism: Paraburkholderia sp.; assembly: GCA_039593375.1. Lineage (GTDB taxonomy): Bacteria > Pseudomonadota > Gammaproteobacteria > Burkholderiales > Burkholderiaceae > Trinickia. Next base: position 11,611 of record JBCNPL010000028.1, on the reverse strand, counting down.
TGCCTGCCGTGAACTTCACGGTCTTCGCGGCCGGGATCTTGATCGTCTCGCCCGTCTTCGGGTTGCGGCCCGTGCGGGCTGCGCGCTTACCCGAGCCGAAGCTGCCGAAGCCGATCAATTGAACCGAGTCCCCCTTGGACACTGCTTTCTTGATCACTTCGAGCAGCGTGTCCAGCGTTTCGCCAGTTTGAGCCTTGCTGGCGCCCGTCTGACCTGCGACGGCGTCGATCAGTTCCTGTTTGTTCATTAACGTTCCTCTTTTCAGATTGAATTGACACTGACGGCGCGAACGGCGCCGATCATCGTACGCAAGCTGTGCCGCCCTGTAGCGTGGCGAAGCGTGCGCCACCCGCTGCGGCGCCGGGCCCCGGCGCAACGGTCGTGCGGCGCTTGCTATGATAGCTCAGCGCAAACCCAATAACGGCAAGGCTCTCAAAGAATTTAACGCTTCTTAACCTTGTCGCTGCTGGGTTTCCCGCATTGTCATACTCGAAAACCCCGCCTGCCAAGGGTTTCGCGGGGTCGCCCCACGCCGACGTTGGATTTTGCCAACGTTCCAGAAAATGCCATGACCACCCCTTTGCAGCCCGCCACACTTGCCTTTCGCGACGACGGCACGCCGTTTTCGCCGACCTATGACGATGTCTATCACAGCGCGGCCGGTGCGCTCGCTCAAGCACGGCATGTATTCATCGGCGGCAACGAGCTCCCTTCCCGCTGGAGCGGCAGGCGCCTTTTCACGATTCTCGAAACCGGCTTCGGCCTCGGCGGCAACTTCCTCGCGACCTGGGCAGCCTGGCACGACGACCCCGCGCGTCCGGAACGTCTTGCGTTCGTCTCCATCGAAAAACACCCGTTTTCGGCGAACGACTTGCGTACGCTTCACGCGCGGATCGTTGCGGATGCAACCATCGCGCGACTCGCCCATGCGCTCGCCGACGCCTGGCCGTTGCCTCTTGCGGGCGTTCACCGCCTCGAGTTCGAAGGAGGGCGCGTCACGCTGACGATCGCTTTCGGCGACGCCGTGGAACTACTGCCGAAGCTTTGGCTGCGTGCCGATGCGTTCTATCTCGACGGGTTTTCGCCGGCGAAGAATCCCGACCTTTGGTCGACGCCCGTCTTCAAGGCGCTCACGCGCCTCGCCGGGACCGACGCGACACTCGCGACTTACACGAGCGCCGGTCATGTGAGACGCGGGCTCGAAGCGGCGGGGTTCGTCTGCGCCAAGGCGCCCGGTTTCGCCGGCAAGCGCGAGATGCTCGTCGCCAGATTTGCTCCCCGCTGGCGCGTGCGCCGTCACGAACCTCCGTTGCCGATCGACTGTACCGAGCGGCACGCTGTCGTGATCGGTGCCGGCCTGGCCGGCTGCGCGCTAACCGAGCGACTAACGGCGCGCGGCTGGCGCGTGACGCTCGTGGAACGTCACTCGAGCGTTGCCCGCGAGACCTCGGGCAATCCGAGCGGCGTCTTTCATCCGCTGCTCTCCCGCGACGACAGCGTACCCTCGCGCGTTTCACGGGCAGGCTTCCTCTATGCGCTCACGCGCTGGCAAGCGCTCGAAGACGCCGGCCATCGCTTCGAACGCACCACGAGCGGTCTCCTTCATCTGCCTGCCGACGAAGAGGAACGGCAGGCGCTCGTCGAAGCCATTGCTGCGCATGCCTACCCGGGCGAGTTCGCACAGATGCTGTCGGCCGCGCAGATACGCTCGCTCGCGGGAAACGCGCTGGCGGGTCTATCGAGCCGCAGCTGCTGGTACCCGCAAGGGGGCTCGCTCAATCCCGCGGCGCTGGCCGCGTCGCTTTGTTCGAGCGCGGCGCATGCGCTGCGCTGGCTCGGTGGCGTGCAGGTGGCACGCATCGAGCGCGAGGGCGCTACCTGGACGGTATTCGACGGCAACGGCCGCGTCATTGCGCGCGCGCCCGTCGTCGTCGTGGCGAACGCGCGCGATGCGGCGCGTCTCGCGCGCTTGCGTCACGCGCCGACGCGCATCGTGCGCGGCCAACTGACATTGCTGCCGCCACGCTTCACGACCGACCTGCAACTGCCGGTGATCGGCGACGGCTATGCGGTGCCGCTCGCCAACGGCGTGCTGACGGGTGCCACCTACGAACTCGACGACGAAGATGCCACGATGCGGCCATCGGGTCATGCCGAAAACCTTGCGCGGCTTTCCAAACTGATCCCCGGCTGGACCTCGGACCTCGCGGCGTTCGATCCGGCATCGCTTAGCGGTCGCGTCGGTTTTCGCTGCGTAACGAGCGATCGGCTGCCGATGGCAGGGCAGCTTGCCGACGAAGCCTCGAGCGAGCAGCGGGCAGCCGGCCTGCGCGGCGCGTGGCCGCTCGACTTGCCGCGTGCCGAGGGGCTTTATGGTGCTTTCGCGTTCGGCTCGCGCGGCCTCGTCTGGTCTTCGCTCGTGGCCGAGCTCATCGCTGCGCAGATCGAAGGAGAGCCGTGGCCGCTCGAACGCGACCTCGCCGAGTCGCTCGACCCGGCGCGATATCTGCTCCGTGCGCTGCGGCACGGTCTGGCCGATCCGTTCGCGTAAGACTTGTCCACCGGTGCCTGTGGGTAACAGGTGAAGAGCCGCTGAAATCGCTGTGAAATCGATGTGGACGTAAACGGGACAAATGGCGGGTCAGCCAGCCACGCGAAAAAGTTGTGCCGCGAAACCCCGCCGCGCCGCACACTGTGCCCAAACGGTTATGCGTTTGCCAACTGCTTGATTTGAAGCGACAAACAGCTGTTATGCACAGAATCGGACGTCGATTGTTAACTGCTACTACGTGTATACAGACGTTAACACGGTAAACAAAGGGCCCACGAGCGCCACCTCGATCGGACTGATCCGGACACCGGTTCGCGAGCGGGGTGGCTCGATGGCGAAGCGGCCCTGTTTTCCTGTCCGATACGCGCGGCCTGCTTGTCCAAAAAGCGGATGATTTTTCCGCTATCGATGCGACAGCGCGTCGTTTCTACCGAAATCGACCCTGTTCGGTGACGAATCGCTACAGAACGCGCAGCTTGTGGCACAATCCGCGTTCTTCCTGCATGGATTGCACGTCGGAGCCCGGGAAACGACTCGGCTTCGACGGAACGGCGAAAGCCGGTTCGGAATCTCAGACCTGAGCGGCCGCGTCCGTTCTCATTCATCTCGCCAGGCAGCGTGGGCGCCGCTCATCGCGAACTCGTCGCCGGCAATTCGCCGTAGGTCGGCCCGTCGAATTCGAGCGGGCCTTGCCGAGCCCGAGTGACCACCTCCGGCTCGGGGCCGGTTCGCCGGCTGCCGCCATCCGCGTCCGACGGCTTCGCGCTCGATCGGACGAGTACGCATTCCAGCCGCTTTCCAAAGATACGGGAGCGGCTTGTCCGTAAAGGAGAAGCTATTCATGACAACGGCGTTTTCCTTTCTGCCCAGTTGGCCGTTCCCGTTGAACGGTATCTTTTGGGCGGGACTCGCCTTATTCGTCGCGGGGCTCTGCGGCGAGCTGTGCTACCGGGCATGGCGCCTGCCTCGCATCTCCGGGTATGCCGTCATCGGCCTCATCGCCGGCTCGGCCGGCGTCGGAGCGATCGATGCCGACATGATCGGGACGTCGCGCCTTCTCCTCGATGTGGGGCTCGGGTTGTTGCTGTTCGAGCTCGGCAGCCGGCTCGACCTGCGCTGGGTACGCCGCAATCCCTGGCTGATCCTATCGAGCCTGACCGAGGCGACGCTGACATTCGTGCTCGTGCTCGTGATCTTGTTGTTCGCGAAAGTATCGCCGCCCGTGGCGACGGTGCTGGCGGCCATTTCGATGTCGACTTCACCGGCGATGGTCATTCAGCTCAAGACGGAGTTGCGCGCCGAAGGACAGGTGACGCAGCGGCTGCTCACGCTCACGGCGCTCAACAGCATGTACGCCGTCGTCGTCGAGAAGATCGTCTCGGCCTGGCTTCATCAGGAGGTCTACGGGAACGTCTTCGCCACCATCGTCCAGCCGCTTTATCTGATCGTCGGCTCGCTCGTCGTCGCGTTCCTGCTCGCACGCGCCTGCATGTTCTTCTATCGGCGCGTCAACATGCAGGACGAGCACTCGTTCGTTGCGCTCTTCGGACTCGTGCTCCTCGCCATCGCCGTGGCGAACATCTTCAAGCTCTCGACGATCCTGAGCCTGCTTGCGGCCGGCATCGTCGTGAAGAATCTCGAGGAAAAGCCTCAGCTCTGGCCGCAGCACTTCGGCACGGCTGGCTGGCTGCTCACGGTGATTCTTTTCGTGCTCACGCTTACGTCGTTCGAATGGAAGGACGTCGCGATCGGCGGCGTTGCGGCGCTCGGGCTCATCGTCGCGCGCTTCATCGCCAAGCTCGTCGGCGTGCTCGCTTTTGCGAAGCCGAGCGGTCTCGGCTGGAAGCAGGGCTTCGCGCTCGGTGTTTCACTCGCGCCGATGTCGGCGCTCGCTTATCTACTCGTCGACGACACCTACCTGCTCTATCCGCAGTTCGATCCGACGCTGCGGGCGGTCGCGCTCTGCGCGATCGTCGTGTTGCAGCTCGTCGGGCCCTGGATCGTCTATCGGAGCTTGACGCTCGTCGGCGAGCGCCGCGCCTGAGCGAAAGGCAGTTTTGAATAGGAACAAACATGGCACTTGAACCCTTCGTCGATTCCAAACCGTTCACGTTCGGTGTCGAGCTCGAGGTCCAGGTCGTGAACAAGCACGATTATGATCTGACGAAAGCAGCATCGGATCTGATGCGTCTCGTCAAGGACCAGAAGATTCCGGGAAACATCACGCCCGAGATCACCGAAAGCATGATCGAGCTGTCGACGGGCATCTGCACTTCACACGAAGAAGCGCTGTCTCAGTTGCGCACGATTCGCGACACGCTCGTCGCCGCGGCGGACCAGCTCAACGTGGGCCTTGCCGGCGGCGGCACGCACGCGTTCCAGCACTGGACGGAACGGCAGATCTTCGACGCGCCGCGCTTTCAGTACCTTTCGGAGCTCTACGGCTATCTGGCGAAGCAGTTCACCGTATTCGGCCAACACGTCCATATCGGCTGTCCGGATGCCGACAGCGCGCTGTTTCTGCTGCATGCGATGTCGCGCTACATTCCGCACTTCATCGCGCTGTCGGCGTCTTCGCCGTACGTGCAGGGCGTCGACACCGGGTTCCACTCGGCACGCCTCAATTCGGTATTCGCATTCCCGCTATCAGGCCGCGCGCCGTTCATGCTGACCTGGGACGGCTTCGAAGAATACTTTTCGAAGATGGTCGCGACGGGCGTCGTCAACAGCATGAAGGACTTCTACTGGGATATCCGGCCGAAACCCGGCTACGGCACGATCGAAGTGCGCGTGATGGATACGCCGCTATCGATCGATCGGGCCGCGGCGATCGCCTGCTACATCCAGACGCTCGCGCGCCATCTGCTCGTCGACAAGCCCTTCACGCCGAAGGAAGACGACTACCTCGTCTACACGTTCAACCGCTTCGAGGCCTGCCGCTTCGGTCTCGGCGGAACCTGCATCGACCCGCAAACCGGCACGCGCCGGACGATCTTCGAAGATATCCTCGCGACGCTCCAAACGATCGCGCCCCATGCTCAGGCGCTTCACTCGGGCGCGGCACTCGATCAGATTGCCGTTATCGCGCGCGAACAGATGAACGATGCCACGTGGCTGCGAAGCGTCGTCGCGAAAGAGAAGTCGCTTCACGAAGCGGTGCGGCAGCAGTGCGTGCGCTGGCGCAGTTTCTAGGTTTGTTTTCGTAAACACGTATACAAAAGTAGTAATAGTTAACAAGCCACGGCCATCGCTGTGGAAAACGTCGAAATTTGCCTTCGCTTCAACGGCATGCGAAAACGATAACCGCGTGGATCGACCGTGCATCGCGCGAAGATGCGGCTCATAAGTTGGGCCGCATTTTTTGGAGCCGGCACGTTATTGAACATCGCGTCACAGAACATTCACGCGGTTATACAGCAGTTATCCACAGAATTTCGCGAATAACGGGGCTCGACAGGCGCGTTCGCTCGCTTAAAATGGCGGACTCGCCGCTTCGCCGCGTTATATTCTTCACGCCGTCGCACGGGGCTTTGCGAGCGTAGACTTTGGGGTGAGCCATACCGTCTCGGATCCGTCTCGATAGATGAAAAGATTTATCTCGGGCCGGGCGAGAGACTCTGGAATAGTAAAATTCGGCAGGCTCGAGCGAGGGCGAGTCATCCCACGGAGGTTGCAACGCGTCGCGTGGTAGGCGCACACTGGCAACCGGATCAGCAGCGGCATGCTGTCAATGGCGAGATAGCGAAGAACGACTATGAGCGAAGGTGCATACGGAGAGCAAGCGACAGGGCGTGTGACCCATAGTTTGCTGAGATTGAATACGGCGATGCGCAGCCAGGCGTGGGAATGGGCCGAAAGTGCCGGATTGACTCCGACGCAAGGGGAAATACTCGTTTTACTCATGCAGCGCAAGACGCCGCTACGACTCGGGGAGATCGCGCGAGAGACGGCGCTCACGGCGGCCACGACGAGCGATGCCGTCAGTACGCTCGAAGCGAAGGGCCTCATCGAAAAGCGACGCGCTCACGAGGACGGGCGCGCGCTGGCGGTGCGCTTGACGGGGAAAGGTCGCACGGCGGCCAAGCGCGCGTTGCAGTGGCCCGACTTCCTCAGCACGGCGATCGACACGCTCGGCGGCGACGAGCAGGCCGTCTTCTATCGCACGCTGTTGAAGATGATCCGCCAGCTTCAGGTGCAGGGCGACATTCCCGTACACAGAATGTGCATGACGTGCAGTCATTTCGAGCCGAGCAAGAACGTGAAAAGGGCATTGCACCGGTGTCTCGCATTCGGCATTTCGCTTGGCGACGTCGAATTGCGCCTCGACTGTGAGGCGCACGAGGAGGGCGATTCCGCCACGCAGAAGAAGATCTGGAAGATCTTCGCGCAGCAGGGCTGAGTTTGCCTCCGGCATTTCTTCGAAACCCTCGGAGGCTCGGCGCGCCGTAACGGATGCGAGAACGCTCCCATACGCTTTTTTCAGTATTCCGGCTTGCAACGTTGAACGAAGTTATCGTCAGCGTGTACGATCACGTTTTGTGACGTACATGACGTCATGAGCCGACGCGGCGCCCACGGGCGCCGCGTTTTCTATCCCATGATCGAAAGCGCTCTCATGTGCGGCGACGCTAGCGCGCCGCGGTAGCGGCATGGTTGGTTTTCAGAGGATTCGTCGATGAGTTCACGCAAGTTGATCGTGCGCCGCTCGGGTGTGCATGGCAAGGGCGTGTTTGCGGCCGCGCCGCTTGGCGCGGGCGAGCGGCTGTTGGAGTACAAGGGTGAGCGGATCTCGTGGAAGGAAGCGCAGCGCCGGCATCCGCACGATCCCGACGAACCGAACCATACGTTCTATTTCGCGCTCGACGACGGCCGCGTCATCGACGGCAACGTGGGCGGCAACAGCGCGCGCTGGATCAATCATTCGTGTGCGCCGAATTGCGAGGCCGAGGAAGTCGAGGGGCGCGTGTTCATCCGTGCGTTGCGCGACATCGCTCCGGACGAGGAGCTGTTCTACGACTACGGCCTCGTGATCGACGTGCGACTCACGAAGAAGCTCAAGAAGGACTATGCCTGCCGCTGCGGCGCGCGCAAGTGTCGCGGCACGATGCTCGCGTCGAAGCGCAATGGGAAAGGTTGACGGCTCGCGTCGCCGAGACGAGTCGGCGTTTTTTGTCAGTCGTCGCGGAATGCCGAGGTTGCTTCCACGCGCGGGGTCGCCTCGGCCTGCGGTTGCCCGGCGAGCGGGATACGAAGAATGAATCGCGCGCCGCCATCGGGCGCATCCGCGTACTGCACGTCGCCACCGTGCAGGCTCATGATGTCGTGAACGATGGCCAGGCCGAGGCCTGCGCCCGCGTCGACACCTTGGTCGTCCGCGTTGGCCCTGTCGCCCCGGAAAAATCGCTTGAAAAGATCGGATTGCAACGCCGGCGGAATTCCCGAGCCGTTGTCTTCCACGACGATCTGCGCGAGCGGGCCCTGCGCGGCGTCGAGCCGCGTGACCGTTACTGTCACGCGGGCGCCGTCGCGTAGAGCGGAAGGCACGTATTTGACGGCGTTGTCGAGCAAGTTCGCGACGACTTCCCGCAGCAAAACGGGATTGCCGCGCACGATGAGCGGTGTGTCGTTGCTTGGATCGTCGAGCCGTTGAAAGCCGAGATCGACATGAGCGGCGAGCGCCCGCGGCACCCATTCAGCGCCGGTCTCGAACGCGAGCGCCGCAATATCGAAATCGACGAAGCGCGCCGTCTGCGCGCCGGGCTCCGCTCGCGCGAGCGAAAGTAGCTGGTTGGAAAGCCGCACGGCTCGATCGGCCGCCGCGCGCAGTTCGTGAACGGCCGCGAGCGTCTGGTTCGGATCGCGCGCGCTGGCTGCCTGCTCGGCGTGCAGCTTCACCGCGGTCAATGGCGTGCGGAGCTGATGAGCCGCGTCGGCAATGAACTTGCGCTGGGCATCGAGCGCGGCCTTCAATCGTTCGAGCAGCGCGTTCAATGCGCTCGTGAGCGGACGGATCTCTGCCGGCACGTGCGTTTCGTCGACTTTCTCGAGCGACATGTGCGTCTGCCGATTCAACGAATCGGCGAGCTCGGTCAACGGGCCGAGTTGCTGATTGACGACGCGCCAGACGATCCCCCAACCCGCGAACAATAACAGGAGCAGCGGCATCATGATCGCGACGAGGAATTCGGCCGCGATTCGATAGCGATGACGTAGCTGCTGCGCCACCTCGACGATCATCGGACTGCCGTCAGGCTGCGTGACGCGGACTTGGGCCACGCGCACATGCATGTTGCGATACTGCGTTTCGAAAACGTAGGCGAAACGCAGTCGGCGGACGCTCTTGCCGTCGAGCGGCAAATCGCGATCGCCGGCAATGTCGCGTTGGCCGTCGCTGATCCGATAGATGAGGTGCTGCGTGGGGTCGGAGAACATCGCTTGGGCGAGCGGCGGCACGGAGATCCGCGCATTGGGCCCGGCGATCTGGATCTGCTTCGAGATGGCCGCCGCCAGATCGGCGAGCGACCGATCGATCACATGCTGCGTGTACTGCCACGCCAGCCAATACGCGATGAGACCGCTCATCAAGGCGAGCAGGGACAGCGGCCCCGCGAGGCGCCGCAGCAGCGAACGGCGCAGGCTTGTTGCAGCGGGGCGAGGCATGATCGACGGGGTTCGAGCCCTTATGAAGCCTGACGAATTTCCTGCAACAAATAACCGAAGCCGCGCACCGTCACGATTTCGACTCGGCAGTTCTCGAGCTTCTTGCGCACACGGTGCACATAGACTTCGATGGCTGTATCGCCGAGATCGCCGCCGAAGTGCGTCAGGTGATCTTGCAGCTGCGCCTTGCTGACAACGCGCCCGTGGCGCAGCAGCAGCATTTCGAGCACGGCGAATTCGCGCGGCGAAAGCTCGAGCGGCTTGTCTTCGTTGAAGATGCGGCGATCGACGCCCGAAAGGCGCACGCCGCCCAACGACACTTCCGGCCGTGGCATGTCGTTCGCGGGACCGCTGCGGCGCATCACGGCGCGAATGCGCGCTTCGAGCTCGGCGGGCTCGAACGGCTTCAGCATGTAGTCGTCGGCGCCGGCGTTGAGACCCTGGACACGGTCGTTCAGCTCGTCGCGCGCCGTCAGCACGATCACGGGCGTGTGCCGATTGCCCTGGCGGAAGCGCGAGAGCAGCGTCATGCCGTCGATGCCGGGCAAGCCTAGATCGAGAATGACGAGCTCATGGCGATTTTGCGTCAGGGCTTGCTCGGCGAAGATGCCGTCGTGGACCATATCGACAGTGAAGCCGACTTGTTCGAGACTGCTTTGGATACCGCGCGCGATGGGGCGGTCGTCTTCGATCAGGAGGAGTCGCATGGAAGTCGCTCAAGTACAATGGGTTAGGCATTCAGCACGCGACCCGCAAGGCGGGCGCGCCGTTCGCGGGAGCCCCGCGGCCACATCGAGCGCGTGCCGCCACAAGCGATCGGCCGAAAGCCGCGGGTAGCCACACAGCCATCACGCGAATCATGTCCGAAATCACGATCAACGAACTCGAAGCCGCGATCAACTTCTGGCGAGCCCGGTCGCCCTCGACAGGCGACGAACTGAGCTTGTGCAAGGAGGCAAGCGCGCTCTCCAAGCCGTATGCGTTGCTGATTGTACAGCGTCGGACGACATTGCCGGAGGAAGCGCTCGAGCCCGCCGCGCGCGCGGCTTGGGGCGGTTATTTGAAAGCGCTCGACGGGGAAGCCGGCGGCGCGGGCGTGTCCGGCGGTTCGGGCAGGCCGTAGCGCGGCTTCGCGAGCCGCCGAGGCGAACTCGGCGCATGGATCCATTTGGTTACCGGCCGTTACAGGTCCACCCGGGGAGGTGACATTCATGACTGACGATACGATCGCCGCGGGCGAGTTCGATTACGTGATCGTCGGCGCGGGCACGGCCGGCTGCGTGCTGGCCAACCGGCTCTCCGAGGATCGCGACGTGACCGTGCTCCTCGTCGAGGCGGGCGGGAAGGACGACTATCCCTGGATCCATGTCCCCGTCGGCTATCTCTATTGCATCGGCAATCCGCGCACGGACTGGCTCTATCGAACTTGCGCCGAGCCGGGTCTCAACGGTCGCACGCTTTCGTATCCGCGCGGGCGTGTGCTCGGCGGCAGCTCGTCGATCAACGGCATGATCTACATGCGCGGGCAGCGCGAGGACTACGACGAGTGGGCGCGGGTGACGGGCGATTCGTCATGGTCGTGGGACGCGGTTCTGCCGGTCTTCAAACGTAGCGAGGATCATCACGGCGGCGCGAACGAATGGCACGGCGCGGGCGGGCCGTGGCGGGTCGAGAAGCAGCGCCTCAAATGGAAGGTGCTCGAGGCGTTCCATGCGGCGGCCCAACAGGTGGGCATTCCGGCGACCGACGATTTCAATCGCGGCGACAACGCGGGCGTCGGTTACTTCGAAGTCAATCAAAAACGCGGCGTGCGCTGGAATGCGTCGAAGGCGTTCTTGCGGCCAGCGCTTTCGCGACCGAACCTGACGATCGTCACGAAGGCGCATGTGCGCAGGCTCTCGATCGAGGGCAAGCGCTGCACCGGTATCGAGTACTGGCGAGACGATGTCGGCGCTCGGCGCTTCGTCGCGCGCGCACGCTGTGAGGTGATCGTCGCCGCGGGTGCGGTCAATTCGCCACAATTGCTCGAGCTCTCGGGCATCGGCAACGGCGCGCGGCTGCAAGGGCTCGGCATCGAGGTCGTGCAAGACTTGCGCGGTGTCGGCGAGAATCTGCAGGACCATCTGCAATTGCGCATGGCGTATCGCGTCGAGGGTGTGCGCACACTCAATACGCTTTCCGCGCACTGGTGGGGCAAGCTCTGGATCGGCGCGCAATATGCGCTTTCGCGGAGCGGCCCGATGTCGATGTCGCCATCCCAACTCGGTGCATTTGCGAAATCTTCGGCCGACGACCAATCGATTACGCGCCCCGACATCGAATACCACGTGCAGCCGCTTTCGCTCGACCGCTTCGGCGAGCCGCTCCATCGCTTCAACGCGTTCACGGCTTCGGCCTGCC
>JBCNPL010000279.1:0-4251 GCA_039593375.1 Paraburkholderia sp. | reverse complement strand
CACGAATGCCGCGTCGGTCGTCTTAGCGAACTGGGGCGTGACGAATCGTTCGACGCAAAAGCCCGCACGCATGAAAGCAGGCGCATATTCGCCATATGTGAGCAAGCCGATGGCGATCGGACCCGCAGGCAACACCTCGGGCAGCAAGCGAATCGCCGCTTGCGTTCCGGCCATCGCCAAAGCGCGCGTGCAACCGTAGTGCCGCGCGGCGACTTCCTCGAGATCGTCGTCATCGTCGGGCAAGCGCAGCCATGCACCGGGCTCGATCGCGGGCACGGGATAGCCGTGAGGATTGATGCCGGTCGACAAATCGATCCAGCGCTCACGAGCGATACCGTATCGGCGCACGGCATCGCCGAGATTGCCGCCATGCGGGACGAGGTACGAAGCGTCGAAATCTGGCATCGTGCAGTTCTCAAACAAGGATCGACATCGCGGTCGAGACAACGAACGTCAGCGCGAACACCGCAAGCCAGACGGCGATGGCGCGTCGCACCAGGGCAAGCGCCCGCCCCACATCGCGTGCACTCGGATCGCGCCCCGCACCGAGCGTGGGGCGCCGCTCGTCGATACCGTGGTATCTGGCCGTGCCGCCGCACGATACGTTGAGACTTCCGGCCCCGCTCGCCATGACAGGGCCGGCGTTCGGGCTCTCCCACCGATGCGCCTGCGTTCGCCAGCATTCGATCGCGACGCGACGGTCTCCACAAAGTGCGTACGTCAGTGCGGTCAGCCGGGCCGGCACCCAGTTGGCGAGATCGTCGAGACGAGCCGCCGCCCACCCGAAGAACACGAGGCGCGGCGTTCGATAACCCCACATCGCGTCGAGCGTATTCGCCAGCCGAAACGCCAACGCTCCAGGGCCTCCGGCGATAGCGAACCAGAACAGCGCGCCGAATATCGCGTCGTTGCCGTTCTCGAGCGCCGACTCGATCGCGGCCCGCGCAACAGCCGGCTCGTCCGCATCCGACAGATCGCGCGTGACGACGCGCGAGGTGAGTTCACGCGCCCGTACGAGATCGCGTGCAGCCAGCGCATGTTCGACGGGCGCGATGTGATCGGAAAGGCTTCGGGCGCCGAGCGCGAACCAGAGTGCCAGCGCGTGCAGCGCCCATGCCAACGTGATCGGAAGAGAACGCGTCAGCCACGCCAACAGCAAAACAGGGGGAACGACCGCGACGAACCACGCGACGATCCCCGCTACCCGGCTTCGCAACTCGGCGGAGCCCGCGCTTCGACGCTGCGCGTCCGGGCCGGGCAGCGCCGTATCCGTGTCGGGATTCAAGCGTTGCTCGATTCGCTTCGCCAGCCGGCCGAATGCGACGAGGGGATGAGCGCGCCGGGGCTCGCCGAAGATCGCGTCCAGCGCGACGCCGGCGATCGCGAGCACACAGGTGGCGGCGATCGTCAGGTGTCCTATCAAGTCGCGCTTCCTCCGCGAAACACACCGATTGCCCCTCTCTCGCGCGGCGCCCCATTGCCGCCTTCAGCTATTGAGCTATCGATGACATAATTCAGCCCCATTGCGCGTGCTCCCGAGAGAATTTCCGTCGGGGCACGCCCTAATTCTGTTACGCCACCGGGATCAGCGCCATGGCCGGCACGTTGATGATTCAAGGCACGAGCTCCGACTGCGGAAAGAGCACGCTCGTGGGAGCGCTTTGCGCCATTGCCGCGCGCGCTGGCCTTCGCGTCGCGCCGTTCAAGCCGCAGAACATGTCGTTGAACAGCGCCGTCACCGTCGATGGCGGCGAAATCGGCCGCGCTCAGGCATGGCAGGCGCTCGCCGCGGGCCTCGTGCCCGAGATCGACATGAATCCTGTCCTGCTGAAGCCGAACAGCGACATCGGCTCGCAAGTCATCATTCACGGCAAGGCGCGCGGCAACCTCGACGCACGCGAGTATCACGCCTACAAGCCTGTCGCGATGCGCGCCGTGCTCGAATCGTTCGAAAGACTGCGGGCGAAAACGGATCTCGTGCTCGTCGAAGGCGCCGGCAGTCCCGCCGAAGTCAATCTGCGCGAGGGCGACATCGCAAATATGGGTTTTGCGCAGGCCGTCGATTGCCCCGTCGTGCTCGCGGCCGACATCGATCGCGGCGGCGTGTTCGCCCAGATTCTCGGCACGCTCGCCTGCCTCGACGAGACGGAGCGTGCGCGAGTCAAGGGCGTGATCGTCAACAAGTTCCGCGGAGACGTCGCGCTGCTGAAACCAGGGATCGATTGGGTGGAGACCAAGTCCGCAAAACCGATCTTCGGTGTCGTTCCGTTCGTTCCGGGCTTGTGGATCGATGCGGAAGACATGCTGCCCTCCGCGAAGGCTGCACTCACGACGCGCGAACGCAGGTTGCGCATCGTCGTGCCGGCTTTGCCGCGCATCAGCAACCACACCGATTTCGATCCGCTGCGCGCGCACCCGCAAGTCGATTTTCGCTACGTGCGAGCGAACGAACCGTTGCCCGCGTCCGACCTCGTCGTCCTGCCCGGCAGCAAGAGCGTGCAGCGCGACTTGTCGTGGCTGCGCGAGAACGGTTGGGAGCCCTACCTGCGCAGGCACTTGCGCTACGGCGGCAAAGTGATCGGCATTTGTGGCGGCATGCAGATGCTCGGTCGCGAGTTGCGCGATCCGCTCGGCCTCGAAAGCCAAGCCGCTTGCGAGCCCGGCTTCGCACTGCTCGACTTCGTGACGACGCTCGAACCGCACAAGCAGCTGATCAATGTGGAGGGGATGCTGCTGATGGACAGCGGCGTTCCCGTGCGCGGCTACGAGATCCATATGGGAGCCACCGACGGCCCCGCGCTCGCGCGCCCGGCGATGCGTTTGCGCGTCGGCGCCGCCGACCGTGCGGAAGGCGCAATGTCCGAAGACGGACAGATTCTTGCGACGTACCTGCACGGCCTTTTCGATTCTCCCGACGCATGCGCGGCGCTGCTGCGCTGGGCGGGACTCGACGACGCGGAACGGATCGATCACGATGCGCGCAGACTCGCTTCGATCGACAAGCTCGCCGACGCGGTGGCGGCAAGCATCGATATTGACGCGTTGTGGCGCTTGATCGAATAGGCCTGGGACATAAAAGAAAAGCGGAGTGCGGCGACGAGGCGACGGGGCCGATTATACGCGCCGTGCCATCCCGCTCCTCGGCGAAGCGCATTCGCCAGTTCATGATTAATTGTCGGCCGCACTAGCGTTAACCTTGCCTCCGGCCATTTCGATTTCGATCTGTGCGATCGATCACAGCACTTGGCAGGACCGTGTCCGAGAATCGATTCGTCGGTGATCGATGCACGCCACGTCCTTGCTGTTCCGGCTGAGCGCACCCTCCCGACTATCCGCACAACGGCCATCTGGAGACATGCCGTGATCTGTCAGCCCTCGAACGCGTTTGCGCGAACCACGCGTGACGTGGCGGCGACGACGCTATGGATCGCCGTCACATTCTGCACCCTGCCTTTGGCCGTCGCCGCAACCCCGCCCACCACGGCGTCACCGCCCGCAAAAGCGGCGCGTCCCGCACCAAGCGTAGCCACGGGACTCATCGACTTCCCGACGATCGTCGAGCGCTATGGCCCGGCTGTCG
Source organism: Paraburkholderia sp. (assembly GCA_039593375.1). Classification (GTDB taxonomy): domain Bacteria; phylum Pseudomonadota; class Gammaproteobacteria; order Burkholderiales; family Burkholderiaceae; genus Trinickia. The sequence goes on along the minus strand of JBCNPL010000279.1, from coordinate 671 downwards.
TCAATATCGGCATCGCGACGGCCGATGCGGACGCGCAAGCGCCGGGGCCGACCCTCGACGCAGTCGCCGACGACGACCCGCTGCTCGCGTTTTTCAAGCATGCGACTCAGCAACCACAGGATGTCCCGCCTGGCCCGCCGCGGGTAACCTGGGGCGGCGGCTCGGGGTTCATCATCAGTCCCGACGGCATCGTTTTGACGACCGCACACGTCGTCAACCGCGCCGACGAAGTTTCGGTCAGGCTGACCGATCGGCGCGAATTCAAAGCGAAAGTCATCGCAACCGATCCGCAAACCGACGTCGCCGTCTTGCAGATCGAGGGCGCGACCAAGCTGCCCGTCGTCAAGCTCGGCGACTCGTCACGCGTGCGCATCGGCGAGCAACTGCTGGCGATCGGTGCCCCGGACAGTCCCGACAACACCGTCAGCGCCGGTCTCGTCAGCGCAACGCCGCGCACGCTTGCCGACGGCACGTCATTCCCGTTTCTCCAGACCGAGATCGCGGTGAACCCCGACAACTCGGGCGGCCCGCTTTTCAACCGAGCCGGCGACGTCGTGGGCATCGACGTCCAGGTTTACTCGGATACCGAGCGATTCCAAACGCTGACGTTCGCGATCCCGATCAATGCCGCGCTCGCATTTCGCAGGCAATTGCAGGCGTCGGGCAAAGTA
>JBCNPL010000278.1:0-4253 GCA_039593375.1 Paraburkholderia sp. | reverse complement strand
AAGCGTGCTCTGGCGCCAGGAAGTCGCCACCCGTGACGTTGAGAATCAGCGGCTCGCCGCGCAGACGATGTGGGCCGAGCGCGCGGCCGTCGAGTGGGCGCGCGCCGCTTTGCGCGCGCAAAGCGCTACGTCGAACGTGACGTATATCGGACAATCGTGGTCCGCGCCCGTTAGCGATGTGCAACTCGTCAACTTCCTGCCGCCCGACGCGGCCTCGGTCAACGGCGAGCTCGCGCGCGCCTGGATTTCCGGAGAGGTTGAAGACGCTCAGGCCAAGTTCAATCTAATGGACCTCGTGGGTCGCCCAGCTCCGGGGCAGCCGTATCGGACGAACCCGGAAGGTGTCCTCGCTTATCGTCGGCTGCTTGGAGAACTGTCGCTCGATCCGGCGCTCGCTCAGGTAACCGCCGATCGCATGGTCAGCTCGCTCAGCGACAAGCGAGGCACCGATGGATGGCCTCTACAACTCGTTTCGGTATCGGACCTCGGCCGCATCCCAGGATATGACGCCCAGGTGATTGCGGCGCTCGCTCCTTATGTGACGATCCTGCCTGACCAGACGATGGTCAATGTGAACACGGCGGCGGCGCCCGTGCTCGTCGCCGCCATCCCGACACTCGCGCGCACTCAGGCGCAACGGCTCATCGATCGGCGCGGCACGGCCTACTTCGTCAGCACCGGCGACATTGCAACTGCCCTCGCGCCGGTTCAAGGAAACGCGGCACTGCCCGACGGCTCGCTCGTCGGCGTCAACAGCGGCTATTTCATCGTCCACTGCCGTATCCACTCGCCCAGGATCAACGCGCGAATCGATACGCTAATCGCGCGTTACGGGATCGGCGACTTTGCGTGGACGCAGGTTGTCTGGGTGCATCGAATTGCCAGCTGAACAACGCGCGCGGCAAACTGGAAACCGCGCATCCGATCAATGGTGTAGCCCTGGAGCTACAAAAAACGCCGATTCGCGCCTTTTGTAGCCCTAGGGCTACGAAATTTGAGTTGAAAAATTGTACTCTTAGGGCTACATTAACCCGTGAATCGCAGTTTTTTGATGCCCCGGGGCCACAAATGACGACGTTAGCTGATGTCGCTACGATGCTTCGCGATGCGCGACGCGAAGCAAACCTGTCGCAGGAAGAGGCGGCGCAACGCGCCGGCGTAGCCCGCACAACGGTTGCCCGGATGGAGACGCTGGCGCGCGGCGACATGAGCGTCTCCGCGCTCGTAAAGCTGCTCGAGGCGGCAGGCTATGACCTGCGCATCGTTAAGCATGGGCATCGCCGAACCCTGGAGGACATTCTTGCTGAACAACGACAGGGTGAGGGCAGCTCGTGAAACTCGACGTACAGGTCAAAGGTAAGAATGTCGCTCAACTCTATCGCGAGCGCGATGAATACGTCCTGAAGTACAACACCGGCGCCGCAAAAGAAGACTTTGTCAGTCTGACGATGCCGGTGCGTGAAGCACCTTGGGTATGGCCACGTGACCTCCATCCGTTTTTCCGACAGAACCTGCCGGAAGGCTATCTTCTCAGTGTCATTCGCGAAGAGTTCGGTCCGTACCTGGACGGAACGGACCTTTCCTTGCTTGCCGTCATTGGCGGCATGAGCATTGGCCGCGTAACCGTTACGCCCGAAGGCGTCGAACCCGGCAGCGATCTGGAACCCGTGCATATCGAGGAACTGCTTCGCGGCGACAACACGGCCGAGTACTTTGCGTCGCTCGTGCGCACCTATGCGCGAGCCGCTATCTCAGGCGCCGTACCCAAGTTCATCGCACCGGAATCTTCATCCCGCGCTTCAGACCATCCCCTCGGAAAATCAACGATCCGAACGAGTCGCCACATCATCAAGGGCTCGGACGACAAAACACCTTACCTGGGCTTCAACGAATACCATTCGATGCGCGTGCTGGAGCGACTAGGAGTGGCACGCGTTGCCAAAACGTGTATGTCCGACGATGGCCGCGTGCTCATAGTGGAGCGGTTCGATGCCGATGCTGCGGGTTTGCCGATCTGCGGCCTCGAAGACGCGTGTGGCTTGCTTGGCCTTCCACCACATGAAAAGTATTCGCCCTCGACCGAACGCGTCCTGAATGCGACGCGAGCCTACCTGACAAACGCGGATCAGCGCAAACAACTCGAGCAACTGGGCTGGCTGCTGTTGACTAACTTCGTTGTCCGCAACGCGGATTGCCACTCGAAAAACATCGCGCTTCTTTACACCTCATACGACGACGTCGCCTTTACGCCGGCCTATGACATCGTGACAACACAGGCCTATCCCCGATTTGCTTCCAATCCGCCAGGCCTCTCCATCGACGGCCGAAAGACATGGGCGCCCGGTAAAACTCTCGAAAGATTTTTCAACGCCCGCCTCGGTATCGCCCCGAAGAAATATCACGAGATGGTCGAGCAATTATGCGACTCGGCCGTCGCCGTGGCGCAGGAAATCATCGAAGCCGCGAAAAATGAACCGCAATGGCGCTGGATCGCAAAGCAAATGCTGCACGCGTGGAATGAAGGCATGGCATCGCTGCGCAGTACCAAGCAAGCAGTCCGCTTCAAGAGCTTAAGCTCGGCCATCAAAGCCGCCGGCTTTTCCGACCCTGAGCCGGCGGATACTTCGAAGCAGGTAATCGGCCGCTCGGAATTGCTGGCGCCATCCCGCGACGATCGATAACAGCAGCCTCTCTGGCGCTCGGCGTCTCTTTGCCAGCCGGATCGATTCAAAGGCCGATAGTTCTCGTTCAATCTCTCAATATTTCGCTTCAACCCCAATACTGCCAAAATCATAATAACGGAGAGTTATTAATATATGCAATTGCATAATGCGTTTGCATATTGGCACAGATCAAGAGAAAATCGCGAAACGCGTAATACGCATCGCGCCGACATTTTCCAGGCGAATGCCACAGGTGATGATCGGGGTGACCACCCAGATCTACTCGACGGAAGAAATGACCGTTTCCGAATTCAAGGGGCCTGATCTCACCGACACGCAGTGGGAACATGTCAAAGCCCTCGTCTCTTCGCTCGATTCCAAGCAGTTGCTCTGGATCAGCGGTTTTCTGGCAGGGTTCGAACAGGCGTCGGCCGCCAAAGTCGCGCCAGCGCTCCCGACCGCTCAACGCACGACTAGTGCCGAATCCACCCGGCGGCTGACGGTCCTTTTCGGCAGCGAGACAGGCAACAGCAGTTCTGTTGCCAAAACGCTCGCGGAGCGCGCCGCGCAACGCGGTCTGGCCGTGTCGCTTCACGACATGGTCGATTACAAGTCGCGTCAACTGAAGGACGAACAAGACGTCCTGATCGTCGTGAGCACATACGGCGAAGGCGATCCGCCGCAAACGGCCGCTGAATTCTTCGAGTTTATCGAGGGCCGGAAGGCGCCGCGGCTGCCGGCCGTGCGTTTCGCCGTGCTAGCGCTCGGCGATTCGAGCTACGAGCGCTACTGCGAGGCAGGAAAGCGTCTCGATCGTCGTTTCGAGGAACTCGGCGCTCAGCGCCTCGCGCCGAGGGTCGATTGCGATGTCGACTACGAAGAGTCGGCGCATGGATGGATCGACAATATTCTTTCCGTCCTGGCTCAGACCACGGCCGCAGGCGATAGCACGACGAGCGCGGCCTCGCGATGGTCCTCGGTCGCCACGGCGCCGACGGCCGCAATCGACAAGCACAACCCGCATCCCGCGCGCGTCATCGAGAACATCGTGCTCTCGGGACGCGGCTCGTCGAAGGAAACGCGGCACGTCGAGCTCTCGCTGGAAGGCTCCGATATTCGCTTCGAACCCGGCGACGCGTTGGGCCTGGTACCGGCCAACGATCCCGCGCTAGTAGATGGGCTACTGCGCACGCTCGATCTCGACCCATTGAAGACGGTCGCCCTGAAGGGCAAGCAGATTACGCTTGGCGAGGCGCTTGCCACCGATTTCGAAATCACGACGCTGACGCCGCGATTCCTCGATCGTTGGGCCGAGCTTTCCGGTGCGCAACAATTGCGGAATCTGGCGGGGGGCGACCGCGTCGACGAGCGCGCGGCCTACCTGAGCGGCCATCACGTCATCGACGTTGTGCGGCAATTCCCAGTTGAAGGGCTCGATGCGGCGACCTTCGTCGGTATGCTCAGGCCCCTGCAGCCGCGACTCTATTCGATCGCGTCGAGTCAGGCCGCCGCACCCGACGAAGTGCATCTGACCGTCGCGACGGTGCGCTACGAGTTGCACGGTGAGCGCCGCGCGGGGGTGGCTTCGGG
>JBCNPL010000277.1:0-4263 GCA_039593375.1 Paraburkholderia sp. | reverse complement strand
CACTTCGCCCGCCACCACCGCGAAGCCGCGCCCTTGCTCGCCCGCGCGGGCCGCCTCGACAGCGGCGTTGAGCGCCAGGATGTTCGTCTGAAACGCAATTCCCTCGATGACCGAAATGATGTCGACGACTCGGCCGGAGCTGTCGGCGATCGTCTGCATCGTCGAGACGACCTGCTGCACGGCTTCGCCCCCCTCGCCCGCGATCCGCGAAGTTTCGGCCGCCATCTGATTGGCCTGCCGCGCGTTGTCGGCGTTTTGCTTCACGGTCGCCGTCAGTTGCTCCATGCTCGCGGCCGTTTCGCCGAGCGACGAAGCCTGCTGCTCCGTGCGCGCGGACAGGTCGAGGTTGCCGGCCGCGATCTGCCTCGCCGCGTCAGTGATCGTCTCCGTGCTGCCTCGAATACGACGGATCGCATCCGCCAGACGCTGCTGCATTCGCTGCATGGCGGACAGCATGCTGCCGTCATCCGATGCGCTCGCCACGTGATGCGTCAGGTCGCCGTCGGCGATCGCTTGCGCAACCGTCGCCGCATAGGCGGGCTCGCCGCCGAGACTGCGCTTGACGTTCCGAATGATCACGACGAGTGCGAGCGACGCGAAGCTGCCGATCACGATGATCGCGATCAGGTAACGAATGAGGTCGGCCGTGAACGCCGTGTCGATGTCGTCGATGTAGAGGCCCGAGATCAGATACCAGTCCCACGGCTCGAACCGCTTCACGAAGGCGAGCTTCGGCACGCGCTCGGTCTTGCCTTTCACGCGGCCCATGTATTGGACGAAGCCCTCACCGTTAGCCTGGCCCACTTTGACGAGTTCGACGAAAAGCAGCTTGCCGTCACTGTCCGCGTAGTGGCTCACGTCCTTGTTGCGCAGGTCGGCAAGCACGGGGTGCATGATCACCACGGGCTTCGCGGTCGTGATGATCATGTAGCCGTTGCCGGGAAAACGCATCGCGGAAAGGCGCGACATCGCCTGCTGCTGCGCATCGGCCTCGGTCAGCTCGTGCCGCTCCGCCATCTGCGCGTATTGAGTCACGATGCCATGCGCGGCCTCGACGATGTTCCGAATGGCGGCTTTGCGCTCCGCCAGCATCGTGTCGCGCGTTTGTATGGCCGCCCAGCCTCCGAACAACAGCAAACCCAGCCATGTGACGAGCAAGGCCAACCACAACTTCGTGTTCAGACTCAGACGGTCCACTTTTCCCCCTGTCGAGATGCGGCGACGCGCGCCGCGGTTGCCTACCGATTCGGCCGGTATAACGGCAAGGTGACGAACCTCTTGATAGGGGGAAACCTCAACTCGATCTGAGCGGCTCAGTGTCGCTATCCCGTTACGGGACAGGTATCGAGTTGCGCGACGTCATCTGAGAATTGAGGAGACGTGAGCCGAAGCGCCGGTGGGCAGGCTTGCACGCTAATTCGGCGCGCGTCCGGCGACCAACATCGAAGCCAGCAGCAACGCGAGCGGCACGCCCAGCACCGCGATGCCGAACCGATGCAGTCCGAGCGCGCCCGCGGCCGCACCGGTAACGAAGAGCAGCAATTGCAGCGAAAGCTGGACGAGCGTCCGGTCGTGCCTGTCGCGCTCACGACGCGTGACGCGCTCGACGAGCGCGACGGTCCACGCGCTGAAATTGCTCGTCATGACCGTGGTCGGTGTGCCCATGCCGACCTCCCCGGGCAGCTTCGAAAGCGCGCTCTGGCAACCCATCGCGGCCCCCGCGCACAGCGCCACGGCGTACCGAGCCCACACCTCATCGTTCAGCACGGCGTGTGAGACGAGCAGCAGCGCCAGCCACGCTGCCTCGACGACGATAACCGCGCGATGCGCTCGCGTCGGTGCCGCGCGACCATCGATCGCGACGATGCGCGCCGTAAAGACGGCGCACACGCCGCCGGCGGCGAACGCGATGACGACCGCGATGCGCAACCCCGTGGTCTCGTCGGGCTTGACCAGCGCGCTCGCAAGCGCGGCGAAATTGCCGGTCACATGCGCCGTGAAAACTTTCGACAAGGCGAGAAAGCAAGCCGCATCGACAAACCCGGCGACGGCCGACAGTACGACGAACATCGACATCGCGGGCCGGAACGCATTCATGGTCTCGAACGGCGGCGCATCGAATGTGCCAGACGGCGACGCGCCGGCCAAGATTCCGTCTGCAATAACCACTGTCGCCTCGCGGCACCCTTCGCTCGAAACGGGCACGTTAACTGCGGCGCCTGCCGTTGCTCACGTTCGTCGTCCCTGCCATGCATCGTCGGCGCACGAGCAACGAAAAACCTTGCAACGGTTGGCCGCCTCGCACGTACGCCCCATCGTCCGCGCCGCATGCCCGGTCAGCCTGTCAGACCGCTTCTCAGCTGGAGGCATCCGTGACCGACACCGTGTCAGACCACGTCGTGGCAATTCTCGAACAATGGGGCGTCGATACCGTCTTCGGCTTGCCCGGCGACGGCATCAACGGACTCGTGGAAAGCTTTCGCAAGGCAAGCGACAGCATTCGCTATGTCCATCTGCGTCACGAGGAAAGCGCCGCGCTCGCCGCATGCGCGTACGCCAAATTCTCCGGGCGTCTCGGCGTCTGCTTCTCGACCGCCGCGCCCGGCGCCGTGCATCTGCTCAACGGGCTCTACGATGCGAAAGTCGATGGCGCGCCCGTGCTCGCCATCACCGGGATGACCTATCACGATTTGATCGGCACGCACTATCTGCAAGACATCAACCAGGACTACCTGTATCAGGACGTCGCCTACTACAACCAGCGCGTGATGGGCCCGGAGCACCTCGAGAACGTGATGAACTACGCATGCCGGACCGCCCTCTCGCGCTCGGGCGTGGCGCACGTCGCGATTCCGATCGACATTCAGGCGATGCCGGCATCGAAGGAACACCGGTTCAAGCGCAACATCAAAGGCCATACGTCGAGCGCCTATCAACCTCCGACGCGCATGCCGCAGCCCGAGCTGGTTGCCGAAGCGGCCGATCTGCTCGGCGGGTGCGACAAGATCGCGATCCTCGCGGGCGCCGGGGCGCGCGGCTGCCGCGCGGAACTCGAGCAGCTCGCCGAACGACTCGGCGCGCCGATCGTCAAGGCGCAACTCGGCAAGGAGTGCGTGCCCGACACGAGTCCGTACACGACGGGTGGAATCGGGGTGGTCGGAACGCTGCCGTCGGTCCAGGCGCTCAAAGGCTGCAATGGGCTGCTGATCGTCGGCAGCTCGTTTCCGTACATCGAGTTCCTGCCGAAGCCGGGGCAAGCCGCCTGCGTGCAGATCGACCATAACCCGGAGCACATAGGCCTGCGCTATCCGGCCGACATCGGCCTCGTCGGCGACGCGCGCGCGACGCTGCACGAGTTGCTCGGCAAACTGCGCCGCAATGAAGCGCGCGAGTTTCTCACTCAGGCACAGTCGCACATGCGCGACTGGCGCGCGCTGATGGAAGAGCGCGGCACCTCGACCGCGCGGCCGATGTGCCCGCAAGTCGTCGCGCACCATCTGCCCGCGCTGCTCGACGACAACGCGATCATCTGCGGCGACTCGGGCACCGTGACGGTCTGGCAGGCACGCATGGAGTTGCGCGAGAACCAGCGCTTTTCGTTCAGCGGCACGATGTGCTCGATGATGGCCGCGCTCCCGTACTCGATCGGTGCGTCGGTCGCCTATCCGGGCCGCCAGGTCGTCGCTTTCACCGGCGACGGCTCGTTCACGATGATGATGGGCGAATTCGCATCCCTCGTGCAGCACGGCCTGCCCGTCAAGGTCATCGTGATGAAGAACAATTCGCTCGGTCTCATCAAATGGGAACAGATGCTGTATCTGGGCAACCCCGAGTATGGCGTCGACTTGAGCCCCGTTGATTTCGTCAAAGTCGCAGAGGCTTGCGGTGCGCGCGGCGTGCGCATCGAGGATCCGACGCACTGCCGCGATCAGCTGAAGGATGCCCTGGCCATGCCGGGGCCGGTGCTGATCGAATGCGTCGTCGATCCGCTCGAGCCGCCGTGGCCGCCGATGGTCAAGAAAGATGACGTGCGACTGCTCTACGACGCGCTCGCGCGCGGCGAAGTGAACCGCAAGCAGATCGGGCTGACGATCGGCCGCCATGCCGCCCAGGAATTCCGCTTCTCGGCGAGTCCGTTCGGCGTCGCGGGACGCGTGGTGGACAAGCTGACGGGACACCACGGCAATGAACCGAAGCAGGAATCCGACGAGCGCAAGAAGAAGGAGTAGTCCGATGAGCGTCATCGATATGCATCCGCGCGAG